>DCDF01000243.1 GCA_002316295.1 Syntrophaceae bacterium UBA1062 | reverse complement strand
CCCAGGGTCATCGGTTTTCTCTACCGGTGCCTGAGCTGGGTGTTCAACAATATCTACGAAGGCCTCGATATCGACGAGTCTGGGGTCCAGACAGTCAAGGAGATGGCCAGAAACGGCTCGCTGGTGTACGTGCCGTGCCATAAGAGCCATATCGACTACCTCATCCTTTCCTACTGCCTCTTCCAGCACTGGATGAGCGTGCCGGTGATAGCGGCCGGCATCAATCTGTCCTTCTTCCCCATCGGGTCCATTCTGCGCAGGGGCGGAGCCTTTTTCATGAAACGCACCTTCAAGGACAACCCCCTGTACGCACATACGTTTGCCGCGTATGTACGGACAATACTCCAGGAGCGGATCCCGATGGAGTTCTTCATCGAAGGCGGGAGGAGCAGATCGGGCAAGCTCATGCTCCCCAAAAAAGGGCTCCTTTCCATGATCATCCAGGGGTGGGAATCAGGGGTGAGCAGAGACGTCATATTCGTTCCCGTCTACGTCGGATACGACATCGTGGTGGAGGAGAGCTCGTATATCCGCGAAATGAAGGGCGCTCCAAAAGAGAAAGAGAATTTCTGGCAGCTCCTCAAGGCGGGATCCATTCTGAAAAACCGCTACGGCAAGGTGTATATCCGCTTCGCCCGGCCCATCTCCCTGAACGAGTTCATGAAACACAGGACCTCCTACTCCAAGATGGACAGCGGACAGAAAGAGGAGCTCTACGACGCGGTAGCGGGAAGGATCATCTCGTCGATCTACCAGCAGACCGTGGCCACGCCGTTTGCCGTTCTCTCGTGCGTGATAACCAGCCATGCCTCGGCTGTCGAAGAGGATGCCCTTCGCGCAGGGTTCCACACCTTCCTGGACTACCTCTGCTTTCTCGGGTGCAATCTGTCGCCCAAGCTCGCAGACGAACGCGCCGCCTTCGACGAGGCATACGCTCTCCTGAGGAGCAAGAAACTCGTCACCCTCGACATGGCGGAGCAGGAAGACGACACGAATCTCCTGGTCGCGGAAGGAGAGGACCGGATTCACCTGGAATACTACAAGAACACTATCCTCAACTTCTTCGTTCCGGCTTCTCTTATCAGCAACGTGCTCCTCAAATATATCCAGGGCCTCGACGAGAAGATGTTCAGGCGGCAGGTGCAGAATCTGGCCGCACTACTGGAAAACGAATTCATCCTCGACATGGAGAGCCTGGAAAAGGCGCTCAAGTATATGATCGATTCGCGGATCGTCATTCACTCGAGGTCGGTGTACACGATCAACCCGGAGAAGAGGGACATAGCCGTCATGTTCGACGGCCTTCTGGAAAACTACCTCGAGTCGTACCTGTGCGCGGCCCGTTACCTTCTGAAGACCAAGGACCTCGGGAAGAAAGACCCCTTGAAGGCGATCAACAGATTTGCATCGCGTCTCTACAAGAAGGGCGAGATCCGGCGGTACGAGGCCCTGTGCCTGCCCGTGTACAAAGGCGCCCTTGACACCTTCCGGAAGAAGGGGCTCATCAACGACAAAAACCGACTGGCCGATGAACAAGAGCTGCAAAAACTCATCAGAGATGTGGAGACCTTCCTGGAGAATTAGCCGTTCGGCCATTGCGCTTCTGCTCGTCCTCCTGGCGTATGGATGCGCTTCATGGAGGCCCGGAACCAGCATTCGGCAGGAGGAAGGAATCGCATCCTGGTACGGTAAGGACTTTCACGGAAGGCCAACGGCTTCGGGCGAAATCTACGATATGTACGGCTTCAGCGCCGCTCACAAGACCATCCCCCTGGGAAGCACGGTGAGGGTCACACACCTCGGCAACGGCCGCTCCATCGTCGTGCCCATCAACGACAGAGGTCCGTTCGTAGGAGAAAGGATCATCGACCTGTCATACGGGGCTGCCAGACATCTGGGTATGGTGAAAGAAGGTATTGCAAAGGTGCGGGTTGAAGTGCTACAGATTTCACGCACATCAGAAGCCAGATACACCCTGCAGTTCGGTGCATTTACGGAAAGGCGGAACGCCGTGACAGTGGCGCAGAGACTCCGGACACTCGGTTACCCGTCAAACATAGAGGAGGCAACCGCCCAGGGAAAACGATTCTACCGGGTGCGGCACGGGGAGTTCACCTCGCTTGAGCAGGCCCGTAAGCAGGCGGAATCGTTCAATGCCCGCGGCATCACCTGCGTTGTCATCGGCCTTTAGGCAAATCGAGAAATAAAGACGAAGGAGGATAATCCATATGAGTGAAATTCTTGATGTCATCGCCAGGGAGATTCTTGATTCCCGGGGAAACCCCACTGTGGAAGTGGACGTCTATCTCTCCACCGGCGACATGGGCAGGGCATCCGTCCCTTCGGGAGCCTCCACTGGTCAGAACGAAGCCATAGAACTGCGGGACGGCGATCCCAAGAGATACAGGGGCAAGGGCGTGGAAAAGGCGGTGGACAACGTGAACACCAAGATCGCCCCTCAACTCGTGGGAATGGACGTCTTCGACCAGGCCGGGATCGACGCCCTGCTGCTCGAGATCGACGAGACCGAGAACAAGTCCAAGCTCGGAGCCAATGCCACTACGGGCGTGAGCGTGGCCGTCGCGCGTGCGGCGTCGGTGTTCCTGGGAATGCCCCTGTACCGCTATATCGGGGGGGCCTTCGCCCGCGAGATTCCAGTGCCCCTGCTGAACATCATCAACGGCGGCAAGCACGCCGACAACAACGTGGATCTCCAGGAGTTCATGATCGCCCCACTGGGCGCACCCAACTTCCGGGAGGCCTTGAGATACGCGGCCGAGACCTTCCATGCGCTGCGCGACATTCTCATCAAGCATGACTATGCCACGGGTGTGGGAGACGAGGGCGGGTTCGCCCCGAACCTGAAATCCAACGAGGAGCCCTTCCAGCTCATCGTCCAGGCCATCGAGAAGGCCGGCTACAAGCCCGGTGTGGACGTGGCCATCGCCATCGACGCCGCGGCGAGCTCCTTCTTCAAAGACGGCAAGTATATCCTGGCATCCGAGAAAGACCCGGAGCGCACATCGGAAGAGATGATCGACTTCTACGAAGACCTGATCGGGAAGTACCCTATCGTCTCTATCGAAGACGGGCTCGACGAGAATGACTGGAGCGGCTGGAACCTTATGATGAAGCGCCTGGGATCGAGGATTCAGATCGTGGGCGACGATCTGTTCGTCACCAACTCGAAATTCCTCAAGAGGGGAATCGAAGAGCATTCCGCCAACGCGATCCTTATCAAGGTCAACCAGATCGGCACCCTGACCGAGACGGTCCAGACCATCGAGATGGCCCGGCGTGCGGGGTTCACCTATGTCTTCTCGCACCGCTCCGGCGAGACCGAGGACAACTGGCTCGCCGACGTGGCCGTGGGCTGCTTCGCAGGCCAGCTGAAGACCGGCTCTGCATCCAGGGGCGAGCGCCTCGCGAAGTACAACCAGCTCATCCGTATCGAGGAAGAGCTTGGATCCGCCTCGGTGTTCAGAGGCAAAGACGTGCTCTACAGCATTAAGAAATAGATGCCGAAGGGGGCGGAGCCCCTCCGCCCCCTTCCCTTCCCTGCCGTGAAAAAGACCATCGCTGTCATCGCAATCCTTCTTGTGGCTCTGATCATCTCTCTGTGGCACCGCATGCCAGGAGAGGATACCCGATCCACCAAGGTCTTTCTCATGGACACCTTCGTGGAGCTGCTGGCGGAGGGATCCCGGAACCAGGCGGAAAAAGCCTTCAAGGAAGCGATCCGCGAGCTCAAGCGGCTCGACACTCGTCTGGGATACGAAAACTCGCTCATCGACGAGCTCAACCGCAGCCGCACCCTCAAGGACCGGGAAGTGTACTGTCTCGTCCGGATCTCAAAGGAGATTCACGCCTCCTCATCAGGAGGGTTTTCCATTACGCTGAGACCCATCCTGGACGCATGGGGATTCACGGGCCTTCATCCTCACCGCCTGCCCACCGAGAGCGAATTCGCCGCCTGGAAGAGCCTTCCTTCGGATGAAGCGGTCAGCCTGAGCCCGGACGGTGTGACGATAGAAATCCCCAAAGGCCTCCAGATCGATCTGGGGGGGATCGCCAAGGGCTACGCGGCTGACCGTGCTGCAGAGGCCATGAAGAAATCCGGCATAGAGAGCGGGCTTGTCAACGCAGGAGGCGACATCACGGCATTCGGCGAACGTACGTGGAAGGTCGGGATCAAGCACCCCAGAGGACCCGGCGTATTTACCACGATTCCCGTCAGGAACCGATCGGTGGCAACTTCCGGAGACTACGAGCGTTTCTTCGTCCAGAACGGAATCCGCTATTCCCATATTCTGGACCCGGCCACAGGGCGGCCCGCCCGTGTTCTCTCCAGCGCCACCATCATCGCCGACACCGGCACCGATGCGGATGCATGGGCCACGGCCCTGTTCGTAAAGGGCCCTCAAACGCTCAAAGACGAGCTCGAAAAGAGGGGCATGGACTGGATTGCCGTCGACCTCGAAGGCAACATCACGACAAGCGGGCCCATGCGCGAGTTCTGCCCGGAAAAGCTCCCCGAACCCCGAAAGAACTAGAGGAACACTAGGGGTCAGGTCTTGACATGTGACATTTGGAGCCGTCCAAATGTCACATGTCAAGACCTGACCCCTCGAGATTTGTTGCAGAGTTTAGTCTTCGGATCCGCCGATCCAGCGCTGAAGGGTCTCGATGATTTTCTGAGCCTGCTGGATGCTCGAGATGGTGAATTTGGACTGCTGGCGGTATTCGTTGTTCACCTTGCGGTACCTGCGGATGGAATACCGCTCGGGACCGAAGCCTTCGACCTTGGGATCCCACTGGCGGTAGCGGAAGATGATCGTGGTCCATGCTCCCTTGGAAAGAATCTCCTTGTCGAGCTCCTCCACGATCACGCGGTCGTCTTCTTCATACTGGATTGTGATCTCGTCTATCTGTGATGCCATAAAGCCTCCCCCTTCACTTCACCCTTTTATCATGCCGTCTGACCGTCAAAAAAACAAGGTCTTTTCGCTTCGCCCAGACAGGCGGCACCCTCGAGAGAACGAGCGACGGCAATGGCTCCACCAGATCTTGCTTTTTTTAGCCGTATGATTTACTTAAATGTTTCCTTGCCATGAATGTCTCTTTTTAAGCATATGGTATGGAGCTGAGAGCATGGATGCACGAATCCATGAGTGAATGTGCGGAGGATCCAATGAGACAGGCAGTCATAACGGGTGCGGTGAGAACACCGCTGGGCAGTTTCAATGGGAGTCTTGCCGGAATCGGAGCCACGAGGCTCGGCGCGCTGGTCATCGAAGAGGCGATCCGCCGCTCGCGGATCCGGAAGGAAGACGTGAATGAGGTCATCATGGGGATGGTGCTGCCCTGCGGATACGGCCAGAACCCCGCGAAACAGGCGGCTGTCCAGGCGGGCATGCCCTGGGAGACCGAGTGCATCACCGTCAACAAGGTCTGCGGGTCCGGCCTGAAGGCTGTCATGCTGGCCGCCCAGGCAATTGCCGTGGGCGACGCGGACGTGATCGTCGCGGGAGGTATGGAGAATATGAGCGCCGCCCCGTACTATTTGGAGAAAGGGCGCTTCGGCTACCGCATGGGCCCGGGGGTCATCCAGGACCATATGGTACACGACGGCCTGTGGGACATCGTCAACGACTTCCACATGGGCATCTCCAACGAGCTGTGCTCGCAGAAGTACCACATCAGCAGAGAAGACCAGGACCGATACGCCGTGCTGAGCTACACCCGGGCGGTGAGCGCAGTCCGGCAGGGCACCTTCAAAGACGAGATCGTTCCGGTCGCCGTGCCGCGGAGGAAAGGCGACCCGATGATCTTCGATACCGACGAGTGCCCCCGGGACACCGGCTACGACACCCTCTCGAAGATGCCTGCCGCCTTTCAGAAAGGCGGCGTGACCACTGCCGGCAATTCCTCGTCCATTTCCGACGGAGCCTCGGCCGTGGTGGTCATGGCCAAGGAAAAGGCCGAAGAGCTGGGCTGCCCTGTGCTTGCCACCGTGGGGGCACAGGCGAGCGCGGGGCTGGACATGAAATACGTCCTCGTCGCCCCCATGCTCGCGGTGCCCAAGTGCCTGAAGAAAGAAGGCATCGGCATCGACGACGTCGACATCTTCGAGATCAACGAGGCCTTTGCCGGATCAACCGTTGCGGTCATGAGAGAGCTCGAGCTCGATCCTGAAAAAGTCAACGTCAACGGCGGCTCGATCGCCCTGGGGCACCCCATCGGCGCCAGCGGCGCACGGGTGCTTACCACCATGATCTACGAGATGATCAGACAGAACATGAAGATCGGGTGCGCATCCCTGTGCCTGGGGGGCGGAGAGGCCGTCGCCCTGGTGGTGAGAAGAGACTGAGAACGCGTTCTTTCGCTCGTGATTGCAGACAAGGAGGACAAAATGGAAATCAGGACCTTCGGCGTCATAGGCGCCGGCCAGATGGGCGCAGGGATCGCGCAGGTAGCCGCTATGAGCGGCCTGAACGTGATCATGAACGATATCAATGAGCAGCTCGTGAACAAAGGGCTCGACGGCATCACCCGGCTTCTTGGAAAATCGGTGGAAAAGGGCAGGATGAGCTCGGGCGATAAGGACATGATCGTTTCGCGCATCAGAACCAGCGTCGATCTGAAGGATATGGAAGCCGCCGACTATGTCGTGGAGGCGGCATCCGAGAGGCCGGACATCAAGTTCAAGATATTCAGCGACCTGGACTCAATCTGCAGAGAGCAGGTGATCCTGGCATCCAATACCTCGTCCATCCCCATCGGCAGGATTGCGGCAAACACGAAGAGGCCGGACAGGGTGGCGGGCATGCACTTCATGAACCCGGTGCCGGTCATGAAGCTCGTGGAGGTCATCAGAGCGCTGGCTACCTCGGACGAGACGTTCCGGGTCACCTGGGATCTCGCGCTGAAATTCGGCAAAACCCCGGCAGAGGCGAACGACTATCCCGGCTTCATCTCCAACCGCATCCTCATGCCCATGATCAACGAGGCTGTATACTGCCTGTATCACGGCGTGGGATCACGGGAAGACATCGATACGGTCATGAAGCTCGGCATGAACCACCCCATGGGCCCGCTCGCTCTGGCAGACCTGATCGGGCTGGACACCTGCCTGGCCATTATGGAGACTCTGTATCACGGATTCAGCGATTCGAAATACCGCCCCTGTCCTCTCCTTCGCAGGTATGTCGAGGCCGGATGGCTCGGCCGCAAGACCGGCAAGGGCTTCTACGAATACGACTGAGGGCGCGTGCAAGGCCGGGGCATGAGGAATGCTCAGGCCCGTATGATCGCTTATTCCGCAGGAGTTGTCTGAGGAGTATGGCCCCCTGCCGCCTAAAACTCCTCGAACCCGCCCAAGTCTTCCTCTTTCACCGGTTTGGCCGAAAGCGGCGCTCCCTTCGGGGCCACGGGCTCCGGCCGACAGGGAATATTCCGCTTTTCCCTGGCTGCGGAGTGTATCTTTGCGGGCTCATCGCTCACTTTGAACCGTCCCACATATCCGGCAAGCTCCCGTGATTCCATGCTCAGGCTGTCCGAGGTGCTCGCCAGCTCCTCCACCGTGGATGCATTCTTCTGTGTGGTGGTGTCTATCTGGGATATGGCTCTGTTGAGCTCGTCGATGCCGCTCGCCTGCTCTTCGGATACGGATGCGATCTCTTCCATGCTCTGGGAGAGGCCTTTGATATA
>DCDF01000281.1 GCA_002316295.1 Syntrophaceae bacterium UBA1062 | reverse complement strand
CGCCCGTGTTCGTGCACGGCGGACCGTTCGCGAATATCGCACACGGGTGCAATACAGTGATCGCCACCCGCTTGGCGCTCAAGCTCTCGGACTATACCGTGACCGAGGCCGGCTTCGGCGCTGATCTGGGCGCGGAGAAATTCTTTCACATCAAGTGCCGCAGCAGCGGCCTGAAGCCCTCTGCGGCGGTGCTCGTAGCCACCTGGAGAGCCTATGCGCTCCACGGCATCGCCAATATACGCAAGCACCTGGACACCCTGAGACGCTTCGGGGTGCCGGCCGTCGTGTCTATCAACCGCTTTCTCTCCGACAAAGACGACGATCTTCTGGACCTGAAATCCCGCATCGAGGAGCTGGGCACGGACGCCGTCATCACCGATTTCCGGGAGCAGGGAGGCGAAGGAGGGCTGGAGCTTGCGGAAAAGGTTGCCGGGCTCTGCGAGAGGCCGTGCGAGTTCAGGATGCTCTACGACCTGAGCGCCGGCATCCGGGAGAAGGTTGAGACTGTGGCCCGGGAGGTGTACGGGGCGTCCGGAGTGGAGTTTTCATCTCAGGCGCTCAAGGACATACGCCACATCGAGAACATGGGTTACGCAGGCCTGCCGGTGTGCATCGCCAAGACCCCGGCCTCCCTGACAGACAACCCCAAGGTGCCGGGCTTCCCCGAGGCGCCGTTCACCATTCACGTGGGCTCGGCCAAGGTGTCGGCCGGAGCGGGTTTCGTGGTGATCTACACCGGAAAGATACTCTCCATGCCGGGTCTGCCGAAGCTGCCGGCGGCGCTGTCCATCGATATAGACGAAAACGGGAGCATCACCGGGCTGTTCTGAGGTATCGAGGATATGCAGGACCATCGGCGATCAGGTGCCTTCTCCTGTTCCCTTGAACCCCCCGAAACAGGATTTCCTTTACAAACCCACTGTTTCGGGTAAAAGGGTCCTCGTATGAAGCCCGACCTTCACCAGTATATTTCTGAGTTCACGCTGAGGAGACTCGCCGGCTCCCTGTGCTATCGGCACGGGGTAGAGTATTTCCGGGACTCCAGGGTGCGATCGCTGAAGGAGAAGAGCGGGGGCATCACCGCCTCGGTCATGGGCTCGGAGAAATACCGCGCGCAACTCAAGATCGACAAGGCCGGCAGAGAGCTCGAGTTCTCCTGCTCGTGCACGGACGGTCTGGAGGGGAAGTTCTGCAAGCACCTGGTGGCTACGGGTCTCCAGTGGCTCGACAAACAGCAAAAGGACAGCGCGAAAAGCTCCGGGAAAAAGGCCGGCATCCACCTGACGGTTCCCGAATGGCTGGCGAGGCAGAGGAAATCGGTGCTTGTGGATCTCATCCTCGAGCATGCGGACGACGACGACGATTACTGGAACTGGCTCGAGATGCACGCCTCTCTGTATGACGACGGCACCATCGATCTCGAACGGATGAAGAAGTGCCTGGGCAACGTGATTCTCGTCGACGACTTCATCGATTACGACGACGGCTACGATTACTTCTGCAGGGTGGAAAACGCCCTCGATATTCTGGAGAATCTCCTGGAGAGAGGCCATGCGCAGGAAGTCATGGAGCTGGCCGAGCACTCTCTGAGGAACGTGGAGCTCGCCATGCATTCCATGGACGATTCCGGCGGGTACATGCGGGATATCGTCTCCGGCCTCATCGACATCCATCACCGCGCCTGCATCAAGGCGCGGCCGAACCGGAAAGACCTCGCCCGGCGGCTCTTCGAATGGGAGCTCGGCTCAGAGCACGACATCTTTTCCGGCGCCGCCGAAACATACGCCGACGTCCTGGACAAAGAAGGCCTCGCAGAGTACCGCCGGCTCGCCGAAAAGGCGTGGACGGCGGTGAAGCCTCTGGGGCCGGGCGAGAAGGCGCAGTTCGACTCGTACCGGTACCGCCTGAGGCATATCATGGAAACCCTGGCCCGCCGGGAAGGGAACATCGATTTTCTCGCCGAGATCAAGAAGAGCGATCTTACCCGGCCGGTGTGCTTTCTGGAGATCGCCCAGCTCTATCAGGAGGCGGGGAGGGATGACGAAGCACTGGTGTGGGCGGAGAGAGGAGTGCGGGCGTTCGAGAAGGACCCCGACATGCGGCTCGTGGACTTCCTGGCAGATGCTTATCATAGGAAGGGCGCACATGAGAAGGCGCTCAACCTGGTCTGGATGTCCTTTACCCTGAATCCAGGCCTGGCCCGGTATCAGAGCCTGAAAAGCCATGCCCGGAGGTCGAGGTCCTGGGCTGTATGGAGAGACAAGGCGATAGCCCTGATCCGGGAGCACCTCGAGCTCAAGAAGGTTTCACGCGACAGGCGCAAAGGCCCCATGAGGCTCTATACCCGCATCGACCATTCGCTCCTGGTGCAGATCTACCTGGAGGAAAACGACGTCGATTCCGCATGGAACGAGGCCCGTAAAGGCGGCTGCTCTGAGAGCCTCTGGATGCAGCTCGCCCTGAGGCGGGAGAAGAGCCATCCGGAAGACTCCCTGCAGGTGTACCGGCAACAGATCGGGTCTGTCATCAACAGGAAGAACAATGACGCCTATCACGAGGCCGTCAGGCTGCTGGGCAGGATCAGAGATCTCATGATCAGGCTCGGCAGAGAGAAGGACTTCGGCCCCTACCTCAGGGAGCTCGGCGCCGAGCACAGCCGCAAGCGCAACTTCATGAAGCTCCTGGAAAAGAAGAAATGGATCTGAAAAAAGCCAGCCCCGACATGCTCGGGCTGTCGTCAGAGTCTGCCGCGGCAAGGGTCGGGACCTCTCGCAGGGTACAAAGCCCTCTCAATGACCGGTGTTGCTGCCCAGACCTTCGGTCCCGCCCGGCACCCACTCACGGCAGCATCATCACGGCCGAATCCGGGAGCGCCCCGCTCTCTCATGCGGCCGATGCGCCCGTGTCCTCCGGCAGCACCGCTCTCCACCGCCTTGGCGCGCTCTTCGGCGGTCGCCTTCCGGCCCTCGGGCGCGAGCGTCTCTGTCGCCCGCAGCTCGTCCGTCGTCTTCATCTTTTCTTACGAGAGACAGTGTGATGCCATCGAGCGCTCTTCGAACGGACGCCGATCGAAGAAGCCCTGCGGAGCGGCATTCCATCCGCATCCCGATCATCACAAATCAACCGGATTTTCATGCCGCAATGTGATAACATAAAAAGTGATTTGCGGCTGATGAGTAGCAATAAGTCCAATAGGAGGGGGTGATTCATGGCGGATTTCAGGGAATTGATGAGAACACGGCGCTCGGTCCGGGACTATCAGGACAGGAAAGTGCCGATATCGCTTGTCCGCGAGATCATCGCGGATGCCTGCGAGGCACCCAGCGGAGGCAACCGCCAGCCCTGGTCGTTCGTGGTGGTGGCGGACAGGGAAATGATCAGACGGCTCTCCGACGAGAGCAAGAGGAACCTCCTGAGCGACATGAAGGCGCTGAGGTCGCCTATCCTCAGGATGTATCGGCCCATCCTGAGCGATGAGGGCTTCAATGTGTTCTACAACGCCCCCTGCCTGGTGTACATCACTGGACCTCGGGACATGCATTCGGCGGTCGCCGACTGCAGCCTCGCGGCGTCGTACTTCATGCTCTCCGCGGCGGAGAGAGGCCTCGGCACTTGCTGGGTGGATCTGGGCTCATACATCAAGGAACCCGGGACGCTTCTCGATCTGGGCATCCCCGATGACCAGCGGATCGTGGCTACGATCATCCTGGGCTACCCGAAGCAGATCCCCCACAGACCGCCCAGAAACGAGCCGAAGATTCTCAGGATCATCGAATAGCCGTGCTTTGCCTCGCTCCTGTCCGGATCCCTCCGGCCGAAAAAAGGGCGTGTCATGGATTCTCCGACAGGCTACTGAGGGACGGTCTGTCGATCGGGCATACTTTCGGATGCCCGGCCCCGGACCATGGCGGTCAGCGTGTAGATCAGCACCGGAGCAAGGGCGACCGCAGCGGCAGCCGCATAGATCCACGTTCCCTCAGACCACCAGACGTACAGAGCCGAGACCATGAAAAATCCGTGGAAGCTTTCCGCAATAAGGAGAGGGATGCGGTTTTCCCGGTGCCTCGCCGGTGAGAGCCATACGAGCCATACGGACAGAACACTCATTATCGGCAGCGGAAACAAAATCACCATGTGCCACCACGACAGGCTGGTGAAGACTCGCTCATACTCGGTTTCGAGCATGATGTATATGGCGAGGAGGAGCAGGGGCACCGACGGGATCACTGCGTCGAAGCCCAGGAGAAGCCTGCGGTATGGCTTGCCCCTGCCGGAGAGATGGAAAAAGGTGAAGCACCACAGGATGATGAACCATCCCACGAAGTTGGACACCGGCACATCAAAATACGGCAGAACTACATCCGGGGGCGGAAACCACGTCCAGTAGCCGAATCTCACGGCAAGGGCATCCATGGAGAAATCGATGCTCAAGCCCCACAGGGCCGTGAAGAGCGCGGCCTTGACCCCGCTCAGCCGCAGGCCCAGGGCGACCACGAGGCCGGAGTACAGGATCGCTGTCCAGCCGGCCGCAATACCCAACGGAGCGCCCAGGTATTTCAGGAAAAACTCGGTCGTGTACGCATACCGCTGAAAAACGGCAATCGCCGTCTCCTCGAGAACCCAGCCATAGGTCATCAGTGGGGCAAAGAAAAGAAGGCCGTCTTTGAGCCCGAACCTCCGGAGCCCGTCTACGAGCGCAATGGCGAAAACCAGCCAGAGAAAGGCCTCGAAAAGATACACCGGGACCATATCACGCCTCCGTTGTTTTCATGCCGCCTGTGTTCATATACCGTACCGGGAAATGCCGGAAAGCGGGCTGCCCCGACTCGCCGACCGGCAGTCTCGGTTCCGGACGGCGCCGTGAGGACGGGCTTTCAGGCACGGTCCGACAAACCGATCAACCGCAGTCTCTTGATTTCATTGCCCGAACGAATCAAGGAGCGGGCTCTTTCGATGTCTACGCCGCATGAGGGCTCGACCGGAGTGCAGCTGACCAGCTCCCGCCGGAATGCACCGCCCGTTGCGGAAACGGGGTCAATGGATGCTCCTGTATATTTTCCTGCCACAGTCCGGATCCCCCTCGAAAAAATCGAGCTCCTCGAGCACCCGCCTGATGAGGGCCAGGACGAACGCCCGGTCGTGGTATTTGTGGTTCATTTCCTTCACCCACTCGACCAGGGCCCGCGGCACCTGAATGGTGAGAATGAAATTCTCCTTCTCGTCAGAGACCCGCATCTTCTCGATGAGCGTCATTCCCTGAGGGTGATACGTATGCGCCAGTTCCTTGAGGAGGGCGATGTCTTCCGTATGAAAATCGAGATCGATATCGGTTGTTATCATTCTTCCCATTTATCCCTCCTCGTTCTTCAGGCACACGGCGTTTTGTGCCGCGGAATTGATAAGGACGAAACCCGGCCGGAGTGGGTTGGTAACCCGCGTATGAGCGCTTCCGATCGTGCCCGATTTTTGAAAATAATGCCGATAAGCCAGTGCCTATAGTAATATATTAGCTCCGCCCGGGAGAAATCAAGACTGCTCCCTCTCACGAAAGCGCCGGTGAACGGACGCGATTTCCATGAACCCACTGCTTGAGGCAAAGCATCTGTAATACCACACTCCGCCGTTTTTAAGATCACGGTGGTGTGTAGCGGGCGGCATGCGTCCGGGCATCCGTCAGGAGGAACTATGGGTGCGGACAACGGCAATAAATCGATCACGACTCCCGACCCGCAGGCCATTCTGGAGCATGCGGATGTCGGGATCATACAGCTGGACTGGGATCTCCGTCTCGCATATGCGAATGCCCGGGCCGCGGACATTCTCGAAGAGAGCAGAGAGAGCCTTGTCGGACGGATGTTGCAGGATGTGGTGCCGGGTGAAGTCTTCCGCGGGATCTCCCATGCGCTTAAGAGGTGCATGAAAGAAAAAGGTTCCGTTACTTTCGAGACATCCTGTCCCAGGCCGGCGGAGCGCTGGTACGGCTGCAGATGCACGATTTCAGAGCAGGGCTACACCCTGGTCATCCAGGACATCCTCGAACGTAAGCGGGCCGAGAAGATCTTGAGAAAAAGCGAGGAGGATTATCGCTACCTGTTCGAGAGCAGCATCGACGGCATTCTGCTCACGACTCCCGACGGCAGGATATCCGCAGCCAATCCAGCGGCATGCCGGATGCTCGGGAGAACCGAGCAGGAGATCATCCGGGAGGGAAGAAATGGCATACTGGACACCTCTGACCCGAAGCTCGAACCCTTACTGAATGAACGGAATCGCACCGGCAGGGCCAGGGGAGAGCTGACCTTCAGGCGCAGGGACGGATCGACGTTTCCGGCCGACACATCGACATCCATCATGACGGACAGTGAGGGGCATGTCAGATCATCGGTCCTGTTCAGGGACATCACGGAGCTGAAAAGCTCCCAGGACTCTCTCCGGAAGATGAACGAGATGCTCGAACGAAAGGTCGAGGAACGGACGGGCAGCCTCGAAAAGGCGGGACGTCTGATGAAGGATCAGAAGGAGCTGCTCCAGACGATCATCGACAGCATCCCCGTCATCATCACTCTCTGGAGCCCGTCCGGAAAGCTGAAGCTGGTCAACCGGGCGTTCGAGCAGGTTACGGGATGGTCTGCTCAAGATGCCGCACACATGGATATCCTCGCCGCCGCCTTCCCCGACCCGGCATACCGGAAGAGCGTCATCCGCAAAGTGGCGAGAGCCAAGGCAGCCTGGGACGAGTTCGAAATGCTCACCCGTTCGGGCCGTACCTTGATCATATCGTGGGCCGCGGTCGGTCTCTCTGACGGCACCCGGGTCGGCATCGGGATAGATATCACCGGACGCAGGAAGATGGAAAAGGACATTATCAGGCTGGCTGCGGCGATCGAGCAGACCGGCGACGGCATCGATATCACCAACCTGGATGGAGTAATCGAATATGTGAACCCCGCCCTGGAGAAAATAACCGGGTACAGCCGGGAGGAGCTGGTGGGCGAGAGCGTCAGCTCCCTGCCGGGGTTTCTTGCCGGGAGCGACGAGTGCGTGCTGTACGATCGTGTCCGGAAGGACGGGAGGCCGTGGTCCGGCCGGCAGGCCAGAAAGAAAAAGAGCGGGGAGGTGATCGATGTGAACGTCACCATATCACCCGTTCGCGACGAATCAGGACAAATCATCAGCACTGTGTCCATAACACGGGATATCACCAGGGAAATCAGGCTCCAGGAACAGCTCTCCCAGAACCAGAAGCTCGAGGCCATGGGCACGCTTGCAGGCGGGATCGCCCATGACTTGAAGAACATGCTGACACCCATCGTGATCAACTCCGAGATAGCACTGATGGATCTGGAAGATGATCACCCCGCCCGGGTTCTGCTCGAAGAGATCATGCAGGCGGCAAGGATGGGGACGGATCTGGTGAGCCAGATCGTGACGTTCAGCCGTCGGAGTATGCAGGAAAAAAAGCCGGTTGCCATCGGGCCGGTGGTGCGGGAGGCGGTCGATTTTCTCAGGTCAGCGCTGCCTTCCACCATCGAGATTCGCCAGCAGCTCCCAGGGGGCGATGCCGTGGTCATGGCGGACTCCACCCGGATCAAACAGGTGATGATCAATCTGGGAAGCAATGCGGGATACGCGATGAGAGAGAAGGGAGGGGAGCTGGACATCATACTGACGCGGGATGATGTGAGCGAACAGGAGGCGGAGAGAATTTCCCCTGATCTGAAAGCGGGCACGTACGTGCGGATCATGGTCAGGGATACCGGAGAAGGGATGGACGGCCCCACCATGCAGCGGATCTTCGAGCCCTTTTTCACCACCAAGAAGCAGGGCGAGGGATCGGGTATGGGGCTGTCGGTGGTGCACGGCATTGTCAAGGAGCACCAGGGCGCCATCTCGGTCTGGAGCAGGCCGGGCAGAGGATCCACCTTTTCCGTGTGGCTGCCGGTCGTGAAGGAAGGAGATCGCGGGAGACGTACGGGCGCGAAGTCCGGGCGTGTGGAGACCCGGTCCTCTCGATACGGGCTTTGAAAAATGAG
>DCDF01000177.1 GCA_002316295.1 Syntrophaceae bacterium UBA1062 | reverse complement strand
AGAAGCTCAACATGGTCATCGGCGCGTTTTTCAGCGAGGTCGGCACTACGCTTCTGGCAGCTTTTTCAGACCTCGACCCGAACATAGACATCATCCGCAAGTATCTCATCGTGAGGTCCGACTGGTCGGACGAGGAGTTCGACGATCTCATCAAAAAGCTGAGATCGTACACATACCGGGTGCGGCCGGACATGATCGATATGGTGAAGATCCGCTGCGCCATTGTGGAGAAAAGGGATTTTCTCCTCGGCATGATGGAGAACCCGAATCTCATGGAACACGAGACATTCACCGAGCTTCTCCGCTCAGTCTTCCACCTCGCCGAGGAGTTGAAGTTCAGGAGCGCTATCGAGAATCTTCCGGATGAAGACCTGGTGCATCTCGCGAACGACATCGACCGAGCCTACCGCATGCTGGTGTATGAATGGGCCGCCTACATGAAGCATCTCAAGAATAATTACCCCTACTTCTTCTCCCTTGCCATGCGCACGAACCCCTTCGACCGCAAGGCATCGGTGGTGGTCGGCGGTCCCGGCGGGCCCGATCCTCAAGCGTGCTGACCTGCGCCATGAACCGGATGCCGCCATGGGCCTGACAACCATCATCCTCATCGCCATCGGGCTTTCCATGGACGCCTTCGCGGTGTCCATATCGAGCGGGCTGAGCATGGACCGCTTCCGCATATGGATCGCACTGCGCATCGCGGTCTTTTTCGGCGGATTCCAGGCTCTCATGCCCGTCATCGGGTTCTCGGCAGGCCTGAGCTTCCGCGACTTCATGGCAGGGATCGACCACTGGGTCGCCTTTGCCCTGCTCGCCCTCATAGGCGCCAAGATGATCTACGAGTCCCTGTTCCCACGCGAAGACGGGCGGAAAATGGACCACGGCAGTCTCGCGACACTCCTGATGCTCTCCGTGGCCACGAGCATCGACGCCCTGGCAGTGGGTATCGGTTTTTCCCTGCTCGATATCGATATCGTACTGCCCGCCTGCATCATCGGCGCTGTCACGTTCCTCATCTCCCTGCTCGGGATCATGGTCGGAAGAAAGGCAGGCCGTCATCTCGAGAGCACGGCCGAGGCCTTCGGCGGCCTCATCCTGATGGGCATCGGCCTCAAGATCCTCCTGGAGCATCTCTGGTAAACGATACCGGAGACCCCCGTCCCGAACGCCGCCTCCAGTTTCCATCTTTGAGAGGACCTGCCCTTTCAATCTTCCATCGAGAAGGCACCGGGGGCGGGATTGAAACACCGGGGCCGGATATGATATGAGTTCATACCACTTTTGAATGGGCATCACCTGTTTATAATGAATGAAGGAGGGAGAACAGTGAGTTATCTCGGCATTGATGTGGGGAGTTCGTATCTCAAGATCTGGCGCGAAGATGAAACCGGGAGCACTGTCTCGTCGAAATGCATCCATCACAGAGGCTCACCGCGGGAGGCGCTCGTCCGGGAGCTCTCGTCACTCGCCCCCCAGCCTGAATCATTGTGCTACTCCGGAACCATCCAGGACGAAGACCTCCTCCGTTGGAGATCGGACGGCCTGCTGGCAGAGATAGCCTACATTACAGGCAGATATTCCCGGAAGTATCTCCTGATCATGGGCGCGGAAAAGATCGAGTTCGTTCACTTCGACGCTCGGGGCCGCATCCTCTCCTACCAGGCCAACCCTGCATGCGCCGCAGGCACCGGGTCGTTCCTCGACGAACAGATGGCGCGTCTCGGGCTCGACTTCGACAGCCTTGGGAATATCCCCATCGACGAGCGGGCGCCCATGGTCGCCACCCGATGCGCCGTATTCGCAAAAACGGACCTCATCCACCTCCAGCAGGAGGGACACACCTACCAGGCCCTCTACAACGGCCTCTGCAAGGGCCTGGTGATGTCCGGCCTCAAGAGCGTGTTCGGAGGGAGCATCCCGAAAGGCAAGGACCTTCTCCTCTCCGGCGGACTCCTGGCAAATCCGCACATCCGCCACTATCTGCTCCAAGAGCTTCCGGAAGCGGCAGTGGTGGAAAACCCGGTCTTCTCGCGCGCCAGGGGGCTGTGCGGCGTGGCGAGGTTCGAGGATTACCGGATGGACGGTTTCCTCGATCGTCTCCGAACGTCTCCCGTCACCCGGAGCACGGGCTGCGAGCCCGGCGCACTGACGCTCGACAGAAGCCGCTTTCCAGCTCCCGAGATCCGGAGATCCCTTGACCAGGAGGGCAACGAGCTGTGGCATGACATCATTGCAGGTGAAACCTTTGACGCCCTGCTTGGTGTGGATGTCGGTTCCACCTCCACTAAAGCCGTGCTCGTAGACAGATCAACCGGTTCCATCAGGCTGGACATCTATACCAAGACCGCGGGCAACCCCATTGACGCCACCCGGCGGATCTTCAGGAGCATCACCTCGCTGAGCCAATCGCTCGGCTTTCAGGTGAAGATCGTCGGCTGTGGCTCTACAGGATCGGGACGAAAGCTCGTGGGCACCATCATCTCGGCCGACCTCATCGTCAACGAGATCTCGGCCCACGCCAAGGGCGCGAAGACCGTGGACGAAAGCGTGGAGACCATCTTCGAGATCGGCGGCCAGGACTCCAAGTTCATCCGCCTCCATGAGGGCAGGATCATAGACGCAAACATGAACTACGTCTGTGCGGCCGGCACAGGCTCTTTCATCGAAGAGCAGGCAAACACGCTGGGCATGAGCCTCGACGAGATCAGCAATGCGGTCATGGGCATGGAGCCTCTGCCGAACTCCGACCGGTGCACGGTATTCATGAACCAGGAGATCACCCGGCAGCTCTCGCACGGATATCCCAAAGAGCGGATCATGGCGGGCGTTCTTCACGCCGTTTTCAAGAATTATCTGAACCGCGTGGTGGGAAACCGATCCTACCGGGCCGACAGGATCGTGTTCCAGGGTGCGACTGCCAGGAACAAAGGTCTGGTCGCCGCACTGGAGCAACTCACGGGGGCGGAGGTGATGGTCTCCCCCTTCTGCCATGTGATGGGGGCCTACGGCGCCGCGCTGCTCGCCGGTGAAAAAGTGAAAGGGGAATCCAGCTTTAAAGGCTTTACCATTCCCGAGGTCAAGGTTGGCGAGGTGACGTGCAGGAAGTGCGAAAACACCTGCAGGATCACTGTGGTGAAAACCGGTTCTGAGAAAGTCAGCTGGGGCTACCTCTGCGGACGCGACCCCGACTCTCCCGCAAAGGCGCGCCGGAGCAACGACTCGATGAGGCTCAGGCACGTGATCCTGAAGCACCATTCCCCCGGCCCGCAGGAAGGGACGACCATCATCAGGGTACCGGCCCTGCCCCTGTACGAGGAGTTCATCCCGCTGTTCACCGAGATCGGCAGGGTTTTGGGGATTCCCATTCAGGTGATGAGCCCGGGCAAAGAGGAGATCGTGCGGGAGCTCTCGCGTCTCGGGTCCGGCGACTTCTGCTACCCCATCAAGACCTCCATCGCCTGCACCAACATCATCCTGCGCGCCTGCCCCGGCGACCCGGTCCTTTTGCCCATTCTCATCCAGGAAGAAAAGGACCCCTCCATCGGGCCCAGGAGCGTCTATTGCCCGTTCATCTCCTCGCTGCCGAGCTTCTATCGAAAGGGCGCGGACGAAAAGAGAGTTCTCCAACCCATATTCGATCTGAACGCAAAGCCTGCCTCTTTGGCCCGCGAGCTGGCGGACTCTCTAAAGCGAGGCGGTTTCACAGGCATCTCCCTCCCGCGTGCCGAAAAGGCCGTTCGCAAAGGGATTGCGCGGCTGCGGGAATACCGCCGTTCCTTCGCCGAGCACGGAAGGAGGATGTTCGAAGAGCTCCCCGGGGGCAAGCCCGTCATTGTCCTCTTCGGCCGGTCCTACAACCTCTATCACACGATTCTCAACCTCGGCATCCCCGAGCTCATCGAATCCCTCGGCTACACCGTCATCCCCATGGACATCGTCCCCGACTCAGCGGGCAATGCAGAGGTGATGAAGCAGTTCCCGGACATGTACTGGTACCAGGGCCAGCGCATCCTCCGCAAGGCCATGTCCATCAAAGGCAGGTTCGACCTGTTCCCGCTCATGCTCTCCAATTTCTCCTGCGGCCCCGACTCGTTTATCCTGAGCTATTTCGAGGAGATCTCGCGGGACAAGCCCTATCTCATCCTCGAGCTCGACGAGCACGGCTCCGCAACCGGCTATCAGACCAGGATCGAGGCGTTCTGCGACATGATCGAGCAGTACCGGGCCCGCAATCATGCCCCCGTCGAGACCCCTCACGACTGCATTCAGTATACGCTTGAGGATTTCAGCAACACCTCCAGCCGGATATGGATATCCCAGATCCACCCTTACATCCCCCAGCTGTGGGCGGCCACGCTCAAGCGCTATGGATACGACGCCATCGCCATGGGAGAGGAGACCGACCGGGAATGCTCGCTCGGAAAATCATTCTGCCGCGGCAGCGAATGCCTGCCGGCCGCAGTCACCATCGGCAAGTTCCTCTCCTGCCTTTCGAACGTACGAGGCTCGGGAGGAGGCGGAGACGACGTGCTCCTCATGCCAAGGGCGGAGGGCCCTTGCAGATTCGGCCAGTATGCAACGCTGCAGTCACGGATACTCAAGCGCGCGGGCTTCGATCATACCTGGATCGTTTCCCCCACCTCCGAAGACGGGTACAGCTTCCTGAAGCCCCGGGTCGAGCGGGATGTCTGGCGTGCATTGTGCCTGGGCGATATGCTCTTCAAGCTCAGGTGCCGAACCGTGCCCTATCACCCGAGGCCCCGTGCCGCCGCCGATCTCATCATCGAGGCGGTGAACGAGATCGGACGCAGAATCCTCCAGAACAGAGCATGGACCGACATTGTCCGGTCTCTCGTGTACGACCTCGGTGCCTCGATGGACCACGCCCTTCCGAAAAAACCCCTGGTGGGGATCGTGGGAGAAATCTTCGTGAGGCTCAACACATTCTCGAACCAGCATGTAGTTGAGGCTGTCGAGAATGCCGGAGGTGAGGCGTGGCTCTCCCCCATGAGCGAGTGGATTCATTATACCTGGGAGATGATCGCACGGAAAGGCGGACTGATCCGGTCACTGACAGCCTCGCTCAAGCGCAGCGTACTCCATCGCGTCGAACGTGAGGTCGCCGCCCTGTTCTCCCCGCTCCTGGACGACCGGCGGGAGCCTCCGATCGGGGATGTGCTGAACAGGGGTGAACGCTTCATCCCTCCGAGCTTCGAAGGAGAGGCCATTCTCACTGTCGGCCGGGCAAAGCTCTTCGCAGAGCAGGGCGCGGCGCTGGTGGTCAACTGCTCGCCCTTCAGCTGCATGCCCGGCAGGATCACGTCCCACATCTTCCAGATGCATCCGGAGTATGTGGGCGTTCCCGTGGTCAACCTCTTCTTTGACGGAATCGGGGACGTAGCATCC
>DCDF01000287.1 GCA_002316295.1 Syntrophaceae bacterium UBA1062 | reverse complement strand
GACCTTTGGGTTATGAGCCCAACGAGCTACCGGACTGCTCCACCCCGCGTCATTCAGTTTAGAGTCTTCTATACTGTATAAAAAGGTTTTGTCAAGGAGAGATTTCCATCACTTCGAGTAAAGTCCAAATAAATCTGTGGAGATATACTTGCTCCGCCCTTCCGCAGGCAGGTGCGGCACTCCATTCGATCCCTCTGGACGACATCATGCAAACATTCAGGGTGTCCGGGCAAAAAAAAAGCAGGTCAATCAGACCTGCGAACATATGAGGAGGTTCTACGGGGAATGAATCTTGAAGAACCTATCCTTCTCTATCGACACCCGTCAGGTATACTTAACCCCTCGGGGCACATTTATTAAAATTTTTATCCCTACGGATTTGTGCTATACAATAATTATGGAAAAGCATGCCCATCCTCTCGCATACAGAATCCGTCCGGAATGCATCGACGAGCTCATGGGGCAGGACGATGCAAAGAGATTCCTCGAAAGCTTCATCGCCGGCAACCGCCGATCGGTCATGCTCTGGGGTCCTCCGGGAACCGGCAAAAGCAGCGTCGCGCACATTATCGAGACGCTCTATCCCCAGTCTTACTTTTCCATCAGCGCAGTCACCAGCGGTATCCAGGACATCCGGAAGGTGACGAAACACGCCCAGAACGCACAGGAGCCTCCGATCGTCTTCATCGACGAAGTGCACCGGTTCAACCGCGTTCAGCAGGACGCTCTGCTGCCGTTCGTGGAGAGGGGGGATATAGTTCTGATCGGAGCGACCACGGAAAATCCCTCATTCTCAATCACCTCGCCTCTGCTCTCCCGGCTGCAGGTTGTTGTGTTCAAGACGCTGAAGCCATCGGACATCGAGAAGATCCTCATGCGCGCCATTCAGGGCGATGAAGACATACTTTCCCAGGGGAAAACCATATCCGCAGAGGGCATCAAGGCCCTTTCCCGCGCTGCGGACGGGGACGCCAGGGCCGCCTTGAACCTTCTGGAGCTTGCCGTCACCACCATCGACAAGAAGCACCTTGAGCTCCAGGATCTGGGAGTCCTCCTCGACAGGCCGCTGTATCACGACAAGACAGGAGAAAACCACTACGACCTCATATCTGCCTTCCACAAAAGCGTGCGCGCCAGCGACATCAATGCGAGCGTCTACTGGCTGGGAAGAATGCTTGAAGCGGGCGAGGACAGGCTGTATGTGCTACGCAGGATGATCCGGATCGCTTCCGAAGACATCGGCATGGCCGAGCCCAACGCCCTGCGAATGGTGGTCAGCGCAAAAGAGGCCTTCACCACCCTGGGCTCTCCCGAGGGGGACCTCGCACTCTACCAGACAGCCGTGTATCTCGCCTGTGCGCCCAAGAGCAATGCCGTGTATATCGCCGAAAAGAGGACGCGTGAATTGATCAGGAAGACCGGCACCCCTCAGGTGCCCCTTTTTCTCCGAAATGCACCCACAAAGCTTATGCGCGAACTGGGGTACGGGAAAGGCTACATCTATGCGCATGACGACCCGCAAGGGGCCTTGCTCATGAATTATTTTCCCGAAGGGATCGACGAGGTGAAGCTTTACGTTCCCCGAGACACCGGGTTCGAGAAGCGCATAAAGGAGATCATGAATGCTCGAAGAAAAATTGCGGCAACTCGGTCAGGGACATATCGCAAGACTTCTTGAGTCCGGGTCCGCATACGTCTCGCGCAGGGAGATCGCCCGTGACCTGGAAGAAATTGACGCCCCTCTCGTCCGCGAGCTGATCGCGGGCAGGTTTCTCTATGAAGAACCCGCCGTAACCGCTGTGAAGCCGGCGCCCGTCATCCCTGCATCGTTCTCTTCGTCGCCCGAATCCTCACGCTTTCGACGGCACGGCGAAACACTCCTCTCACAGGGCAGGGTCGCGGCCCTGGTTGTGGCAGGAGGCCAGGGATCCCGTCTGGGGATCGACGCTCCCAAGGGCGTAGTGGGTGTAACTCCGGTTCGACGTAAAAGCCTCTTCCAGCTTCACGCAGAAAAAATACTTGCCCTCTCGAACAAGTATGCGCAACCCATCCCGCTGTTCGTCATGACTTCCCGGGCCAACGACGCCGACACGAAAGATTTCTTTACCGCACACTCCTTTTTCGGCCTGAATCCCGATGATGTGTTCTTCTTCGTTCAGGGCATGCTACCTTCGATCACGCCTGAGGGCTCGTTCGTTCTTTCGCGCGAAGGGGGTCTCTTCATGAACCCGGACGGACACGGCGGCACGCTCTCGGCCCTGAAAAAGAGCGGCTGCCTCGATACGCTCAAGGAGAGGGGAATAGAAGAGATCTTCTACTTCCAGGTGGACAACCCCCTGGTCTCCATCTGTGACCCCCTATTCGTAGGCTTGCACAGCCTGAAAGGCGCCCAAATGTCATCCAAGGTGGTCAGGAAGAAGAGTTTTGAAGAAAAGGTGGGTGTAATCGCCGAAGTGGAGGGCAGGACCAGGGTTCTGGAATACAGCGACATGAACGACGACATGCGCTATGCCGTCGACGGTGAAGGCGAAATGCTCTACTGGGCCGGGTCCATAGCTATCCACATGATCAGACGCGATTTCGTGGAAACCCTGACCGGCTCTGCCGTGAGGCTGCCCTTTCACAAGGCCCTGAAGACCATCCCGACCGTCGATTCACGGGGCCGCCCCACGGAGATACAGGGCATCAAGTTTGAAACCTTTATCTTTGACGCGCTCCCGATGGCTGAGAAATCAGTCACCCTCGAGGTGCTGCGGGAACGCGAGTTCGCCCCGGTGAAAAACCGCACGGGCGAAGACTCGCTCGAAACCTCACGAATCATGCAGAGTAATCTCCACAGGAGCTGGCTGGAAGATCTCGGCGTGAACATCTCGGACCGGAGCATTGTTGAAATCAGCCCGCTCGCCGCTCTCGAGAAGGACGACCTGAGGGCGCGTGGGAAGATTCCGCCGATGGAGGTGGATGGAGAGCTGTATATTCCATGACGGAGGATGCTTGAGCAGAAAGCAGTCCATCAAAAGACACACCATCAACATTCAGGAGACATCCTGGGAGATCGTCATCTGGATGGGGAGCATCATTGTCCTGGGATTCGTGGTCCTGTTCGCCATGTACTCCTACAAGAGCGTGGAGCGGGAGATGGCAGAGCAGTTCAACCGGGAGCAGATGCTGCTCGCTCAGCAGACCGCCATGGGCATAGAGCAGTACATGCACGACATCACCAACATCCTGAGCCTCACCGCCCATATCCAGCCCGTTGCAGACGGAGACCCCGAGGAGATCAGGATCGCCCTGGGCAACGCATATCGCTCGCTCAAGAACAAAGTGTCCTTCGTGTTCTGGGAAAACGCCGAAGGAATAATGGCCTTCCATTACCCGGCCGAGGTTCTGCCCGGGCTCGAAGGCAGAGACTACAGCTTCAGGACATATTTCCGAGTAGCCAAAGAGCTCGGCGTCCCCTTTGTTTCCGACATTATCATGGTGGGCGGAGAGCAGTACCAGGACATTCCTGACCGCTTCGAGACATTCATTATCTCTTTTCCCCTGAAAGGAGAAGACGGGAAGTTCAACGGCGTGGTAGGCTGCGCCATCGACCTGGCGAACATCACAGCACACTATGTCGCCCCCATCCGTCCCTCGGAGACGGGCTATGCCTGGCTGGTAGACGAGACAGGCATGATCCTCTACCATCCCAACTCCCGATGGATCGGGATGAACCTCTACGATATTGTCCTGAACATGGAAAAGCAGGGGCACAGCATCAGGGGGATCCAGGACATCAGGCACGGGATGGAGCTCAAGAACGACGGCATGTACCAATTCCTCTTCCCCCATTATCCCGACGCGAAGCCCATCAAGAAGCTCCTTGCATTCTCATCCGTCCATTTTCTCAACCGCAGATGGATTACGGCCGCCACCTCGCCCTACAGCGAGGTGATCTATCTCATGTCCGACACCTTCCGGAACACTCTGGTGCTGGGCTCCGTGAGCATCGGATTCGTCACCATCGCAACCCTTGTCCTTTTGAGAATCAACCGGGCCCGCGCCACGGCATCCGAGCGCAACAAGTGGGCCGATGCCGTCCTCAATGCGCACAGGAGGCTTGAGACCATCTTCAATGGGGTACCGCACTACCTCGCCATGATCGACGCGGCGTTTATCATCACGGATGTAAACGAGAGGCTCTGCGAGTTGTACGGAAAGAGGCGCGAGGATATCGTCGAAAAGCACTGCTCGCTCGATTTTCCTGAGGGTGAGCGGCTCTGCAACCTGAAGATCGTGGAAAAATGCTTCAAAACCGCGCAGATCGTCACCGAGCGCGATACGAGGATGGAGATCCAGGGCAAACCCTACTTCTTTGACATCAGCGCCATCCCGCTGCTCAATTCCAAAGGCGAGGTGGATTATGTAGTCCAGTATGCGGTAGACATCACGGACAAAAAGGCGCTGACCGAGAAGCTCATCCAGGCAGAGAAGCTCGCCGCCGTAGGACAGATATCCGCCCATGTGGCTCACGAGATCCGCAACCCCCTCACCTCGGTGCTCCTCCACTCGGAGCTGCTCGAAGACGAGGTCAGAGAAAACGGAGGCAACGAAGAGGCGCAGGAACTGATCCGTATAATCCGCCGTGAAATCGACCGGCTCTCCCAGGTGACAGACGAGTACCTCTCCTATGCCAGGCTTCCTCATCCGAAGAAACAGCTGGTCGACCCCAAGGCCGAAGTAGACTCCGTGGTCTCCATGCTGCTTCCGGAGCTCAGGCGCCGCGAGGTGGAGATCACTGTCAAATGCCCGAAAACGCTGCCGAAGATCCTGATCGATCGTGGACAATTCAAGCAGCTTCTGATAAATCTTATCAAGAATGCTGAAGACGCCATGCCGTCTGGAGGGAACTTGGAGGTATCCCTCATGGAAATCAAGGAAAACTTCCTGCTGCTGGTCAAGGATACCGGATATGGCATCCCCCAGGAGCACTTGAGGAGAATATTCGACCCGTATTTTACCACCAAGGAGAACGGGACCGGCCTTGGGCTGGCGCTCGTACAGTACATTGCGAACGCGCACGACGGCTGGGTGGATGTGGAAAGCCAGAAAGGGACAGGCTCCACTTTCATCTTCTCCATCCCCTTCAACAGCGCTGAAAACGCCAAAGAAGAGACGGCCAAAGCATGAGATACGTGATCGCCGCTCTCATTCTGGTTTTTCTGGCCCCGGCAAGCCTCTCCGCAGGAAGTCTGCGATGCACTCTGCCTCCGGAGATCCCCGTGGCGTATCTCCTCTCTGGAGGAACCCAGGCGGTAATAGAGCACTACAAGGCCCAATCCGACGCAGAGATCGCTGAGCTGAGCCGCAGATATCGCATTGATGCGCTCGCCGCAGAGGTGAAAAAGGCCGAGGAACTGCTTATCCGGAAAAACCAGGCGTATGCCGACCGGCTCGCCTCCCTGCGAGAAAAATACCTCTCCTCGCTTGAGATATCACTGGAAGCCGCCGACGCCTCTGTCTCCCCGTCGTCCTCCGCGCTCGGGGACCTCGAGTACTTCTACACTGCCCGGAACAAATCCGACAAGATTGTTACCGACATCACATACCGGCCTCTGATCAGGGGGATCAACCTCCCCACCACCACATCGCTCGTCCTTGAATTCAT
The DNA here is from genome assembly GCA_002316295.1 of Syntrophaceae bacterium UBA1062. Taxonomy (GTDB): domain Bacteria; phylum Desulfobacterota; class Desulfomonilia; order UBA1062; family UBA1062; genus Phosphitivorax. The sequence continues at coordinate 28,511 of DCDF01000287.1, read as the reverse complement.
TCACCCGAGGCTCATGGTTTCCGGGATAGGACCGGGCGAAACCATGACAAATCGCGGCCATGAGCCGGAACGGTTCTCATTCTTTATCAGCGAGCTTTCCAAGGATGAGATCAATGCCCTCAAGAAGGATGCGGCGCATCTGTTCAGCATCGAAATCATCGATATGCATTTCGCAGATAGAAAAGGGTACAAGGGGCAGATCGAGATTCAGGACTTCGTGTCCGCCTTCCCGAATCAGCTCAAACCCCTTCTCCTCGATATCAAGAGTGCTGAAGCCGAGCTGAAAGCGAGAAGAGATTCACTTTCGCGGGCGACGGCCTCGTTCAACTCAGAGAAAGACCGGGTGCTTGAGGACTTCAGGAAGTCGCTCGCCGGGCTCAGGAAAACCTCGGTGCGCAGCTCGGCGCGACCGGACAAGAAGAACCGGTTCTTGTTCGACGACGTCCCTTCCGGCACTTACTATCTCTACGCGGGCAACGGCCGCGGCAGCGCTGTATTCGAGAAGGTCGTCATAGACGATGAGAACCGGCAGGAGGCCTATACCGACATGAAAAGGGATCCCTTTGCGCCATGAGCAAGAAGATACTTGTCGTCGACGATGAGGTCGGAATCCGTGAATCTCTGAAGAAGATCCTGGAAAAGGAAGGGTTTTCCGTAGAGACGGCAGCCAATGGCGACGAGGCCTTCAAAGTTGTCCGGCGGGGAGATATCGATCTTCTGATCACCGATATCCGGATGGCCGGAATGGATGGAGTGGAGCTGCTCAAGGTATGCAAGTCGGTTTCGCCCTTTACCGAGGTGATCATCATTACCGGCTACGCATCGGTGGACACCGCGGTAGACTCCATGAAGCAGGGTGCGTACGACTACATCACCAAGCCGTTCAAGAAGGCGGATATCCTGAAAGCCGTCCACAAGGCGATCGAAAAGCAGATCCTGACCATGGACAACATCCGGATGAAGGAACGGATAGAGGCGTTCGAGTCGGGCCCGCTCATCGAGACGTCGAGCCCCTGCATGCGGAGCGTGGTGGAGCTGGTCCGCCAGGTGGCCCCCAGCCAGGCGACCGTGCTCATCCTGGGGGAGTCCGGCACGGGCAAGGAGGTCATTGCCGACATGATTCATCAGCGCTCCCCGCGGGGTGCAAAGCCCATGATCAAAGTGAACTGCGCCGCTATCCCCGAAACCCTGATCGAATCGGAGCTCTTCGGATATGAGAAGGGCGCTTTCACCGGAGCAACCGCTAGAAAAGAAGGCCGCTTCGAGGCGGCGGACAAGTCCAGCATATTCCTCGACGAGATCGGAGAAGTGCCCCAGGCCGTGCAGGTCAAGCTCCTGAGAATACTGCAGGAGGGAGGGTTCGAGCGCCTCGGCAGCAACAAGACGATACACACGGACACCCGAATCATCGCCGCCACCAACAAGGATCTCCTAGCCATGGTCAAGCAGGGACTGTTCAGGGAGGATCTCTACTGGAGGCTCAACGTCATCACCATCCGGCTGCCGCGCCTCAAGGAGAGAAAAGAAGACATTCCCAACCTGGTGCAGCATTTCATCAACCGCTTTTCCAAAAAGAACGCAAAGGGCATCAATGGGATCGAGTCCAAGGCGATGGAGCTGCTCCTCTCTTATGAATGGCCGGGCAACGTCCGCGAGCTGGAAAACGTGATTGAGCGCTCCGTTGTGCTCGACAGGGACGGGATCGTCGGTTCAGACGATCTCCCCCGGGAGCTCACCCAGTGCGGCACGCAGTTCGCCGACTCCGTCACCATCCCTCTCGGCACGCCGCTCGAAGAGGTGGAGAGGATCCTCATGGAGGAGACGCTCAAGCGGACCCGGGGAGACAAGGGCCTGGCCTCGAAGCTGCTCGGCATTTCGACGCGCACCCTGTACCGGAAGATGGACAGGAAGGAAGAGTAGCCGTTTCCGGTGGCCCGCCTGCACAGCCCCTGCAGGCGGCCCGGGGAAGGGTCATGCGAGCTTTTTGTCCGCCTGAATTTTGAACTTCTTGATCTTGTAGTGTATGACCCGGCGGGAAATGCCCAGGATGTCGGCCGCGTCCTTCTGGACCCACTTCGCCTTCTTCAGCGCGTCCACGACCATGGCCCTTTCCTGCGCCTCCAGCGGGCTCAGGTCCTCTTCGGCTGTCTCCGTCCCCCCAAGATCGTGGAGATAGATATCATCGGGCGTGATCACATCCTTTTTACAGAGCACCACCGCCGATTCGACAACGTTCTTCAGCTCGCGGACATTACCCGGCCACCGATGAGCCATGAGCAGATCGACGGCCTCCTTGCTGAAGCCGGTTATCGTCTTGCCGGTCCTGTTGCTGAACTCGGTCAGGAAGATCTGGGAAAGCCCGGCGATGTCCTCTTTCCGTTCGCGCAAGGGGGGGAGCTCTATGGTGATGACCTTGAGCCGGTAGTAGAGGTCCTCCCGGAATTTTCCCTCCTTGACCTTCTGCCTGAGGTCGATGTTCGTCGCCGCTATGAATCTGATATCGACCTTTTTCTGGTCCACCTGGCCCACGGGCCTGAATTCTCCCGTCTCCAGCACCCGGAGCATGCGTGTCTGCATCTCTGGAGAGATATTGCCGATTTCGTCGAGAAACAGGGTGCCGCCGTCGGCCTCCTCGATAATGCCCCGTTTGTCCCGCAGAGCGCCGGTGAACGCGCCCTTCGTGTATCCGAACAGCTCCGCCTCGATGAGCGTGGGAGGGGTGGCCCCGCAGTCCATGATCACATATTTCCTGTCCCTGCGGTCGCTCTCGTAGTGGAGCATCTTCGCGATAAGCTCCTTGCCGGTACCCGACTCGCCCAGTATCAGTACTGTGGAATCCGACCTGCCGGCCTGCTTCGTCAGCGCCAGGACTCTCTTCATGGCATGGCTCTCGCCATAGATGCGGTGCTCGATATTGTCCTGCACCTCTTGCTCCAGATACCGCACCCTCTGCTTGAGGTCTCTCTTCTCGACAGCGCTCTCGATCTTAGCGATGAGCTCGATGGGCTCGAACGGCTTGACAAGATAGTCGTGGGCACCCTGCTTCATGGCCTCTACAGCCCCCTCGATGGAGCCGTACGCCGTGAATAGAATCACCTCGATATCAGGGTCGATCTGCTTGGCGCACCTGAGCACCTCCATCCCATCCATATCCGGCATCTTCAGGTCCGTGAGCAGCACGTGAAAATTGTCCGCTTTCAGTGCGCCGAGCGCCTGGGCGGCCGATGTGAACCCTCTGGCCGGAAATCCCATGGCCTCCAGCCTGGCAAGGATAACCTCTACGATGTTGGGCTCGTCATCGAGCACGATGATCTTCGCTTTTCTGGTCATTGAATGCCTCGCTTCTTCTCGGTGTTGATGTGGATTTCCTCGATCTTTTGAAGCTTGTACTTCAATTCGTCCAACTCTTTCTTTAGGCGGTCGTTCTCGGCGGTATACTTATCCTCGAGCTCCTTCCTGAGCTCCCGCTGTATCCGCTCTTTTTCCGCAGCATGCCTCTCACTGATCCTCTTTTGGGCCTCCAGCTTATCGAGCAGCACGAGAAGATAGCCGGCCTCGATATTGAGATAGCGCGGTATGAAGGGGTCTTTTCTCAGGAGCGAGAGGGTCTTGCGGGTTTCCTTGGAATCATACTGGTCACTCAGGAGCGAATCCACGATCATGGCCATGGTATGGCGGGCGGCAACCGGCGGCGGGATCAGTACAGGCGTGTCCGTCAGCTGTTCTCCGGCCCGGTTTCCGAAGGAAAGTTCGTCTTCGGCGTGCTTGAGCTTGCTGTTGAAGGAATCAGCCTGGCATCCCCCCAGAACGAATACGAGGATGAACAGGCAGAGTAAAGGAAAAAATGCTGCCCTTGCCAACGCTGCTCTTTGCATAAATCTTTCCCCCATGAGCTTCTACGATACTCTTGGAGATAGCCAATCCGAGACCGATGCCGCTGTGCCCCCTGGTCGCCTTGGATTGATAAAATTTCTCAAATATCAAGGGAATATCCTCTTCGGGGATTCCTTTCCCATGATCCTCGATTTCCACGATGATATGCCCGTTTGACATGTCGAGCCTCAGCTCAACATCTGTGCCCTTTTCAGAGTACTTGATCGCATTATGGGTCAGATTTGTCAACACCCGCAGGATCTTGTTTTTGTCCATGTACACTCGGCATTCCTCAGGCAGGTATCCGGCCTTGACGCTTACCCCATTGTTTTCGGCATAGTGCTGTATCTCGGCCAGAAAGCCGGCTACCACACCATTGATGCCATGAAACTCCTTCTGGAGGTTGACCATCCCGCTTTCGAGCTTGGACATCTCCAGAAGCTCCGAGGTCATCTGGATAAGCCGCTCGATTCCCTGCTCCATGATGACGATGAGCCGCTTCTGCTTTTCGTTCAGCTCTCCGCTCACTTCTTCCACGAGGAGGTTCGCCGCCTCCCTCATGGATGTCAGCGGCGTCTTGAGCTCGTGGGAGACAATAGATATGAATTCGGACTTCATGTTGTCCAGCTCTTTGAGACGGCGGGACATCGAGTTGAACGATTCCGCAACCAGGCCCAACTCGTCGTTCGAATACAGGGGGATTTTATAGGAGAAATCTCCCTGCGCAATATGCTTGATCCCGGTTCTGATGGTGACCAGATCGTCGGTGATGCTCTTATAGATGAGCAGCGGGATGATCAGGCCTATCGTGGCGGCGATGCTCACGGCCCACCAGGTGAACACGCGGATTTGCTCGCCCAGGCCTTTCAGGAAAACGATCTTCCGGTCCAGAGCCTTCAAGGAGGCGCTGTTGACCGAGCGTGCCAGCTTGATCAATGTGTCCATATCCTTGCTGTTCTCTCTGAACACATCATCGAGCTGTGCAGCATCTGTCACGGAGCCCAGCTGATAGTGGAAGCGCTCCAGATACCCGCCCCATATCTGAATGCCTTTCCGCACCGCCCTCATCTCTTCATCGTTGGCGCACACGCCTTCCAGACACAGATATTCCCAGGCTCGGGTGATATTTTCCTCTCTCTGGCCGATCAGGGATTTGTATGACTCTTTCTGGAGAAGCAAGTACTGCTTGGACGTCTCTTCCAGCGAGATCAGTTCGTTGATGAGATTCTCCGTGATCTCCCGCTTATGCTGGTCGAGATAATAAATATCGGCGGTCACGTTGCCGAGCCGGGAGGAGACATACACCAGGAAGACGGCCAGGCCCAGGATCACAATGACGAACACGGCATAGGCGACTATGAGCTTTTCCAGCAAGCCCCGATTCTTCATGGTCAAGATTATAGCCTTTTGACCGATAGATGGGCAAGGGAGAGATTATGTCGTATAATCTGCTTGCTGCCCTCCATGCACAGGAAATCTTGCACGCGAACGCCGCGTCGAATATCGCCAACATGAACACCCGGGACTACAAATCCATCCGTACCGCCATCACCGAAGGCCCCGGGGCCGGCGGGGTCATGGCTGTGACCAGGCGATCGACTACCGAAGGAGTTCCGACAGAAGACGGACACTGCATGTCGAACGTGGAGCTCCCGCAGGAAATATGTGATCTGATCCGGGCGCAGAGAGGCTTCGAAGCCATTCTGGGCGCCATCAGCGCGCGGGAGGAGATGCTCGACGATCTCATGGATACACTCTCCTGAACCGTCGCGAACGTCACTTTCCAGGCCTCAGCCAAATTCCTGGGATCATCAGGGCATTGACAGTTTTGTAAAAGTTTTGTAAATTTATGCTATGCTCTGGACATTCACCACGGCGGCAGGATCGTATCTCTACATCGTCTTGATGATCATACCGCATGTCATCGTTTCCTTGTTCAGCAGGACCGGAAATCTCCCTCACATCCTCGCCAGGTCATGGGCGCGGTTTACCCTGCTGTGCTCAGGGGCGAGGGTGGAGCTGAGAGGAAGAGAGAACATCCCGGACGGGCCGGCCGTGTACATGGCCAATCACGTGAGCCATTTTGATGTCTTTGCGATCCTCGGGCACCTCGATATCCAGTTCCGTTGGACGGTGAAGAAAGAGCTGTATACCATCCCTCTTCTCGGCCTTGCCATGAGACGCGCAGGGTATATCATGATCGATCGGTCGAACCACGAAAAGGCCGTGAGAAGCCTGAAAACCGCTGCAGAGAAAATCAGGAACGGAACATCCATCGTCATCTTCCCCGAGGGCACCAGATCATGCGACGGCAGGCTCCAATACCCTTTCAAGAAAGGAGGCTTCCATCTTGCCATGGAGTCCGGCGTGCCTATCGTGCCCATTACGGTGGTCGGCTCTCACGAGGTGCTCCCCAAGCACGGCAAGAGAGTGAAGCCCGGGAAAATCGTCCTGAATATGGGAAAACCGATTGCATCTGCTGGGAGCTCCATGGATGCGCTCATGGAAGAGGTGTACAACTCGATAAAACTAGGCTATACTTTGTAGCCTATGATCACCGACATTCTCTACCGATGCCCTTCGTGCGGCAGCTTCGACTGGATGGACGGCTCTCGGTGCATCGCCTGCAGCGCGACGGTGAACGTCATTTCGCGCACACAGGTCGAGATCAGCGGAGAAAGAAACACCATCGCTCACTGGTACCGCAAGATCCTCTCTTTCGAACTACCGGCAGACGATTCCAGAACAATCCTCAACAGCGGCAGGGTGATCCTGTCGCGGGAGGCCACTGAGGGTGTCTATCGGGGCTTCGCAGGCGTGGTAGCGACCCGCTATACCAGAGCAGTGTCGGATGAAGGCTCCGTCTGCCTGAAAACGGACTCGCTGCGTTTTTCGGGGGCAAAGGAAACTCTTGAGCTGCCCCTCGAAGATATCGAGGCCGTCACCATTGAGTCGAATACCATCATTCTCACCAGCCGCGCACACGGGATCCTGTTCTTCGACTTTCTCGAGGAATCCGGGAAAAAATGGGAAGATTGCATCCGCAGGTGCCTGGCGCTCTTTCATGCCCCCAGACAGATTTACGAATACTACCCGAGGCTGCGGTTCGAAGACGGCCTCAGGAACAGACCCGCACGGGCAAAGGGCCACCTGGACCTGAATGTTCCGTCGAAAAAATGGTATGCTCTGGATACCAGTCTGCTGCTCCCCGTGGTCCGGCTCATCGCCAGGCCCGTCATCAGGGCGCTGTTCTCCGTGGACATCAAGGGGCTGGAGAATATCCCGAAGAGCGGTGCCGCGGTCCTGTTGTCCAACCATACGTCCTTCATGGACTCCCTCATTCTCGGGGTGTTCCCCAGGCGGAACATCTGGTTCATGGCAAAAAACTCCGAGTACAAAGGGAAGCTGCTCACCTGGGCCCTCAGGCATGCCCGATCGTTTCCCGTCAGGCGCTACACTAACGATGTGCAGGCGGTGCGAAACGCAATCCGGGTGGTGCGGCAGGGGCACATCCTGGGCATCTACCCTGAGGGAGAGAGAACCTGGGACAATTCTCTGCTCCCGTTTCGAGACGGGACCATGCGCCTGGTACTTGCGCTGGGCATGCCGGTCATACCGGTGGGCATTTCAGGAGCCTATGAACTGATGCCCCGGTGGACGTCCTCCCTCAAGCGCTCCCCGGTGAGGATCAGGATCGGCCCCCCTGTCCGGTTCGATCACATTCCCGTGCCGAAGCAGACGCACAAAGACATATCAGAGGCTGCCCGAATTCTTCAGGCTCACATCATCAGCCTAGCGACAGGAGAGAGTCATTGAGTTTCGTACGCGTAATTCCCTTGGGGGGGGTGCGGGAGTTCGGCCTCAATTCCACGGTCATCGAGACGAGCAGCGGCTCGTTCGTCGTGGATGCGGGCCTGATGTTCCCGAAGTACAACCCCACAGGCATTGATCAGATCATTCCGGACTTCAGTTATATCAAGGAAAACCAGGAGGCCTTCCAAGGCATTGTCCTGACTCACGGGCATGAGGACCACATCGGCGCCCTGCCCTACCTTCTGAAGGACGCACCCATTCCGGTCTTCAGCCACCCGTTCACCCTCGAGCTGGTGAAGAAGAAGCTCAGGGAGTTCGAGATGAACGGCCGCATCCGTCTCGTCGAGGTCCTCCCCGGCCAGAAGATTACCCTCGCCGGGATCGAGATCGAGTTCATCGAGGTCTTTCACTCCACTCTTGGCTGCTACTGCCTGTGCATGGACACGCCCCAGGGCAGGATCGTGCATTCCGGGGACTTCCGCAGGGTCCCATCCGAGTACGGCACGAGCTGCCGCGACGTGAAGCTCTTCATGTGCGAGAGCACCAATGCCGAGGTCAATCCGAGAGTCGCGGACGAGGAGGTGATCCGGCAGACCATCGACGAGATCATCAGGAAGACCGATGGCGCTGTCCTGGTATCCACGTTCTCGAGCCATGTTCACCGCATCCAGACACTCTATGATCTCGCGGTGGGCAACGGCCGGAAGGTCTCCATCATCGGCAGGAGCATCAGCCAGGTGGTGGATATCGCGACAGACCTGGACGCCCTCGAGATCGACCCCCGGGACATGATCAAGCCGGAAGAGATCACCTCCACGGACAGATCGAAGATCATGGTCATCTGCACCGGCACTCAGGGGGAGGTTTTTTCTGTGCTCTCCCTCATCGCCAGGGGGTGGCACAAGTTCAAGGTCAAAGAGGGTGACAGCGTGGTCATATCCGCTCGGATGATCCCGGGCAACGAGCTCGCCGTCACCCGGTGCATCGACCGGCTCATCGATTTCGGGGCAAAGGTCTATTATCCTGATGTAGCTCGGGTCCACGCCACGGGGCACGCCCCGCAGGAAGAGCTCATGAAGGCGGTGACCCTGCTGAAGCCGCAGATCGTCATGCCCATTCACGGCGAACTCAGGCACATGAAGGCGCTGGCCGAGATGGTGGAATCTCTTCCCGGAGACAGTCCGGAGATCGTTCTGGCCAGGCCGGGACAGATCTGGACTCTCGCGGAAGACGGCATTCGCCTGACCGGAGAGACCGTCCACGGCAGATGCTTTGTCGACGGCGAACTCACCGGCGACATCCGCGACGTGGTGCTCAGAGACCGCAGGCACATCTCGGAAGGCGGGCTGGTTGTCGCCTTCGTGGTGATCGATACCGGCAAGCCGGATATCGTGCTCGGCCCCGACATCATGTGCAAAGGAGTGGTTCCCGCCAGCATGGAGCAGGAGATCATGGACGACATCAGGAGCCATGCGGGCGGTGTGCTCGACTCGTTCATGGACCGGGGAATCAATGTCCAGGACCTGCAGAACAAGCTCCGCGAGGCCCTGGGCGCCAGGCTCAAGGCGCGTCTCGGGAAGAAGCCCATGATCATCCCGATCATCGTGGAAATATAGGAGGGAGCCTTGCCCGATCTTCTCATCGCATTCATTCTGGGCACAGTCCAGGGCCTGACCGAGTTCCTTCCCGTCTCCAGCTCCGGGCACCTCGTCCTGCTCCAGAGCTTCTTCGGCGAAGAGTGGCTCGGAGACATTCTCTTCGGTGTCGCCGTTCACCTTGGTACCGTGCTTGCGGTCGTGATCTTCTTCCGCAGGGAAATCTTCGGCCTGGTCAAGGGCATACTGCCGGGAAGCTACCGGCGCGACCAGGCGTGGATCATCGGCTGCATCCTCATCACCACGGCTGTGACAGGGGTGATCGGGATTCTCTTCAAGGAGCGATTCGAGGCCATGTTCTCGTTGCCTTCCCTGGTGGCGGGAATGCTCATCGTGACGGGCTTCCTGACCTTCGCCACCGACAAAATGGGGAATACCGGAAAGAAATACGGCCAGATACGTGCGCAGGACGCCGTGACTGTGGGCCTCTTCCAGGCGCTGGCCATAACACCCGGGATATCGCGCTCCGGATCCACGATATTCGCGGGCGTCCTCTCCGGGATGGATCGCACGTGGGCGGCGAGTTACTCCTTCATCGCCTCTATCCCGGCCATTCTCGGGGCAGTTGTCTTGGAATGGGGCGGCGAGATGAGGCCCGTAGGAGCAAAACACCTCGTCGGAGCCCTTTCGGCATGTATTGTGGGCTTGATTTCTCTGAAATTTTTGGTATGGACGTTACGAAAGCACAATTTTTTTATCTTTTCCGTGTACTGCTGGGTCGCGGGGACGCTCTACCTGGCGGCGGTTCTCCTGAGAGGAGCCTAAATGGCGAAGAAAAGCGGCGATAGAATGTCCTTCCCTTTTCCTGTCTTGGGGATATTCATGATCTTCATCGCCCTCTACCTCTTTCTGGCGCTGGCCTCCTATAACACCGCCGACCCCGGCTTCTCGCATTCCCAGAAGGCGGACGACATAAAGAACTGGATGGGCGTCATCGGCTCGTATCTTGCCGACGGATCGTTCATCGTGTTCGGTATCGCCGCCTTCATCATCCCGATCTTCCTGTTGGAGTATGCCGTTGTCTTCATGAGGAAGAAGTCATTCACCAGGTGGACCAAACCTCTGAGCACCCTTATCCTGTTTTTCGTGTCGCTCGGCCTGCTGGAGATCGTGCGCATGAACACGGCGCTTCTGCCCGGCACCATGAAGGCGGGTGGGATTCTTGGCTACATCATCGGCAAGGCCCTCTTCACCTATCTCTCATGGGGGTCTGTGGTGCTGCTCCTCATGCTGCTGTGCGCGGGCGTGATGATGGGATACGATATCTTCACCCCGTACCATGCGATGAAGGACCTCGCATCCACCATACGCGAGAACCGTCAGCTCAGGCGCAAGCGCAGGGAGATGGAAAAGCCGGCCCGGCAGAAACCGGCCAGAAAGAATCCGGAAGAGAGCCAAGACGCCGCTCATCCCCGCGTGGAGAGTACGACCGCGAAAAAGGAACCGCAGATCACCATTTCCGGGCATGAGGACAAGGCGGTTGTCGAGCTTCCGAAGCAGGCCACACTTGACTTCGTGAGCAACTATCAGCGCCCGCCCCTCTCCCTGCTCAGCAATCCGCCGGCGAAAAACCGTGTCATCACGGAAAAAGAGCTCAAGGCAAACGCGTCGCTCATCATATCGAAGCTCAAGGACTTCGGGGTTGAAGGCGAGATCCTGGAGATCAAACCCGGCCCGGTCATCACCATGTACGAGTTCACGCCGGCACCGGGCATCAAAATCAACAAGATCGTGTCGCTCGCAGACGATCTCGCCATGGCGCTCAAGGCCTCGCCGGTCCGGGTCGTTGCGCCCATACCGGGCAAGAACGCGGTGGGCATCGAGATCCCCAACCGAACCCGCGAGATGGTATATCTGAAGAAGATCCTCTCCAGCCGCGAATTCGTAATGTCCAACGCCCCGCTCACCCTTGCCCTGGGCACCAATATCGAGGGCATGCCCGTGGTGACGAACCTCGCGAAGATGCCTCATCTGCTCATCGCAGGCGCAACCGGAACGGGAAAGAGCGTAGGGCTCAACACCATGATCCTCTCCCTGCTCTACCGGAACGATCCGTCCGAGCTCAAGTTCATCATGATCGATCCCAAACGGATCGAGCTTTCCCATTACGAGGGCATCCCTCACCTGCTCTACCCGGTGGTGGTCAACCCCAAAGAGGCCGTCCCTGTTCTCAAATGGGCCGTGAGCGAGATGGAGATGCGATACGAGTGGTTCAAGGACCTTGGAGTCAAAGGAATCGATTCGTACAACAAAAAGGTGCGGAAGACTGAAAAGAACGATCCCTCCACGACCCTGGCCACGCTTAAGAATCAGGAGGCAAAGACCGGGCTGCTGCCCAAGCTCGTGATCATCATCGACGAAATGGCCGATCTCATGATGGCCAACCGGGAGGTGGAGGTCTATATCGCCAGGCTCGCTCAGATGGCAAGGGCTGCGGGAATCTACATGATCGTGGCGACTCAGCGCCCCTCCGTGGATGTCATCACCGGGCTCATCAAGTCCAACTTCCCCTCACGGATCTCATTTCGCGTGTCCTCCAAGATCGACTCCCGGACCATTCTCGACTCGTCGGGCGCCGATCAGCTCCTGGGACTGGGCGACATGCTCTTCCTCACCCCCGGAAACTCTCACCTTGTACGAGTTCACGGCGCTTTCGTCTCCGAGGAGGAGCTCGACAAGGTGGTGGAGTTCATCCGCCAGCAGGGAGGCCCCGAATACATCGAGGGGCTTGACGACCAGATCGCCCGCATGGCAGAGGATGACGAAAACGGTTTTTCCTCCTCGGAGAACGAATACGACCCGGTCTACGACCAGGCGCTCGAATTCGTCACCGGCAAGGGAAGCGCATCCATCTCCCTGATCCAGCGGAAGTTCCGGATCGGCTACAACCGTGCGGCCCGCATCATCGAGCAGATGGAACGCGAAGGGATCATCGGCCCTGCCGACACAGCGGGAAAACCGAGAAAGGTTTTGGTGACTTCGTATGGCGCTGAAATGGACGAATAGCCTGTTCCTGTTCCTATTCGTGCTGATCGCTGCATCCCCACTGCACGGGGAGAGCCTGAAGAACATCCAGCGATTCTACATGGACCACCGTGATTTTACCGTCGACTTCACCCAGGATACCGTCCAGAGCCTCGTGAACAAGGAGATCCGATTCACCGGCACAGTATCGTACAGGCGCGACACGGGCGTCAGGATGGATGTCTTCGCTCCTGAGCGGCAGATCATCATCCTCAAGGGCCAGACCGTGGTGATCCATCTCCCCGAGGAAGAAACCACGACCGTGCAGGCGCTGCCGCCCGAAATAGCGACCCAGAACATCCTCGGGTTCTTCTCCGGGCTCGAGTCCATCGGGGAGGGATACCAGATCCAGGAGAGCACCGACGCCCTTTTCCTCTACCCCAGGGAAGGTTCCGGACACATCACGGTATGGACAAACGACGACCATTCGATCGCGCGGATTCTCCTCAAGGACGCCACAGGGAACCAGAGCGACATTCGACTTTCGAACTACCGGTTCGATACCGGTCTTCCCGAGAAGCTCTTCCACCTCGAAGAGGAGAGCACGGGAAAACAGGCTCCTGTGCCGAAGAAATCGGATCCGCCGGCCGAGTGACCGGGCTGGGAGGCTTCCCGGGGTCCGCTGATCGATGCGACGGGAGATCCGCCTTCCAGGAACAAGGCAGGGCGGCCGGAAAGATCATCCGTGGTGTGCGCCTTCCGGTGGGGGATGCATGCGCCTTCACGCCGGGCCCCATACACCTTGACCTCACAGACCTCCTCTGGTAAAGCAGGGTTATGGATGCGCGCCTCATCGACAAGACCGTGGAGCTCCTGCTGGAAGCAGCACACGTTATTATCCTGACCGGCGCCGGCATCTCCACCGAATCGGGTGTCCCGGATTTCCGTTCTCCCGGAGGGATCTGGGAACGTTACGACCCCACCATGTTCTTTATCGAGCGGTTCCTGGCCGACCCGGAAGAGGTCTGGAGATGCATGCTCGACATGCACCGCAGCAAGGAGTTCTCTCTGTGGGACGCCCGGCCGAATATGGGCCATCATACACTTGCCTATCTCGAAGAGGTGGGGATCATCAGGACGGTCATCACCCAGAACATCGACAACCTCCACCAGAAGGCCGGCAGCAAAAATGTCATCGAATTCCACGGAAACATGCTCTGTGCCAGATGCATGAAATGCCGGAGAAAATACGGATACGAGCAGGTACTGTCCGACCTGGAGACCAGACTTCCTCCCCGGTGCGAGTGCGGTGGGATCCTCAAACCCGACGCGGTCTTCTTCGGAGAGGCAATTCCCCAGGATGCACTGAAGAGATCCTTCCAGGAGGCTGAAGACTGCGACCTCATGCTCGTCATAGGAACCTCGGCCCAGGTGGAGCCGGCGGCGTCGCTGCCATTGATCGCCAAGGGGATGAACTCCCTCTTCAGAGGGCTCGGCGGTATCCCCCTGCCCAAAGCCAGGTGCAGTGTAGTGGAAATCAACCGGGAGCCTACTCCGCTGACCGGACGCGTCTCTGACTTTCTCATCCAGGGATCCGCCGGCGAGATCCTTTCCCTGATCGAGAAGAAGATCCGCTCGAGAAAAGAGTGACGTGAAGATAACCGGATCCACACGCATCTTCACGATCATCGCCCATCCCAGCACCCATGTGGTGGCGCCTTCGATCTTCAACTGCATGTTCGAATCCATGGATCTTGATATGGCGTACATCGCTCACGACATCCCCCCCGGAGCTGTCCGGGCGACATTGGAGGCGTACCGATCATGGAGCAACCTCGGCGGGTTCAATGTCACCGTTCCCCACAAGGAATCGGTCTGCGCTCTCCTGGACAGGCTTGTCCCCCCGGCATCGGATATCGGCGCGGTAAATACCGTGGTCAGGAGCTCTGAAGGAGACCTCACCGGGTACAACACCGACGGCCGCGGAGCAATACGGGCGATCGGCGACGTCCGGGGCGCCAGGTGCCTGATTATCGGGGCCGGAGGCGTGGCGCGCGCCATAGCGGACGCCCTGCTGAAAGCAGGCGCCGGGCATATCTCCCTGCTCAGCCGCACCCCTCAAAAGGCGGCATCGCTCATGGAGCTTTTCCCTGCCGGGAAGGTCGGCCCCTTCCGGGCTGAGACCCTGCAGCACACGGATGTGGTGATACACGCCACCCCAGTGGCCGATCATATCCCCCTGAATCTGGATATGGGATGCCTGAATAAGAAAACCAGGATTCTTGAGACGGTCATGCGGGATACAGTGTTGAGCCGCGAGGCCCTCAGGCACGGCCTCGTCCTTATCCCCGGATATCGCATGCTCTATCACCAAGTCTCGGAGAATTTCCGGCTCCTCACCGGCATAGAGGCTCCGGACGAGGTGATTGTCCGGGCGTTCCGGGAGTCGGGATACCCCATGCCATGAGAACCTACCTGACCTGCCCCAAGAGAAAAGGAGAGCCCAGGGTCGCTCTCGACGTATGCATGACCTGCAGGCGAAAGCTTACGTGCCGTTCTTTTCAGGCTTACCGCAATCCCCCGCTCTTCCCCGATGCCTGGAAGTCCACCCGGGCCGGCGCTACTTGACAGACCGTAATCTTTGGTTTTATGGTAGCGTACTATGCCTAAGAAAGAGATTCTGCTCTATCCCGACAAGGTCCTCAAATCCCGGGCGCAGGAGATCGATAATATCGATCTCGATATCATCAGCCTCGCCGAGGATATGAAGCGAACGATGCACTCCGCCCCGGGGGTGGGCCTGGCAGCCCCTCAGGTGGGCGAGTCGAAGAGGCTCATTGTCGTGGACCAGTCCGCCGGCAGGGACGAGAGCCAGCTCATTATCCTCATCAATCCGGTGATCATCGAGAAAGAAGGCGTCGAGACGGACACCGAGATGTGTCTGAGCGTTCCGGAGACATCCGTGGATGTCGACAGGGCCGGCCGCATCCTGGTCACCGGCACCGACCTGGGCGGCAAAGAGGTGCGCATGGAGGCGCAAGGATATCTCGCACGGATATTCCAGCACGAGATCGACCATCTCGACGGAAAGGTGATCCTGGATTACGCCTCGAACCTGAAGCGCTCCATTTACCTGAAAAAGAGAAAAAAAGGGACATTATGAGACTTGCCTTCATGGGCACGCCGGAATTTGCCCTGCCCTCTCTCAAGTCGCTGATCGATGAGCCGGGGTTCGAGGTCCTGCTGGTCATCACCCAGCCGGACAAACCCAGGGGCAGAAGCGGGCGTCCCCAGATGCCCCCGGTGAAGGAAGAGGCCTCTTCGCGGGGAATTCCTGTTCTCCAGCCGCAGACGCTCAAAGGAAACGTTGACATCGAGAATACGCTCAGGGACCTGGCGCTGGATGCCGTGGTCGTGGTGGCCTACGGCAAGATGATACCTGATGCCCTGCTCGCGATCCCGGCGCATGGCTTCATAAACGTTCACGCATCGCTCCTGCCTTCTTTCCGGGGGGCTGCCCCGATCAACCGGGCGATCATCCAGGGTTGTTCGAAAACCGGGGTAAGCATCATGCAGATCGATTCGGGCATGGACTCCGGCCCCGTGTTCATGAAGTCCGAGGTTGACATCCCCGAAGAAGAGGACGCCTTAAGCCTCTCAAACCGGCTGAGCACGCTGGGCGCCGAGAATCTCCTGAAGACGCTGATGATGCTGGAGCAGGGAAAGATTGAAGCGGTTCCCCAGGACCATGAAAAGGCGACGTATGCCCCCATGCTGAAAAAGGAGGAGGGCGAGATCGACTGGAACCGGGATCCCCGGACGATCCACAATATGGTCCGCGGCCTTCTTCCCTGGCCCTGCGCCTATACCCGGCTTGGCCCGAAGAATCTCAAGATCCTGAAAAGCTCGTATCTCCTCGATAAGCACAAGCTCTCGCCCGGGACCATGTTCAGGCGTGATCACGGCCTCGCGGTCGCATGCAGGGGGGGATATCTGATTCCGCTGGTACTGCAGCTGGAGGGGAAAAAGGCCATGGACAGCCGCACTTTCTCCAACGGGCTTCACGCCTCCCGGGTCATGCTCGGGCAGGACCTCCCCGAATCGAGCACAGAAAAATTGTAAGGCAATCTTCGGGGATACGTGATAGAAAGATATCGGAAGCGGTAGAACCGAAAAACAATTCGAAAGAGGGTTGCATGATCCTTGCTCCATCAATACTGTCGGCTGATTTTTCCCGCCTCGGAAAGGAGATCGACGAGGTCGTATCCGCAGGCGCCCAGTGGGTGCACGTGGATGTGATGGACGGGCATTTCGTGCCGAACATAACGATCGGGCCGCTGGTGGTGAAGAGCATCAGATCAGCGACCAAAGCTTACCTCGACTGCCATCTGATGATTTCCGATCCCGACCGGTATCTGGAAGCATTCGCCCAGGCGGGCGCCGATGGAATAACCGTGCATGCGGAGGCCTGCGTGCATCTCCACCGGACACTCACGAGAATCCGCGAGCTGGGGTGCAAATCAGGGGTATCGCTCAATCCCGCGACCCACCTGAGCTCCATCTCCTGCTGTCTTGAGGCGGTGGATCTCATTCTCATCATGAGCGTCAACCCGGGCTTCGGCGGGCAGACGTTCATCGATGCGGTGATGCCGAAAATCACCGAGGCCAAGAACCTCGCGGCCGGAAGGAATATCCTCATAGAGGTCGACGGTGGGATCGGAATGCAGAATTTGGGCATGGTACTGGACCGCGGTGTCGACGTCGTTGTCGCCGGGTCCAGCATTTTCAGCAGGCCCGACCCTGGTGCCGCTGTCAGGGAGATGTTTGCCGTTGCTCAAGGCCGGAAAAGCTAAGATCCTCATCGCTTGCCTAGCTCTCACTCTTGTCGCCGGGTGCGCCCACGTTTCTCCCCGGGAGGAGGCGGAGACTGCCGTGAAGAAGGATCCCCGACTGCTCGCGATGCTTGCCCGGTACGAGGAAAACCAGGGAAACTGGGACAGGGCTTCACAGTTCTACGCATCGATCGACGATCCCTTTGCATGGTTTGCTCTGGCGCGTATCTCGTTCATCGTCAACCGGCCCGACAACGCGCTTGACTACATCGACCGTCTTATCGAGAGCGGTGCATTCGTCGACGAGGCCCTTGAGCTCAGAACCAAGATATATGCCCGGAAAGGCGACTGGCACCAGGCCATCGAGGATACCGAGACCCTTGTGGAACGATATCCCGACAACACCCAGCTCAAGCTGTTTCTCGCCAATCTCAGGATCATCATCTCCGACTTCACGGGCGCCCAGGAGATCCTCCGCGGGCTCCTCGTCAACGGCGAGGACACCATGGTTCTCTATACCCTGTCAAAGGCATGCCTGGGAAACAAAGACCTCGCGTGCGCCAAGGACGCCCTGAGACGGGTGATCGAGCTCAAGCCCAGGTTCGCCCCGGCATACCTCGAGCTCGGGAGAACCCATGAGCTTCTCGGAGAGAGCGACGAGGCCGAATCCGTCTACAGGCAGTATCTGGAGCTCGAGCCCGATGCAATGGAAGCCCTTCTGGTGCTTTCCGATCTCTATATTTCAACGAACCGCTACGATGACGCCATCGAGCAGATGGAAAAGCTCAGACGGCTCAGCGACGACCCCCAGATCATCCGCAAGCTCGCCCTTCTCCAGCTTCAGGAAGGCAGATATGAGGATGCGCTCACGAGCATCGCGTCCATCCGTGAAGCGGGTATCGAAGACTCTTACTACCTGGCCATCGCCTACGCCAAGCTCGGCAGGTTCCAGGAGGCTCTCGCCGAGCTTTCACGGATCACCTTCACCAGCAGGCTGGGGTGTGAGGCGGCCATGCTGAGATCTTCGATTCTGAAAGATCTCGGGAGGCATGACGAGGTGATCGATGAGCTTTCGTCCGCGTGGGATCACTTTTCACCCAAGGGAGGTTGCAATGAAGTGGGATACCAGCTCGCCACCGAGTTCGACGCGGCGGGCAGGCGCGAGGAAGGGCTGGAGATCGCCTTGAAACTGCTCGAGAGCAACCCTCACGACCCGGTGGCGCTCAACTTCGTCGGGTATATCTGGGCCGACGAGGCCGCCAATCTTGATAGGGCCTTCGAGATGATAAGCGAAGCGCTGAAGCAGCGTCCCGAAGATCCATACATTCTCGATTCCATGGCGTGGGTGCTCTATCGGCAGAACAAGCCAAAGGAAGCACTCGCCTTCCTTCAGAAGGCGGTGGAAAAACTCGATAACGATCCCACTATTCACGAACACCTGGGGGATGTGCTCCTGAGCCTGGGGAAGAGAGACAAGGCGCTCGATCATTACCTGAAGGCGTCCGCCCTGAGCAAAAACGCTTCAGACGGGCTGAAAGAGAAAATCAATGATCTTCTGGATTAAGCCGATGATGATCATACGGATACGGATATGAGCAACGAAGCCAAGGTAGGCATTTTCATAGTCGCTGTTGTCGCCGTCTTCGTGGTCCTCTCTTTCACTATCGGGGAGCTGGATCTCACGAGGAGGGACACCTATCCGGTGAGCATGGTCTTCTCCACGGTGGAAGGCCTGAATAAGGGCTCACAGCTCGTTCTGGCAGGCGTACAGGTCGGGAGCGTGACCGAAATCACCCTGAACAAGAACTATTCGGCGCTGGTCAAGGCCCAGATCTACGAAGACGTCAAGATCCCGATCGACAGCCTGGCATCCGTTGCCACCCGGGGGGTCCTCGGAGACAAGATCATCATCATCCAGCCCGGGAATTCCGAGAACATGATCGAGCCCGGAGGCAACCTCGCCCGGACGAGCGTCCCCCCTTCACTCGACGATCTTCTCGTGCAGCTCGGCGAGCTGGCCGGCAATCTGACCGACCTTTCATATGCGCTGAACGCCACCCTGGGAGACGAGGAAACCCTGATGGCCATCCTCACGAACCTGAGAAAGCTCACCGAGGATTCTTCCGAGATAGTAGCGGAGAACAGGGAGGACATCGCCGCCATTGTTTCGAGTCTGCGCGAGATCACCGGTGCCTTGGCAGAGGCCTCGGGAGACCTTACGTCGACCTCGGAAGGGATCGGGGAAATCGTGAGCACCATCAATGCGGGCGAAGGGACGATCGGCAAGCTCGTCCGCGACGATGAGCTCTACCTGTCTCTGGTGAGCTTCGTCGAGTCCCTGCAAACCCTCACTGCGGGCATGGAGGAAGACGGCACCATCTCCATGCTCATGAGCGATCCGGCCCTCTACCACAACCTCGTGGCCGTTTCCGAGAACATAAAGAATATCACCGACAACCTCGCCCGGGGAGAAGGCGCGCTCGGCCGGCTGCTCAGCGACGAGGAGCTCTATGCGAATCTCCAGGAAGCGGTCAGAAGCGTCAACCTCGCCGCTCAGGGGATCGAGGAGCAGACGCCCGTGACGGTCCTGGGCACGATCCTGGGCCTGATCTGGTAGCCCGCCATGCAGCCCGGGATCTCCGCCTGCCGGCTCCTGCTGCTCCTGGCGATGTGCGCTCCATGGCAGAACCTGTCCGCAGCCACGGTCAACTTCGCCCCCCTGTTATTCTACGAATCGTCCGCCGGAGAGTACGAGCTCTCTCTGGCAGGCCCCTTTCTGGAATTCACATCCGGCTTCTCGGCATTTCGTCCGCTCTATTATTCCGACGAAAACGAGACAGATCTCCTCTACCCGCTTGGCCGTTTCACCTCCGAACGGAGGAGATTCATCCCGCTGTTCATCCGCGCGGACGAAGAGGATCGCGAGCATGTCAATGCCCTCCTCTTCTTTTCCGGAAGATATGAAGACGAGCGATACGGCGGATTTTTCCCGCTCTATGGTACGTTCAGCCACCGCTTCGGGTACGACCGCATCCGTTTCGTGCTCTGGCCGCTCTACTCGGAGACGACAAACAGCGGCATCGACGCCTATTCCGTCCTGTGGCCGGTCTTCCGCTACTCACCCGGCCGGGAGTTCCAGATCTTCCCGCTTTACGGATACGAGAAGACACTGAACTATCGCCACGATTTCGCCCTGTGGCCGTTCATTCATTTCAGGCGCGGGGCTCAGCACATCAATGCCGTCCTGCCCTTTTTCTATCATTCGAGCGGGGACACCTACTGGAATATCGCCGTTCTCTGGCCGCTGTTCACCTACAGCAGGGATACGTCGCCCGAGCTTACGAGCGCGAATTTTCCCTGGCCCCTGCTGCGTACGGCATCCGGGGCGTACGAGGAGCTCAAGATCTTTCCATTCTACTGGAGCAGAACCCAGGGCGACGCATATCGGATGAAGATCATTCTCTGGCCTCTCTATAAGCACGATGTCAGCTTCAGTCCCAATGCCGGAGTCCGGGAAGAGAGGACAACCGTTCTTCTCTTCAACCGGAAATCCACCCGTGTGAGTCAGGGTGACGCCGACTCCGAGCAGCTGACCGTATGGCCCCTGTGGCACCGGCATGTCCACGACGATCGGACGTTGTGGTACTTTCCCTGGATCATTCCCATCCATGACGACGGGTTCCGGAGGAACTGGCTCCCCCTGCTGACTCTGGCCTCCGGAGAGACTTCCCCGGAGCTGTCGGAAGTGAGCGTTCTCTGGCGCACATTCCTCTACCGGAACTCCGATTCGTGCTCCTCATTCAGCCTGTCGTTCCTGTTCTCGTACGAGCGGTGCCCCGGCTTCCGGCGGGTAGGCTTTTTCTCCGATCTCATCCGCTGGGGATGGACGGCCCCCTGAATCGATCTGCATAGCGGAAGGGTTCGGAAGCCCCGAAAGGGAGGGCTTCCGGCGGGTTATTCGAACGTCACGAACCGGTCCTTCTTTGCGGCGCAGACCGGGCATTCCTCGGGCAGCACCCCATCCGAGACGTATCCGCAGATATCGCATACATAGTAGGTGGTCTGCCGCTCTTCCAGAACATGATCCATAGCCTCTTTGTAGAGCTTGGCATGGATCTCCTCCACGTCCCTCGACTGGCTGAAATACAGTGACGCCGCCTTGTCTCCGGCCGCTTCCGCATACTTGATGAACTCATCGTACGCCACACCCGCCACCCTGGTTTCCGATTCGAAGCTCTCGGCGAGGTTTTCTTCCGTGCTCTTGATCTCCTTGAGCAGTCTCAGAGCCCTCTTCCCGTGGAGCTCCTCGGAGAACGAAATCACACGGAAGAGCTTCGCGAGCTGCGGATACCCTTCATTCTCCGCCTTCTCGGCAAAGACCTTCAGCCTCAGCGAAGCCTTGGACTCGCCAGTGTATGCCTGATAGACGGCATTACGAATCTTTTCATCCATCTGCATCCCTCCTCAGTTTGTGCTCGGCCTTGATTCAAGCACGCAATGTTCGATCATACGGGCAATGTCCCCCTGCCTGCGGATGCCTATGCGGGTAAGGGAAAAATCGTATTTCACGGGATCCTCGGGCTCGATCTCCCGGAACGCGTCTGTGATCTGAAGCGCAGTCCTTGCATCCGCCTGCGAGCGCGAGGTCATTCCCAGCGACCGGCATGTGCGGAACATATGGGTATCGAGCGGGATGATGAGCCCGGCCGGTGACACGCCCGACCACACCCCGGGGTCCACCGCATCCGAACGGACCATCCACCTCAGGTACAGGTGGAGCCGCTTACATGCACTGTTCTTACCCGGATCCGGAACGAGACTGTTGTACTCCCCTCTCCAGGGCTCGCCGAGCTCACGGACAAACGCCGCGAGCGCCGGCCCGACGGTATCGGCGCCGGGACGAAACCCTGCGAGAAAACACGCCTGGAGCGACCCATGCCTCCTGATTACCCGCCGGATGCCCGTGAGAAGCTCCGCAAGCTCACGGCCCGTGGTGAACCGGTGCCTGAACCCCGAAAACCGCTCCATCAGCCCGGATTCTTCAGTCTCTTCGAGAAAGCACCTCGGTGAAGGGCCCATCTTGTCAAGCACCAGACCGACGCTTTTCAGCACCTGTGCGACCCTGCCATACGCGAGCGCCGAAGCGATGAGCCCGACTATCTCCCGATCGAGCGGGTCGTCGTAGAGATATACGAACTGCAGAGGGTCGGGAGAGATATACTCGGCATGGTGAAATCGTTCGAATGTCTCCTGAAGAAACGCCCTCCGGGCTTTTCCGGACACCGTCATACCAGGCTCATCTCCTCTTTTTCCCTGTCGTTCATCAATGCCTGCGCGAGCGTTCCGGGACGCGCTTTTGTAAGGAACACAACTGAAATCAACTCCTGTGCCTGATGCAGCAGATCTTATGCCACCGGATCGAACTCGCTTTTCGAGGCGCCGCACACCGGACAGACCCAGTCTTCCGGCAGTGATTCGAAAGAGGTCCCTGCCGGGATTTCACCTTCGGGATCTCCCACCTCCGGGTCGTAGACGTAACCGCAAACCTGACATACGTATTTCTGCATTTCATCCTCCATTTATGCTTGGGTGTTTTTGTTATGGCCGCCTTTGCGATGCCCGGGACATGGTGACTGTCCGCTCGGATTTCCATGGACACGGAAAAGCCTTTTCCCATGACCGTCCCCTCCCGCGGCACATGCGGACTCCTCCAAGCGAACGCGCTGCCATATGCGAGGTCATAGCACGATTGAAGGGCCTCGTCACCCGGTACATGTCCCGTCATTCCGAAGAGCCCGGAGCATCTGGGTCGTCATGCTCCGACCGAGTCTCCGATCCGTATCGGGCTCTCACCCGTCCGATCTGTGCAAAAACGGATTCGGCTTCCCTGAGGGCTCCAGCCTCATGCCCTTCAGACAGGTCAGCACATCCGCCGTATCCTTGCATGCTCTTCCTCAACCCTTGAGAGATGCGAGCTTCTCGGTCAGGAGCACGATATGCTTCATCTCCTCCCGGATAATCCTGTCCACGTTTGCACGGCCCAGATCCTCAGGCACGAGCCCTTTGAGTCCGGCATAGAAGATGATCGAGTTCTTTTCCGCTTGGATCCCCTTTTTCAGAACCTCCTCGATGCTCTCACCTCCCTCAAAGGTGATGTTTTTGTCGAACACTTCCCCGCTGGTCATCGCCCGCACGTACGAAACCGCCACATTGTCCGGGTCGTACCCCTGCACGTAGCCCTCGTCGGGAATCAGCTTCTCTTTCAGAGAGAGAAATACTTCCTCATGCTCTTTCTCCATCTCGGCGAGCCCCTTGAGGAGCGATTTTATTCCGGGTTCGTCAAACGATTTGGAGGCGTTCAAATAGAACGTCCTCCCTTTTCGCTCGATAGCGATAGCCATTTCGAAGATCTCGGCTGCATTGAATATTGTCTGCATAGACTTTCCTCCAAATCCGTCGCCTTCCGACGGAATCGTGGTCGAATGTGTCCCGCCGGAGCGACGCCGTATGCTCTTTGCCCTAGATGTCCGATTTCCAGAGTCCGTGAAGGTTGCAGTACTCCCGTGCCGTAACCTGCCCGGCGTCGATACAGAAAACCGCCTCGGGAGCATCGCCTGGTTTGAGGAAGGCGCGGTACGCACGGCCGTCAGCCACGAGCTCGATCCACTCGATATAGTGTTTCTCTTCCATGGGATGGGTCACACTGCCCACCTTCACGCGGTAGCCTTCGGCGGTCTTTTCAATTACGGGGACATGCTTTTCATAGGCTGCATCAACGGTGTTCTCGGTGAAGAGCTTCATGGGCTTGCCGCAGCAGACCAGCTCGCCTTTTCCCTCATGGATCACTTCCACAATGTTCCCGCACACTTCGCATTTGTACACTTCAAGTCTCCTGGTCATATCACCTCTCTCCTCTCGATG
The DNA here is from genome assembly GCA_002316295.1 of Syntrophaceae bacterium UBA1062. Classification (GTDB taxonomy): domain Bacteria; phylum Desulfobacterota; class Desulfomonilia; order UBA1062; family UBA1062; genus Phosphitivorax. Next base: position 4,453 of record DCDF01000287.1, on the reverse strand, counting down.
GTAAATAATAATTATTCCTGATCATGGCTTCCCCTGCAATGTCAAGCCGGCCGGTTTCCCGGTGATACAATCTCTAATAGTGCGCAGCATGTAAGATTCAATTCTAAATCATGAAAAATATCAATAATCAACATATATCGCATACCGAAGACAGTTACGGAGCCCTCTCCGTCAATCCCGGGCAGAATTCTCTCTTTGTGGCCGCAGTGACAGGGAAAGAAGGCCGATATCAGAGGTTATTTTCCATATTGACACTGTGAACTTTGGTTGTTATTAACACATGGCAGATTACGCCGAAGTGGTGGAATTTGGCAGACACGCCATCTTGAGGGGGTGGTGGGCTACGCCCGTCCGGGTTCAAATCCCGGCTTCGGCACCAAATCGAACAATAGACGAAGAAAGTGAGATCCCAAAGTAATGTCGAGAAAGTGTGAGATCTGCGGCAAGGGCCCGCAAATAGGGCACAATGTTTCTCATGCGCAGAACAAGACGCGCAAGATCTGGCTTCCGAACCTGCAGAGGGTGCGGGTCGCTTCAACGCAGGGCGCAAGAAGAATCATCGTCTGCACTCAATGCATCAAATCCGGAAGGGTGGAAAAGCACGCCGTCTGAACCGCGGCGCTGCTTTCAGGAAGACAGCCGATTTCTTCGGTGTCGTACGGTACGACAAGCGGGATGGGGTTTAAAAAGCTCCATCCTTTTTCATTGAGCTGAAAAGAAATCTCCACACCTGTTCGGACCTTATACTGCACAGGTGCATGATACCACAAAATGCAGGTGTATTTCCACGGCTTCTCTGCTATAATTCATCCGTATACGCCCGGAAATTGATTCCGTGCGGCCTTTATTGCAATGGGGAGACAATCAATGAACAAGAGGCATTTCCTGTCGGTTGTATTGGCGGCACTGCTTTTGACAGGCTGCGCGGCCGCGTCCAAGCAGGCGCCTGCGCTTCATGACGATACGGCGTTTTACCTCGCCCGTTTCGATAAGGTCTGGGATACCGTCATCACGACCCTGAAGGAGGAATCGATCCCCATCGATTCCATGGACAAGAGCAGGGGAGTAATCCGAACAAAATTCGTCAACTATTCCGTCGGCCCTCAGGCGCACCACGAGCTCGAAAAAATCGCGGAGAAGCCCTCGGCCACGAGGCTCGCGATCTGGTCACAGGCCGGGTATACCCTGAGCATCCTGGTCACGCCCGTCAACGATATGAGCACAAAGACCCGCGTCACCGCGCACATCGAGGCCTATGACCGGAACGTTTCCCAGCAGTGGCACGAGTGTATATCGAAAGGCGTCATCGAGAGCAGGATCATCGAAAGAATCAGGGCTCAGCTCTGAAACGCACGAAAGATCAGTGGCGCTCGATTTTCTCGACGCCCTTGAGCTTCCGGATGTCGCTGAAGAGCTCCCTGAGCTCATCCAGGCTCCTGACCGTCACCCTGAAGACACACATCGAGCTCCCGTTGGCCACTGGATAGGCCTTCATATTGGTGATGTTGACATTGCGGGTCCCGATTGCCGCGGTGATGGAGCCCAGCATGCCCGGCTTGTCCGCGCACATCACCGTGAACTCTATCTCGCGGCTCTCTGAGAAGTTCTTGTCCCACTCGACGGATATGAGACGCCGCGGATCGACCTCCGAGACATACGGACAGTTGCCGCGGTGCACCGTGATGCCCCTGCCCCGGGTAATAAATCCGACCACGTCGTCTCCGGGGATTGGCCGGCAGCACTTCGCATAGCGCACCAGGAGGTCTTCCACACCCTTGACCACGATGCCCGAGGGCTCCTGCCTTTTCTTCCGGTCAGCCGGCTTCGGGGCTCTCTTCTGTTCTTCCGGGGCGATCTTGTGGATAACCTGGTTTGCCGAAAGCCTGCCGAACCCGATCGCCATGAAGAAATCCTGTGTATCGTTGAAGGAGAATTCCTTGGCCAGGACATCGTAATCCACATCCTTGCCCAAGCGAAGGCTTTTGATCCTCTTTTCGAGAATCTCCCTTCCGAGGGCTATACTCTGTTCGTTCTCCTGAGTCCTCAGCCAGGACTTGATCTTGGTCTTGGCCCGGGAGGTCTTGGCGATGCGGAGCCAGTCCTTGCTCGGGTGCTGCTTGGACGACCGCAGGATCTCGACCACGTCGCCGCTGTTGAGCTTGTAGCGCAGGGGCACGATCTTTCCGTTCACCTTGGCTCCCATGCACTGATTTCCCAGCTGTGTATGCACACTATAGGCGAAGTCCAGAGGGGTTGCACCCACAGGGAACCGCTTCACCTCTCCCTTTGGAGTGAATACATAGACATCTTCCGGATACAGGTCGATCTTCACGCTCTGGAGAAATTCGCGCGGATCCTTGAGCTCCTTCTGCCACTCCAGCAGCTGCCTGAGCCAGGAGAGTTTTTCGCCGTCCTGCTCGCTGATCGGCCTTCCGTCTTTGTACCGCCAGTGCGCCGCTATGCCCTCGTTAGCGATGAAATCCATCTCCCGGGTGCGGATCTGTATTTCGATCCTCTCGCCTCCGGGCCCGAACACGGTCGTATGGAGCGACTGGTACATGTTCGCCTTGGGCATGGCGATAAAATCCTTGATGCGTGACTGTATAGGCTTCCAGATGGAATGGATGATCCCCAGCGTCTCGTAGCATTCGGCCACGCTCGAAACGATGATCCTGACCCCCATGACGTCGTATACGTCCTCGAAGGGGATGCCCTGCTTCTTCAGCTTCTGATAGACACTGTAGACATGCTTGATCCTGCCCTTGACCTCCGCTCTGATCTCAACGGTTTCGATCCGCTGTTGAATCTGATCCATCACGTTCTTCAGGTACGGTTCCTTTTCCTTTTCGATGGCGTCGAGCTTCGATTTCAGCGTCTTGTACCCGGCGGGGTCGAGATATTTGAGACTCAGCTCCTCCAGTTCTATCTGGAGCCAGTGGATGCCGAGCCTGTTGGCCAGGGGCGCATAGATCTCCAGTGTCTCCCTTGCGATCCTCTCCTGCGCTTTGGGGTTGTGATACTGCAGGGTGCGCATGTTGTGCAGCCGGTCGGTGAGCTTGATCAGGAGGATCCTCAAGTCCTTGCTCATGGCGAGGATCATCTTGCGGAAATTCTCGGCCTGCTGTTCTTCCTCGGAGCGGAAGTCGATCTTGGAGATTTTGGTGAGACCGTCAACCACCTGGGCGACCTCTTCGCCGAATTCTTTCGAGATGTCTTCCACCCGGGTCAGCGAGTCCTCGATGGCGTCATGAAGCAATGCGGCTACGACCGCGGTGACATCCAGATGCATCTGGGCGATGAGGTGTGCGACCTCCAGGGGGTGGTTCAGGTAGGGTTCACCGCTCAGGCGCGTCTGCCCCTGGTGAACCCTTGCCGAGAACACGTATGCCTTCTCGATAATCCTGGTGTCCGCATCGGGAACATATGCGGAAACTTCTTCAAGAATGTCGTTGATCCGTACCGTCAATAATCGTTTCCTGTATTTTCGAGCTTCGACAGGCAATAATCCACTGCTTCCCCGATCTTCACCTTTTCCACAGCCCCGCTCGCCCGCTCTTTTATTTCGACGACCCCTTCCTTGAGCCCCCGCATCCCCACCGTGATCCGGTATGGTACGCCGATGAGGTCCGCATCCATGAACTTCACTCCGGGACGCGCGTCCCGATCGTCGATGAGGGCGTCCACCCCGCGGGCCTTGAGCTCTTCATACAGTTTAGATGATATGCTCACGACTTCCTCTTCATTCACACTCACTGGAAGAACCAGAACCTGGTATGGGGCCAGCGGAACGGGCAGCACGATCCCGTGCTCATCGGAGTACTGCTCGATGGCGGCAGCCAGAACACGGCCCACGCCGATGCCGTAGCAGCCCATAATAATCGGCCTGTGCTCTCCGCTCTCGTCCAGAAACATCGCGTTCATGGCCTGGGAGTACTTGGTTCCCAGCTTGAAGATATGCCCTACCTCGATGCCCCGGATGGCCTCCAGCATGCCTGTGCCGCACCGGGGACACGGGTCTCCCTCCTGCGCGTTACGGATGTCGGCAATGACGTCGATCTTTGCATCCCGGGAGAGCCAGACATTCTTCAGGTGATAGTCCTGTTCGTTGGCCCCTGTCACGAACGGCCCCGATTCCAGAAGCCCGAAGTCCGCAATGGCGAGCACTTCCAGGCCCACGGGTCCGGCGAAGCCCCGTGGAGCGCCGGTGTACTTCTCGATAACCGCCTCGTCGGCCAGCTCCAGGGTCTCACAACCTGCCGCGCGCCTGAGCTTCGCCTCGTTCACCTCGTGGTCTCCCCTCACCAGTGCGGCAACAACCCCTCTGTCGGTGATATATATCAGCGTTTTTACGAGATCCTGAGGGGTGACCCCCAGAAACTCGCAGACCTCCTCGATGGTGCGCGCATCCGGAGTGTGCACCTTCTCAGGCCTGCCTTCGGGGGCGTCCCGCAGG
>DCDF01000119.1 GCA_002316295.1 Syntrophaceae bacterium UBA1062 | reverse complement strand
ATCGTGCTCGTCGACGACGCCGGGAAGGTGCCCCTGTATCAGGGCGTAATCGGCATGCCCATCATCGTCGCACAGCGGCTTTCGAGCCTGGCGGCACCGGGAGAGATCCTCATCGGAGGATCCTCGCGATACGAGGCTGAGCGTTTCTTTGAGATAGAGTCTCTCGGGAAAAGGCATCTGAAAGGCATTCCCGAGCCCATGGAGATCTATCGCATCGGCTCCCGCAGGCGTGTGCCGCTGGGGATACGCCGCCCCGGAGTCATGAGCGGGCCCATGGTCGGCAGGGAAAGAGAACTTTCGTTTCTGCGGCGGGCGTTCGAGGACCTCATTCATGGCGCCGGGGGATCAGTGCTCATAACCGGGGAAGCGGGCGTTGGAAAAAGCCGACTCGTGCACGAATTCTGCGAGCTCGTCGAAGACCGAGCCCTCGTGGCGGCCGTCCAGTGCCTCGATCACATGAGCGACACTCCATATCACCCGGTCATATCGCTGGTCAGGCGGCTCGTCGATGCCATGTCCTCTCGGGGCTGCACACTCGAAGACGGGCTGCTCAGTCCGAGGCACTCCTTTCATGTCCGGTCGCTTCTGGGAAACAGACAGGGCGATGAAGATCTGATGCCGGATGTGTGGAAGATGGAGATCTGTGAAGCGGTATCAGGTCTGCTCAAGGCCCTTGCAAAGGACCGGCCCGTTGTCGTGTGTATCGAGGATCTTCACTGGGCCGACGCCACCTCGAAGGATCTGATCTCGTACCTGCTCCAGGAAGAGGGCAGGGGCCCCGGATGCCTGTTTCTCATCACCTCCCGGGAAAGCGATGCAATCGATGCGTGCGGGGAGGTTCTCGCGGTTCCGGAAATTTCCCGGGACGATATGGAAATCCTGCTCCGAAGCCTCCTGAAGGTGCCGGTCATCCCTGGAGACGCCGCCGATGCACTCTACCGCATCACCGGAGGGAACCCGCTCTACCTGGAAGAATACGTGTCGTATCTCGGCGAGGAGGGGCGGGAGCTTCTTTCCGTATCCGAGCAGGCTGTGGGATCCCGCATCCCCGAGACGGTCCAGGGCCTCATCTCCGCCCGCATGGAAAACCTCGATCGGGAGGAGAAGCGCCTCCTGCAGGAGGCGTCCGTTCTCGGCACAGTGTTCGGCGGGGAGCTGCTGGATGCGGTGACCTCGGTGAGGGGGGACACCACAGCCCTTCTGGGCAGGCTCGAGCTAGCCGGGTTCATCACCCGCGCCGCCGGAGGTGAATACCGTTTCAGGCATGCCCTGACGCGGGAGGTCGCCTCCATGACCCTGCTCGGGCGCCATCGGAGGGAGCTTCACAAAAAGGTCGGGCTCCACCTGGAAAAGATATCGAAGACCAGGGCGGAGCACTGCGGCATGATCGCGTATCACATGTTTCATGCCCGGGAGTATGCGAGGGCGGTTCCCTATTTCATCCTGGCCGCCCGGACGTACCAGGCCGAGGGGTCGTGGATAGAGGCCGCAGCTCAGTACCAGCGGGCAGAAGAGAGTGTGTTGAAGGCGGATGATTTCCCGGGAAGAGACGAGACGCTCGTCCAGATGCGGGAAGGGATTTGGACCTGTTCGAGGGTGTTCAGCCCGGAGAGGGCGATCAATGCCCTGGAAGAGCTTGTCCGGCATTACGGCGGAAAGGGGCCCAAGAGCCATGAGCTGTTCTCGAAGATCCGCCTCATCAATCTCTACTCACAGAAGGCGCGTTTTCAGGATGCGCTCGACCTGTACGAAGAGGTGTCCCGTCAAGCCCGAGACAGTGATTTCCTTGCCGCGGCGGCAAAGACGGCCGTTGCATACACCTATACCTTTCTGGGCATGCCCAAGACCGCGCTGAGCTTCCTGGAGGACGCCCGCGGCGGTCTCGATCCCTCAGAGAAGTTCCTGGCCGCAGTCAACTCGCTGACCACACTGGCGGCATGGGTCTGGAGAGGAGACGTTCGGGAGGCTCTCGCCTGGTATGTGCGGACGAAACAGCTGAGCGCCCCCTATATGGACCTCGATCTGATGGCCGATGTCTGGCACGCATACCTGCTCTTCCTCAAAGGTGACTTCCCGGGCGCTCAGGGGCTGTTCGATGTGATTCGGGACAAAGAGAGAAAGTTGGGCAGTCTTGCAGGAGGGTTCTCATATCTGAGAATTCAGAGCTCCATCTACGTGTACAGCCGGTACACCCTCTGGGTGGACAAGGCCCGGGAAGAGCTCGACATGCTCGAGAGCCGGGGGCGGGACCGCGAGTTGTTTCCGGGCCTCATGGGGCTCTACCGGGCATGGGTGGCCCTCGGATTGAAGCGTTACCGGGAGGCGGGAGATCTGGCGCAGGAGTGCCTGCCTCTGCTGGAAAAAGGTGTTGCAAACAGAGTCCCCTACGCCCTCAACACCCTTGCCGAGGCCTTGCTCATGCTCGGCGAGCTTCCCTCCGCCCGGGCGGCGGCCGAACGAGCGATCGAATGGAACGAGCGGCACGGCAATGCCGAGCAGTTGATCTGGGCCTATCGGACCATGGCATCGATCCGTCTGGGGATGCAGGACCGTCCGTCCGCGTTCGAGCTGCTGAAAAAAGCGTCCTTTCTCTCGACCGACCGGGGGATGAAGCCCCACATTGCCTGGACCTTATCGTCATGGGGGGATTTTCATGCAGCATGCGGAGCGCGGAGAAAGGCTCGGACGTGCTATCGGAAAGCCGCAGCCCTCTGGAGCGCGATGGGAATCCCCCAACACACGAAAACGGCCGGACCTGGCGATCTCCCATAGTCCTTTCAGACAGCAGGCGCAGGTCTTGCGGGTATGCCGCCGGAGCCCCGGTTTTTCATTCGGGCGACCCTGCTCGATCCCGGCTTGAGATGCGACGTTACAGATTCATCCCCAGAGAACATCTCGAGAAAAAATTGTACTTATCCCGTTAATTATTTTCCCCGTCCAATCGATACAAAGGGTAGGAAAGCGGCTGCTGCACCTGCTTTCTTCAGCTCTTTGACAATGGATCGGGCGAGCCATGTGTATTCTCTGGTCCAGAGAATAGACATGGGTAAAAGAGTAACGCGAGCATGGGGTTTCGCTGACCACGACCATCTCCGGAAAGGCAGGTGGTGCAACACGGAAATCGCACACCACCGGCCTGTCTTTCCTATGCAAGCCAACAAACCGCAGGCGACTGTGGAACTCCAAGGCCTCACACGCTGTTCGGCGGGAATGCCGGGCGGACGGGTGGGGCCGCCTCCTCAGCCAAACCATAGGCGACTATGGGACGGAAAGCCACGGGTCTGCCCTTGATACGGGCAGACAGCCGGTTGCCTGAGAAGGTTTCGACAGAAGCTTTTCGACTCACGCCAAACCAGGGGCGACCCTGGGACGGAAAGCCACGGGTCCGCTTCATGAGAGGCGGACAGCCGGGCTGCCTGAAGAACCTGATCAGAAAGGAGTTAATGCATGAATAGAAAAAGTCTGTTCACTGCTGTGTGTATAATCTCGCTGCTGGTTTTTCCCCTCGCAGCCGCAGCCAAGATGAGCATCCTGAGCGATGATCAGCTCTGCGAGGTCGTCGGCCAGGCAGGATTTGCCATAGAAACGGGCGTCATCAGATTCGACACCAGCGCAAGCAATCTCTTCTGGGGTGATACCGACGGATTCGGTCTGCTCACCCAGGGCGGGGTCATCAGCCTGAATGATGTGACTCTTTTCGGAAGCATCAATATCTACGAACCCATGACTGTCAGCGCCGGGGTCGGTTACTCGCCGTTCGGGGTGAATCTTCCCGGGGGAATCGGCCTGCCGCGGGTGGGAGTAGATGTTTCCGCGGTCGACATCAACATAGGCGGCATGTCCATCGATATCGACCAGTTCACTATCGGCGCAATCACGATAGGCCCGCAAGCAGGCGTTGGTCCGAGCCTGGGAAGCTTCGGGATATACGACATGCACGTGAACATATCGGGAACCATACAGATATCGGCGCGATGAGCCCCTTTTGCCGTTACTCTTTTACCCGCCTTTTTCGATCTGCTTCAAAAAGGCGGGTGCACGAACGTGTCACTGACGGAGGAGACGATATATTCCGGTCTCCTCCGGATTTCTCTCGACAGTGCTTCGCACCGGATTGATGTCTATTCCGCCTCTGCGGGTATAGAAGCAGCTCACCGTAAGACGCTCTGGTGCGCATGCAGCGAGGATGTCGCGGTAGATCTCCTCGCAGCACTGCTCGGAGAACCCCTCGTAGCTCCGGTATGAGCAGAGGTAGCGAAGAAGCGCCGTGCGATCGATCGCGCCGCCCCGGTATTCGATGAGAACGCTCGCCCAGTCCGGCTGGCGCGTTATGGGGCAATATGACCTGAACAGGTGGGAGAAGAGCGCCTCGCTCGTCGTTCTCCTCTCCAGGACCCTGAGGACAGAGGGGTCGGGCCTGTCCGGAATCCCGCCGATATCCATGCCGTCAATGCAGCTTCCCGGCAGCTCGTTCGTCCATCCCTGATACGACCCTGTCCGGTCCGTCAGGAGCGATACATCGATCCATGGCGAGTCGAGAATACCGGCGAGGTCTCGGCGGATCGTCTCCACCACATCTTTGCGACCGGCAAAACAGGTGCCCGCCATGCCGTTTATGTAGAGCTTCAGCGATTTCGATTCCACGATGTTTTTGCTCTGAAGAGGATAGACGACCTGAAGAACGGCCGTCTCAGGAGTGCCGTACGGACCGATCCACGAGAGCTCATAGGCACGCCACAGGTCAAAGCCGTGCATACCCGGCTGAGCTTCACCCCGGGAGATCGGGTAGAGCAACGCGGGATCGTACTTTTCGGGGGAAGGGGTCGTTCTGCCTAACGGCATTTCCTTTGTCATGACTCGTACTCCGT
>DCDF01000252.1 GCA_002316295.1 Syntrophaceae bacterium UBA1062 | reverse complement strand
CGAGCGCATCAAGGATCTCGCATCGGAGTTGAGCTACCCCGGACTCCCCGAAGACTTTCGGATCACTATCTCCATGGGGATCACCCGATACGTGCCCGTCGAGTCCATCGACGCTCTCATCTCGCGTGCCGACACCGCTCTCTACCAGGCCAAGACCAGCGGCAAGAACAAGATCGTCGTGATGGAGTCCCGCTGCTCCGGGTCGAGTGCGCTGCAGGCCTTATAGGTATTTCAGGAGATCTCCGGGCGCATCGAGGATCACGCAAGCACCGCTCAAGATGAGTTTTTCCGGCGCCTGATATCCCCACGAAACCCCTACGGGCGTCATCCCCGCTCTTTTTCCCGTTTCCATATCGATGTCCGAGTCTCCCACGAATATCATTTCTTCAGGGGTGAGACGCATGTCTTGTGCAATCTCCAGGGCGGCGCGCGGATCAGGCTTCCTGGGCTGTCCGGCAACCAGCCCCCTCACCTGAAAGAAGCTAAAGCCTCCCAGAAGAGACCTCACCATCAGCTTGGTGAACGAATCGAGCTTGTTCGACAACACGGCACACAAAATATTCCTGCAGGCAAGACCGGCGAGCATCTCCACAACGCCGGGGAAAGGACGCGAGGTCGCCGCCCATCTCATGCCGTACTCTTCCCTCATGGCGGCAACGACCGACGAGACCGTATCTTCGTCGCGTCTTTCCCGGGGCACCGCACGTCTGGCCAGAACATCTATGCCGCCGCCGACCATCAGCCGGTAGTCGTCACTGTCATGCAGAGGGAACCCATGGCGGGAAAGCGCGGCGTTCATCGAATCAGCAATGTCGGTGAGCGTATCGAGCAGTGTGCCGTCGAGATCGAAGATAACCCCCTTTTTCCCCTTCATGCGTCTCCGCTCCTTCGTCTCATTTCGCGGTCGTTTTCTTCCTGCGATCGTTCACTGATACCACAGATCCGGCGAAAAAGGGCAGCCCGTTTTCATCGGCCAGGGGCATATGCCGATCAGTGGAGGGGTTTCCGACCGGCGGGCAAATCCGTCCCCATGAATTGTCAGGATTGTCTGCTGAGCGGACGCGTCCTCGGGCCGCGAGAACATCAAGCAGGGCGGTACATGTGCGAGGCGTCCGGTTACCGGGCGATGGCGATCCGTCAGAGTGCCGAGTATAACCTCAGGTGAATTTTCGATACCGCGCCATGGCCAGCACCATCTGAATCGCACCCTCGATAGTGTGCGCGACCGGCACTCCGTTGATCTCGAACCCCTCGATGAGCATCCGGTATTTTTCGAGCCTCGGCAGATAGGCGATCATAGGTTTGCCTGCCTGCCGGCTGACAATGCTCAGCCGGGCCCCCAGGTCCGAGGAGAGGCCGGGCGCATAGGGAAGGAGAAGCATGACGAGGCATTCGACCTCCTCGAACGACCCGATCACACGCGCCGCCTCGACATAATCGTCGTCAGTCGAGCTGCCCGTGAGATCCACCGGATTGGTGCACGTTGCAATCGAGGAGATGGCGGGCTTCAGCCGCTTGCGGATCATATCCTGCTCGATCCGTGAAAACGTCGGCACCGTGAGGCCGTACTGGAAGCAGAGATCGGTTGCGAGCGCGCCGTGTCCGCCGCTTAAGGTTATGATGCTCACGTTTCCGTGTATCGGGGTCTGATACGCGCTGAGCGATTCGCAGAAGTACATGAGCTCGGAAGGATCCCTGGCTTCCACAATGCCGTTCTGAGACAGGAGTGCGGAAAACACGGTGTAATCCCCTGCAAGGGATGCGGTATGGCTCGAGACCGCCTTCCTTCCTCCGGGGCTCTTTCCCGCCTTGAGCACGACGATCGGCTTCTCGCATTCCCTGGCCTTCAGCAGAAACTCGCGGCCTTCGTCTTCTCTGAACCCCTCGATATACAGGCAGATCACCTTGGTCTTATCATCGTGCTCGAGATATTCCAGCAGGTCGGTTTCGCGGACCACCGCCTTGTTCCCGATGCTCACGGCCAGAGAGAGCCCGACTCCTTCCACGGAGAAGCCGATCATCTGATCCACCAGAAGACCGCCGCTCTGGCTGATGATCGCCACATTTCCCTGCCGGGGGACGCTGATGCGCTCGGGCGCAAAGAAGAAGCTGTCATAGTACGGCGGTGAATAGATGCCCAGGCAATTCGGTCCGATAAAGGGAAAGTCCGCCTCCTTCGCTATCGAAACGATCTCATTCTGAAGCTCTCTGTTCCCCACCTCGGAAAACCCTCCCGAGATGATGGCGGCACCCTTCACCCCCGCCTCCACGCAGTCCTGGAGGATACCCGGCACGGCTTCCGCACGCGCCGAGACGATGGCGAGATCGACCACCACCGGGAGATCCTTGACGCTGGGATAAGCGGACACCCCCTTGAGGATGCCCGCCTTGGGGTTGACCGGATAGGCCTCCACGGGATACCGGTAGAGATTTTTGTAGAAAATGATGTTGGAGGGATGCAGATCATTGTGCAGCGACACCCCGACAACAGCGAGAGATTTCGGTTCGAACAATGGTTTGAGATCCATGACACCCCCTTGGGAACCTCTTGGATACACAATCAATAATACGTTCCCGACGATTTTTTCCCAAGGGCCGGGGCGGTATCGACGACCGTGGATGAGCGGCCGGGAGCCGGATTGCGCTCTCCCCTCCGGTCGGTTCACTGCCTGAGAGGTTCAATGAAGTAATACTGTTTGTGATGATGTGCTTCGTAGTTTTTCAGGGCCAGCTCCGCCTCTTCGCGCGATTGCGTGACGCAGACGATGTACCGGTGCCCGTTGTCGTCCTGCCTCCATAGGGCCCATCTCACACCGGATGGTGATCCGTCTGTTTTCCTGTCCATTCGGACCGCCCGCCTCTTCCGGCGACCGGAACATCCTGTCGCGGCCGCTTGCTCACCGGAGGACTTCCCTCATGAGGGTCTCGTAAACCGGATAACTCGCGCCGATGCACTCGAGGATGGCCTCCTTGGAATAGAGGTGCCCTTTCCCTATTCCGGGGCAGCGTGCAGCGACGCCCTTCCACGCGTACAGCGAGCGCATGTTCTGGAACCAGAACGGCCATGTCCTGCACTGAACCGGCCGTACGGGATAAATCGCACATCCGTTTTCGAAGAATATGCATCTTCCGTCGTCTGTTTCCTTGATCGCATAGCTCGTTTTAAGGAGATACAGACACCTTTCCACGAGCACCGGGCGGGGCACCTCGATAAAGGCGGCTATCTGAGTAATCTCATTCTCGTCCACAGAGACCACCCCGGGTTCTCCAGTGCAGCACGCCCCGCATCTCCGGCATTCGAACCTGAGGCCGCCATCGAAGAAATACGGTCGCGATTTGAGGCTTTCCAGAAAAGAATCCAGCTTGTTCTCGTACATGTCTTTCATCTCTCGCACGGTGCGGCCGGTCTCGCATGCGTATGAATCATACGGCGCCGGTCATGGTATAACGGCATACCATGTCCCCGGTCAAAATACAAAAAAAAGACTTGCCATTTATCCGTATTTTCTATACCACCCATGCAGGATACCAGGAAAGGAGAGCAGCAATGGCATATATTATCACTGATGAATGTATTTGTTGTGGGACGTGCATCGATGAGTGTCCTGTTGAGGCTATCAGCGAGGGTGACGACAAGTATACCATTGACCCTGACCTCTGCACTGATTGTGGAGCATGTTCCGACGCCTGCCCGACGGAAGCCATAGAGCCCGGTGAGTAAGGCGCGCTGAAACAGATTCTGAATTCCGGTAGCGTCCCTGCTGTCTTTACAGCACACGCATCTGTTCATCGAATCCGGGGAATACTGCTCTTTTCGG
>DCDF01000057.1 GCA_002316295.1 Syntrophaceae bacterium UBA1062 | reverse complement strand
GCATGACCTGGTATTCCCGATCGGACAGCACCTCGTGCATGGGCCTGTCGGCGTCCCGGTCGAGCTCGTAGGTCAGCCGTTCGGCAAGGGTCGAGCTGATGTACTTTCTCCCTGAGGCCACTTTGCGGATAGCCGATATCAGCTCATCCGGGGCGCTCGACTTGGTGAGGTACCCCGAGGCCCCCGCCCTCAGAACCCGGACCGCGTAATGCTCTTCCGGGTACATGCTCAAGATGAGCACCGGGAGCTTTGGCTTCTGCTGTTTGAGCTCCCGCAGGACCTCGAGACCGTCTCTTCCCGGCATGGATATATCCAGGAGAACCACATCGAAGTTGCTCCTAGCCGCCGAGGTCAGAACCGCCTGCCCGGAGTCGGCCTCGTCCACAACCAGAATATCTTCCGTATCAGAGAGTATCTGTTTCAGTCCTTCTCTGACAATGGGGTGATCGTCAACCACAAGCACTCGTATCATCTTGGATCCTCGTCTCGTCAAAGGGAATGGTGATCACGACGGTGGTCCCCTTTCCCTTCTGTCCGAAAATTCCGGCCTCTCCTCCACAGAAGTATGCGCGTTCCCTGATTCCCATGAGGCCGTACGATTTTGGATTCTCTATCTGTTCATTCGTTATCCCGATGCCGTTATCCCGCACCGTCATCTCCAGGATCCCGTCTTTTACCGCCAGAGATGTCCTCACCTCGGTGGCCCGTGCGTGTCGTGCGATATTGGTGAGTGTTTCCTGGAAAATACGGAAGACAGATGTCGATTGATCGGGCCGCAAAATGATCTCATCCGGATCAACGGTGACGCTGCACCTGATGCCGGTTCTCTTCTGGAACTCCTCGGCCTGCCATTCGATGGCGGCAACCAGCCCCAGGTGGTCGAGCAGACCGGGCCTGAGATCCATGGTTATTCGTTTCACCGACTGGATGGTCATGTCTACGAACCTGAGCATGAGGTTGACCTTGGTCCCCAGGGATGAGAGGTCAGGAGGGAGCTTCTTCGCAAGGAAGGACAGGTCCATTTTCAGCGCGGTGAGGACCTGGCCGAGCTCGTCGTGTATTTCCCTTGCGATGCGTGCCCGTTCCTGTTCGCGCACGTCCTGTGAGTGCTTATGGAGGTTGCGGATCTGCTCCCTCGAGATCCTCAGCTCTTCCTCGGCCTTCTTGGTTTCGGTGATATCCAGAAGCGAGATGAGGCTCTTGCTCGTTCCGGGGAGCAGGGTCGCGGTCACGAACATGTCCTTCATGATCCCGTAGCGATCCTTGAACCTGAAGCTGTAATTCCTCGGCGCCTCATGGCCCGGTCTCCTCCTGAGCACATGATACCGCGCCATGCGCTCGACGTCCTCGGCCGCGACAAACAACTTCCATGATTGCCGGTTCTCTATCTCCTCGCGAGGATAGCCTGAGAGGTGGACAAATTCGCTGTTGGCAAGGGAGATGGTCGTATCCTCGTCGATAATGATCATGGCGGTGCCGGTGCTCTCGAAGATGGTGCGGTAAATGTCTTCTCTCTGCTGGATGGCTTCCTGAGCCCTTTTCCTTTCGGTTACATCGCGGGTCATTCCCACATACCCCGCAGGTCTGCCCTGGGAATCATAGGCGAAGCTTGCTGTGATTTCCGTCCAGACGGTTTTTCCGTCTTTACACACAAGCTCCAGCTCGAAGGTGAGAGATTGTTCCGGGGAAGGGGGGGTCTTGCTTTCTTCGAGGATTTTTACCTCGGAGAGGATTTTCAGAAATTTTTGGTAGGAGCTCTCGGTAAATATCTTCTCCACCGGTTGACTCATGGCTTCTTCAACGGTATATCCCCGGGCCCTCTCCACAGAAGGGCTGATGTAGGTGTAGCGCATGTTCCGATCAAAGGCCCAGATCACGTCCTTCATATTGTCAGCCAGCAGCCGGTAGCGTTCCTCGCTTCTGCGCAGAGACTCTTCGGCTTCCTTGGCGGCCGTGATGTCATACACTATGCCCTGGACGGCCGAAGGCGCGCCGTTCTCGTCGCAGGTATTTCTGAAATACTCCTGCACCCAGCACAGGCCGCCGTCTTTTCTGACGATGCGGTAGATGACATCGCCTGCATAGTTCTGGATGCTGCGAGCCTTGTGTGACTCGTTTCGAACGGCTGAAACGTCCTCCGGAGCGATGATATCTTCCCAGACCACCGATCCGGAAAGGATCTCCTCTTTCGAATAACCGGTGAGCTTTTGAATATCGCCGTGGAGGAAAACCGGCCTCAGGTTCATATCCAGCTGGTATGCGACGCCCTGAAGGTTCTGGACAAAAGAGCGGTATCGTTCCTCGCTGAGCTTCAGCGCGCGCTCCGTCTTTTTCTGCTCCGTTATGTCGATCCCGGCGGCATAGATAAAGTCCAATTCGCCGCTCGGACGGCAGGCCGCCGCGGCTTCCCATTGGACAACGCATTCTTCCCCTGTTCTGGTCACGATGTTGGATACACGTGTCCGGGGCTTTCCCGACAGGACGATGTCGGCCAGATCCCGGGCTATGGTTTCGCGCTCGCGGGGAGGGATGAACAGGGTGAGACAGTTCCCGCCCACCACCTCATCAAAGCTATACCCGGTCTTGTTCAGCAGCGCGTTGTTCACCGTGATGATGCTTCCGTCCGGCTTCACCGCCAGGCAGTAAGTGGGAGACTCGCGGATGAGAACCTCTGAAAAAAACTTCTGGTGCTCCAGGAGTTGCTTCTCTTTCGCCGTCTGCCCGCTCACGCCGGAGGCGAAGCGCCACACGACCCCCGCCGCCAGAAGAACGATGAACGTTTCCAGCATCGCCTCCTGCCAGTTGACCGGGGTCGGTGCGACTCCGAAGAAGAGGCGGGGCACATCGATGAATTCGTTGAGCCATATAACGAGGACGAGCGCGAAGAGCAGACCGGCGATGGTCAGATTCCGTATGCCGCTTCCGTGTCCTGCGTCAGCCCGTCGATTCCTGAACCCTGCCGCCGGAGGAACGGTGTATCCTCCGGCACCGTCATCCATCTTCATTCCCTTCCTGGTGGGTGATCCTGTGCGCATCCGTGCCTGTTCCGGCTGCAAGCCTTTTCTCTACCGGTTGCGAGAACGTTCCTCCATGTCCGCCGCCTGTGTAAGGCTTCATGTCCATGCCCCC
>DCDF01000143.1 GCA_002316295.1 Syntrophaceae bacterium UBA1062 | reverse complement strand
GGATCCCTTCTGTCCAGGAGATCTTCGACCGATATGGCGCCAGACCTACCTATCTGATCACCTACCAGGTGGCCACGGACAGGGACTCGGTGGCGATTCTGAAGAAGATCCTGGATTCCGGAAGGTGCGAGATCGGGTCGCACTGCCATCCCTGGAACACCCCTCCGTTCGAGGAGGAGCCCTGCGAGTACAGCTCCATGCTCTGCAACCTGCCCGAAGACCTGCAGTACAGAAAGCTCGAGACACTTCACGAAGCCATACGGGCGAGCTTTGGGGTCGAGCCGACCTCATTCAGGGCGGGAAGATGGGGTTTCAGCGAAACGGTGGCCCGGAACCTGCTGAAGCTGGGCTATCGGGTGGACACCTCGGTTTCGCCCTTTTGCGACTGGTCCGAGTATTGCGGCCCGGACTTCACCGACGAGCCAGCAGGGCCGTATTTCATTCGATGCACAGCAGGGGGCGACCGCGAAACCGGAGGGGCCCTGGTGGAAATTCCGCCTACCATCGGTTTTTTTCAGAAAAACTTTGCGTTCTGCAGGCGCGTGGCGAGCATCATCCAATCGGGCCTGTTTCAGGGATTGCACGTGCCCGGTCTGCTGAAGAGGATGAATCTGCTCAACCTGGCATGCCTCTCCCCCGAGCAGAGCAGCGGCCGGGATATGCTGCGGTTGAGCCGGTCGTTCATGAGAAACGGATACGGATATCTGAACATGTCGTTTCACTCGACATCGCTGCTTCCGGGCAGGAGCCCCTTTGTTCCTGACGAGAGCGCATATCGCAGGCTTTTGTCGGGCATTGACTGTCTGCTCGACTATGCGTCGGAGCATGACATGAACTTCCTGTGCTTGTCTGAGGCCGGCGCAGCGTTTCGAGAAGCCGGTGCGGATGCAAAGATGCGCGCGGCTCCGGCAGCGGAGGCACAGGCTTCCCGGGGGGGCGCGTGCGGGAAACCCCTTTGAATGAATGTCTTAAAGAAATATGATCGTTGCCGGCGGCCGGTTATGCCCCTGGAAACGGGGCCTGGAAAGAGCCGGCGGCATTGCGACGCCTTGTTCATAACAAACGTGATATCTTTCGCCAGCCATGCCCGATGGCGGCTGAACGCCGTTTCACCGGATGGCTGACGACACTCGATATGGCCCTGATCCCCGGATGCGACCGCTGATCGTGAAAACCGCTATTCCACCCTGTTCGAAAAGATACCTGTAGAGGCGACCATGGCGATAAAAGAGCTCCGCTTCCTGCTCAAGCACTCGAGTGTATACGGTCTCGGCACGATTTTCGCCCAGGCTGCGGGATTTCTGCTGCTGCCCTTCTACATGAATTTTCTCACTCCGGCCGACTATGGGGTGGCGGCCATCGTGGAGACCTCGATCACCATCATCGGGATCATGGTGAGCATGGGCCTCAACCAGGCCATAGCGAGGTTTTATGCCGAAGGCCGCGACGAGAAGGAAAAAGGCCTCATCATATCGACATCATACATCATCAATGCGCTGCTATGCGTGATCTTCATCCCCATCCTGCTTCTCTTTTCCGTTCCCCTGTCGGAGCTGCTGTTCGGCAGGAACGATTACGGAAAATATTTCATGATCTCGAGCACGGCCCTTTTCATAGGCTTTTTCGTGTCGATCGGTTTTTCTTATCTCATACTCAGGGCCAAGTCGTCGACCTTCGTGTTTTTATCGATCCTGAACACGATCATGCTCATCATGTTGAACATCTACTTCATTGCTTTTAGGCACACCGGGCTGATCGGGATATTCTATTCCGCGCTCATCACCAAGACGTTGCTGGCCGTCGTCATCTCCGCGCCGATCCTGATAAAGACCGGGTTGGGTTTTTCATCGAGGCTGGGCATCGCGATGGTCCGGTTTTCCATGCCTCTGGGGTTCTCATCGATCTTCCGCGTCCTCACAAACGAATCGGACAGGTTCTTCATCAACTACTTCTTCTCGCCGTTCGAAACCGGAATATACGCGGTGGCGGGAAAGATCGCCATGGGCGTGCACATCCTCCTGACATCCACGTTTCTGCAGAGCTTTCAGCCCATACGCTACGTGATCGCCAAGGAAGAGGGCGGGCCGAGAACATACGGCTCGATCTTCGAGCAGTATCTGCTGGCGATCGGGGCCTTTGGCCTGTTCATATCGATCTTTTCGGATGAGATCATCAGATTCATGGCAGCGGACGAATTCCGCCCGTCGGCACGCTACATTCCGCCCCTGATCCTCAGCTGGATCCTATTCGGCATGAAATACCACCTCGAGAACGGGATCCTCATCAGCATGAAATCGCGATACATATTCTACATCAGCGCGGCATCGTCGGTGACGAACATCGTTCTGAACCTCATTCTCATACCCCGGTGGGGCCTCTGGGGGGCGGTCGCCTCGTCGAACGTCAGCAATGCCCTTCTGGCCGGGGTGAGCTTTGTCATGTCGCAGAGGCTCTATCGGATCGACATCGAGTGGGGGCGGATCGCCAAGCTGGTGCTGAGCGTATCGATCTGCTACTTTCTCGCGATCCTGGCAACACAGCTACAACTCCTCATAAGCCTTTCCGCGAAGATCGCCCTGATGGCGGCGTTCTGCTGGAGTGCGTTTGCCATGGGGCTGATCGAGCCGGAGATATTCCTCCCGATCAAGAGAAGGATGTTTCCCTCGAGCGAGGAACAGCCTCTCGAGCCTCTCACAGAGCCTGAAAAGCGTGCCGGACGCCCGCGCGGAAAGGGCCGGAAACAGAGCGCCGGCAGCCAGAGCGGCCTGTGACGGCTCGAGCAAAACGAAGAGATGAAGAGAAAGAGATGGGCATGAAAATTCTTATCACGGGCGCAGGGGGTTTCATCGGTTCGCACCTCGCCGAGCAGTGTGTTGAGGCGGGGTTCGATGTGCGGGCCTTTGTCCGCTACAACTCGGGCGGCACCTGGGGCTGGCTCGAGCAGAGCCATATGAAAAAGGATATGGAGATCGTTGCCGGCGATATCCGCGACATGGATTCCGTAAAACGCGCCATGCAGGGATGCTCCGGCGTGTTTCACCTGGCCGCGCTCATCGGGATTCCCTACTCCTACCAGTCGCCGCTCGCTTATATCCGAACGAACGTGGAAGGCACATACAACATCCTCGAATCGGCGAGAAGCGCCGGCGTCGAGAACGTGGTCGTCACCTCCACCAGCGAGATCTACGGCACCGCGCAGTACGTGCCCATCGACGAGCGCCACCCCCTGGTGGGCCAGTCGCCCTACTCGGCGTCCAAGATCGCCGCCGATCAGCTGGCTGTCAGCTACCACCGTTCCTACGGTCTGCCCGTGAAGCTCGTGCGGCCGTTCAACACCTTCGGACCCAGGCAGTCGGCGCGCGCCGTGATACCTGCCATCATCTCCCAGATCATGAGCGGCCGCGGCGAGGTCCGCCTGGGAAATCTCCTGCCAAGGCGCGACCTCACCTTTGTCAGGGATACGGTCGCGGGGTTTCTCGAGATATTCAGGTCGCCCGGCCTCTATGGAGCGGCCGTGAACATCGGCATGAACCGGGATGTATCCGTGGGCGAGCTGGCTTGGACCATCGCCGGGATGATGGGCGTGGACATCCGGATCATCGAGGACAGCGAGCGGTTTCGGCCGGATAAGAGCGAGGTCATGCGCCTGCGGTGCGACAACACGAAGATCAAGACGCTCACATCCTGGCGGCCGCGCTACGATCTCGAAACAGGGCTCATGGAAACGATCGAGTGGTTCGGCGCTCATACAAGGCGCTACAAGCCCGAGGTGTGCAGTGTCTGAGTGCATTCCACTGTCTGTGCCCTGCATCGGTGCAAACGAGTGGCGGTATGTTGAGGACTGCCTGAAGAGCGGCTGGGTGTCATCGGCCGGCGGGTATGTCGGGATGTTCGAAGAAGCGGTGCGCCGCTACACCGGCGCAAAGCATGCGGTGGCCTGCGTCAATGGCACCTCGGCCCTGCACACGGCCCTGCTCGCCTGCGGGGTAAGGCCGGGCGACGAGATCATCGTGCCCACGATCACCTTCATAGCCGCGGTCAACGCCATCCGGTACGCCGGTGCCGAGCCGGTCTTCATGGACTGCGACGAGTACTTCAACATCGATGCGGAAAAGACCGCCGAGTTCATCCTCACGCACACGCGCCTCTTCGGAAGGGCGACCCGCAACTCGAGCACGGGACGCAGGATCGGCGCCCTGCTGCCGGTCCATGTCTTCGGCAACGCAGCCGACCTCGAAGAGCTGGCCTCGCTCTGCAGACAGCGGCGCATACCCGTGGTGGAGGACGCGACCGAGGCCCTGGGCACATGGTACACCGGGCGCGGGACTGCCGGAAAGAGGCATGCCGGGCTCATCGGGCAGGCCGGATGCCTGTCGTTCAACGGAAACAAGATCATCACCACGGGCGGGGGAGGTATGATCATCACGGACAGCCCGGCGCTGGCGCACAGGGCGCGCTACCTCACCACTCAGGCCAAGGACGACGCGACCTACTACGTCCACAACGAGGTGGGGTACAACTACCGGATGTCCAACCTGAACGCGGCCGTGGGGGTCGCCCAGATGGAGAGGCTGGGCGCGCACCTGGAAAAGAAAAGAGCCAACTACCGCCTCTACCGGAAACAGCTTGCGGACGCCGAGGGCATGAGGCTCGCCCCGGTGCCGCCGTATGCGGAGAACAACCTGTGGATGTATGCGCTCAGGCTCGAAGGCCGGTCGCCTCGGCGGATGAGGGACCGCATCATGGGCCGCCTGAGATCGCGCGGCGTGGAGACGAGGCCGCTGTGGTACCCCAACCACCTGCAGAAGCCCTACCGGCGGTGCCTGGCCTACCGCATCGAGCGGGCGGAGAGCATGTGGCGCTCTACCCTGAACCTGCCCTGCAGCGTGGATCTCACCCCCGAGGATGTGTCACGGGTGGTGGAGGAGCTCAAACGTGCGTAGAATCCTCGTGCTGGGAGGGGGCGGCCACGCCAAGGTGGTGATCGGCCTGCTGAAGAGAGACGCCCGATGGAGCATTCTCGGCTACACCGACCCCGTGGGCAGGGGCGGGATTCTCGGGGTGGGGTACCTGGGTGACGATTCCGCTCTGGGAAGCCTCGCCGCGAGGTACAAAGGTCTCGGCGCGGTGGTGGGCGTGGGCCACGTCAAGTCGAGCGAAATCCGCCGAAGGATTGCACAGCACGCCGAAGGCCTGGGGCTCCTGTTTCCCTGCATCTTGTCTCCCAACGCCGTTGTGGGCGAAGAGACATCGCTCGGCGACGGCACCGTGGCCCTGGACGGCGCGCTGGTGAACGTGGGGGCCGCAATCGGCAGGCACTGCATCCTCAACTCGCACTGCGTGGTCGAGCACGACGCCTCGGTGGGCGACTTCGTACACATCTGCCCGGGGGCCGTGCTGAGTGGCGGGGCGAGCGTCGGCGACGATGTGCTGGTGGGCGCGGGCTCGTGCATCGTCCAAGGCGTCAATGTATGTGGGGGCGCCGTCATCGGGGCCGGTTCGGTGGTGGCGGCGGACATATCCGAGCCGGGCGTGTATGCGGGCAATCCGGCGAGGAGGATCGCATGAGCGCGGTGAAAAAAAGAGGGGTCTTCATTATCGCCGAGGCCGGGGTGAACCACAACGGCTCGCTCGAGACCGCGAAGGCCCTGGTGCGGCAGGCCGGGATGGCGGGGGCGGACGCAGTCAAGTTCCAGACATTCCGGGCCGACGCCCTGGCGGCCGAAGGGCTCGAAAAGGCCTGGTATCAGAAAAAAACATCAAACGCTGTGGAGTCGCAGCTTTCCATGCTCAGGAGGCTGGAGCTGGGCGTGGAGGAGCACCGCGAGCTGGTGCGCTTCTGCCGGTCGCAGCGCATCATGTTTCTCTCCACGCCATTCGACGAGCAGAGCGCCGACCTGCTGGAGTCGCTGGGCGTGCCCATGCTCAAGATCGGCTCGGGGGAGCTCACGAACCTGCCCTTTCTGCGCCACGTGGCCCGGAAGAGGAAGCCGATGATCATATCGACCGGAATGGCGAACCTCGGCGAGGTTGAGGAGGCTTTGGAGGTGGTGCTCTCCGCAGGCAACCGCGAGATCACCCTGCTCCACTGCGTGACCGAGTACCCGGCGCCTCCGAAGGAGGTGAACCTGAGGGCCATG
>DCDF01000168.1 GCA_002316295.1 Syntrophaceae bacterium UBA1062 | reverse complement strand
GACACCTTCACCGAGAAGGAGCCCTTGAAGTTTCTGGGCATCCCTTACTTCGCCCCCGAGCACTTCCGGCGGGTTATCCTCAAGAACCCCATGAAGTTCAAGCAGCTGCAGAAAGGACTCATCCAGCTGAGCGAGGAGGGCGCGGTGCAGGTGTTCAAACCTCTTATGGGCAGCAGCTATATCCTCGGCGCAGTCGGGCCTCTGCAGTTCGACGTGGCCATGGAGCGTTTGAAGCACGAGTATGGTGCAGAGGCGTTTTACGAGCCGGTGGATTATACGGCGGCCCGCTGGATCGAGTGCAGCGACCGCAAGATCCTCTCCGATTTCGAGAAGAGCCTCCAGTCGAGCCTCGCCCGGGATGCCGGTGGATGCCTCACCTATATGGCGCCCAGCGACTGGCGGCTGAAGCACACCATGGAGCAGTGGCCCGACGTCGTTTTCCTGAAGACACGGGAACATAATTGAACTATATTCGCTCCACCATGAACGATACGGACAGAACAGCCGGCTTCAGGCACCTCACGCCCGAGGTGATGCTCGATGCCGTGGAGAAGGCCTCCGGCATCCCCATGACCGGGCTCACCATACCCCTGCCCAGCTACATCAACCGGGTGTACGAGCTGCAGGCCAGGCGGGGAGAGCGGATCATCGCCAAGTTCTACCGCCCGGGCCGCTGGAGCAGGACGGCGCTCGAAGACGAGCACCGGTTCCTGGCCGACTGCGCCGAAGCCGAGATCCCGGTCGTTTGCCCGCTCACCCTGCCCGGCGGCGGCACCCTGGCAGCCATGGATCACGGCTTTTTCGCGCTCTTTCCGAAGAAATCCGGCCGAGAGTTCGAGATCAACTCCGGAGACGACCTCGTGAGGGTGGGCAGGCTCATCGCGCGCATCCACCTCGCGGGCCAGGAGCGCAGGCCGGAGGACCGGGTGGTGCTCAGCCCGCAGACCTCGACCCTGAGCGACCTGGATTTTCTCATCCACGGCGGGTTCATCACCCCCGAGCACCGGCAGTCCTTTGCGGATATCACCTCCCGCATTGTGGACAATATCTCCGGGCTTTTTCATGAAAAAGGCTTTATCCGCATCCACGGCGACTGCCACCGCGGCAACCTGCTCGACCGTCCGGGCGAGGGCCTCATGGCGATCGACTTCGACGACATGATGCTGGGCCCCCCGGTCCAGGACCTCTGGATGCTCCTTCCCGACCACGCGGGCCGCTCCAGGCGCGAGATCGACCTCCTGCTGGAAGGGTACGAGCAATTCCGCGAGTTCGACTATTCATCCCTGCAGCTGATCGAGCCGCTGCGCTTCATGCGGATCATCTACTACCTCACCTGGTGCGCCCGGCAGCTCGACGACCACGATTTCCGGGCCAACCATCCCGACTGGGGCAGCGAGAACTTCTGGCACCGGGAGATCTCGGACATCAGCCACCAGTTCCAGGTCATCATGGAGCACAAGGTGGCCTGGGAAGAGGGAAGGTTTTTCGGAGGGTGAGCAGCCGCTCCGGGCTGCTCCGGAGCCACGGTCCGACTGAGCGCCCGCCCGGTCACGAGCTCCGCTGAAAGCGCTCGTCGCACCGCTGCGCCATGTTGTTGCGCCTGCATGAATTCATTCATCAGGTTAAGCCCCGCATGCCGTTGTGAAATAATCAAGACATCCTATTATTCATTTATGTATGCAAAAACCAAATAACATCTGTTGATCGCCACATTTCTATGTACAGGAGGAAGATCAATGATAATGAGGATGTTGTTCACCATTTTTGTGTTTTCCTGCCTCGTTCTGCCCGTCCCGGCCCTCTGTCAGGACAACGGACAGGACAATGAGGAGAAGGCGGCGGGCGGTATCACCCTGCGTGACTGCATAGAGAACCTCACCCTCGAGGGAGACCTGTTGATCCGGTATGAGCGCAGGGAGCTGGACGTCCCGGACGGTGACGACAAGAATCTGGACCGTATCCGGACCAGGTTCAGGCTGGGGTTCGTCTGGAAGAGCCTGGACGAGAGCTGGGAGGTGGGCGCGGGGCTCGCGACCGGCGGACCCGAGGCCACGAGCACCCAGGACACATGGAGTGAGGAAGAGTTCTTCGAGACAGGAGACATACGTCTCGACTATGCCTATGCAAGCCACTCCCTCGGGGCTCTGACCTTTGTGGCGGGACAGCAGAAAAACCCGTTTGAGACGAGCTGGCTGCTCTGGGACAGCGACGTCAGGCCGGCCGGGTTCACTCTTCAGTTCGAGCCCGGCATGTTCTTTGTCACGTTGGGCGGGTACGATGTCATCCAGCTCGAAGAGGAGTTCGGGATTCTCTACGCTGCACAGCTGGGCACCAAGATCGAGCTCGATGAGATCGGGGTTACGCTGGCTGCAGCCTACTACGATTTCGACAGGGATTTCGAGAGGGAGTACGTGCGGGAGCACGATACCCTCGACCCGGATTACGAGTTCAATGTGGTCGACCTGTATGCGGAAGCCGAGATGGACCTCGGCGATATCGGGCTCACCGTCTATGGACAGGTGTTCAAGAACTTCGGCGCCGAGGGGGATGCAGGCCAGAGCGTGCTGGGAGGCGATCTCGACCCCGAGGACGAGAACGTGGGCTGGGTGGCCGGAGTTGAAGCCGAGTTCATGAAGTTCGTCTTGGAGTACTCCTATGCACAGATCGGGGCCGATGCGTTCGTGGGCGAGCTCACCGATGCCACCTTCGGCAGCGGTGTGGGGGATACGGATCTGAAGGGGCACATCATCAGCCTCGACTACAATGTGACCAAGTGCTTCACCATCGGCGGCAATGTTTACATCTACGAGGCATGGAAGCGTGACAACGAGCCTGATGCCGTCCTGTACCATGCCGATGTGGTGTACAAATTTTAGCGTCCAGCCCGTCTGATTCCATGAGATAACGGCGGAGAGGGGATGTTCTCCTCCCCGCCGTTTCAAGGGGGCTGTTGAAAAAATCTTTTCCGTCCGTCCGGCTCGACCGGGCGCCGGGCTTGCCTCTACAGGTTCATCTCATACTCGCCGCTGAGCACGGCGACATACTTTTCCCACACCCCGCCGTACTGCGCCGGGTCAGGCACGGCCTTGATGAGCATGATCTCCTTGCAGTAGCCCCGCTGCTCGTCCTTGGTACTGTGGTTGCCGTAAATCTGGAGCGCGAAATGGGCGAAGTCGCGCACCATGAAGTCGAAGATCTGGTTTATGATATCAGGGTCCGTATGGTCGAACTCGGCCTGCTCGAGGATGAGCTGGCCGTAGACCACGATGGAGAACATCTCTCCCAGCGGAAGCGACCACGACGGGTCCATGTCCTGCATCTTGTCCGGCCCCGCCTTTTCGAGCAGCTCCTTGAATATTTCCGTCTGTTTCATGAACGCGGCCACATTGGGCAGATTGCTGTTGGCCTCGAATATGGGCTTGTAGTCGTGGAACCGGACCGAGCCCAGGCCCTTGGTGGGACCCTGATCGAACAGGAACGCGTCGTCCTTGGGCGAGAAGTCCGGCGCCACCGGCGCGTACTCGGCCGGGTTGAAGAAGTAGTTCTTCATGAACTTGCGGATGAGCTGGACGTTCACATGCACGGTGCCTTCGAGCTTGGACGGTCCGCGCATGTCGGAGGCGGCCATATGAAAGTAGGTGTCCTTCTCGAACCCCTTTGCCGCGATAACGTCCCAGAGCAGGTTGACCACGTCTTCTGACTGGAGGGTGACCTTCATCTTGCTGGTGGGGTTGTAGAGCAGGTAGCGGCGGTCATTGGCGTTGGCGCCCCGGAAGTAGTCGGTGGCGCGGCGCTGGTACATCTTCATGGCCACGAGCCTCAGCCAGGCGTCCATGAAATTCTTTTTCACGTGGGGCATATCGGTGACACGCATGCCGTAGAGAATGCGGTTCGACGCATGGGTGATGGCCTCGTAGAAACAGTGCTCGGCAAGGCCCAGAGAGGCGGGGCCGATGTTGAACTTGCCGATGTTCACGGTGTTGAGCGCCGAGTCCCATGCGTGCGGTCCCCGCGAGAGGATGTCGTCTTCGGTGATGGGGTAGTCGTGCAGTGCGAAGTTCGATACGTACTCCTGGTGGGAGATGACGTTCTTCTTCAGCTCATAGGCCTTGTGGCGGTAGTTGGTGACGAAGAAGGTGTAGTCGTCGGTGCCGTCCTTGACCTTGCCCAGGGTGGATACCATCTCGGCCTCGTTGCCGTTCCCGATGTAATACTTTTCGCCGTTGGCGACCCAGGTGCCGTCGCCCTTGGGGGTCAGCGCCGTTTCCGTGGAGTAGATGTCCGCGCCGTGGGTCCTCTCGGAGAGGCCGAACGCGAAGATGGCGCCTTCTTTCAGGAGCTTGGCGGCCTTCCTCTTGGCCTTTTCGTTCGGGCTCATCCAGATGGGGCCCAGCCCCAGAATGGTCACCTGGAAGCAGTACCAGTAGCCTAGCCCGTAGAAGGCGAGCAGCTCGGAGTACTCGCTGTTGCGCGCCGTGTCCCAGCGGCAGTCCGGGTCGCCGTCCGCATACTCCTTGGGGGTGAGGAGCTTGGCGAAGATCTGCTCCTTTCCGATGAAGTCCACGAATTCACGGTACCAGACCTTCTTGTTGTAGTCGTCGAGCAGCCTGGTTTTGCCCATCTTCTCGAAAAAGTCGATGGTCTTGTGCATGATGGCCCTGGATCCTTCGTCGGCCATGAGAGACTGGTACTTTTTCGGCTGGATCAAATAGTTCATGTCACTCTCCTTCCAGAAAAAAATTTATGTGTCTGTTCAAAAATAAGCCGCTCGGGCCTCCAAGGCAACCGCCTCTGAATATGAAACCGGGACCGTTCTTCCCGCATAGTCGGCGGGAATCGCGGCCTCAGGCCTGAACGGCACTGATCACAATCGAGCTCTCTGATGTTGCAGCACATCCCATGCCAGTGTATGATCAAGCGTAAGGTCTCGATTTGCAACAATTATTTTTGCCCGCAAACCGTTATGTGACCAAATATGGGCATGAAGAGCCCGGATATGGGCTTGACGCAGGCATGATGTTGCGCGATAGATAACGGCATGGATTTCCGCTTTGATTCCCGGACATTTCATGAACTCCTCGTCCTGCGACGCCCGGGCGGGCGCCTCTGTCCGTCTTTGATGGGGAGTGCGGCGGGCGGGTGGAGCGGTTTGCCGTGAGGGACCTCTCCGCAGCTCACTGGCAGACACTGGCGATCCTGGACGCCGTATCCGGGGAGGTGAGTTTGGATGTCCTCGAGCGGCTCTCGCCGCTTGAGCCGCAGGATGTCCATGCGCTGGTGAGGAGGTCTGTGTCTGCGGGAATCGTGACAGAGACAAAAAACCGGGGTCTCATTCTCTCGCCCGGCGTATCACTCACGGTAAAGCGACGTCTCTCGAGGATCAACACGAAGAAGCGCCTGGCGTCGATTGCCGCCCGGGTGCAGCGCCTCGATGCAAAGGACGGCCTCCCCGCCGATGCGCGGATCTCTCTGCTGCTGAAGGCCGGCCTCGACTACGATGCAGCGCTCCTGGCGCAGGAGGAGGCCGAGAAATGCGTCCGGGAGGGTGACGCGTCCGCCGCCCTGGGCTTTCTGGAAAGGGCGTACGGGATCTCCGCCGGGCGGCTGGACGATGCCCAGTGGGACATGCTGTTCATTCTCATTGTCAATGAGCTGTGCCGCCTCACGATCAATGCGGCCGGGAACATTCGGCGGATTCCCTCTCTCCTGGAGCAGGAAAGGCCGGTGGCCGAGCGCCTGGGAGACTTGAGGACCCTTGCCCGGATCGACCTCGTCTCAGGGCTGTATCATTATGTCATGGGCGACACCGCACAGGGCCTCGAGAACATCACCTCCGGCCTGCAGAAGGCGGAGGAGCTGGGGGATGAGGATATCATCCTCATATCGTCGGAGTTTCGCGGCATCTATTATTACCTCAAGGGCATGTACAAGGAGGCCGTGGACACCTTCGATCAGGTCATGCGAGCGAACAGCCTGCCGTCCGGCGGGAGGGCGCCCACGTTTCTTCCCGAGCATCTCGCGTCATCCTCTGCGCTCGGATATATCAGCGCCCTGCTGGGGCAGTATCACCGGGCCGTCGGGCTGCTGGATTCGCACTGGCGCAGAGCCAAGATGAGAAAGAACGACCGGAACGCCTGTTTTTACGAGGCCCTGCTGGGCATCGTGCTCATTATCACGGGCAGAAGGGCCGAGGCATATTCGCACCTCAAGTCGGCCCAGAAAGAGGCCCTGGAGATAGACAACCGGCAGGCCCTGCATGTCGCAAAGAAGGGGCTCGCCTATCACGCCTATTTCGAGGGCAGGCTCGAAGACGCCTATTGGATAACCATGAGCATGCCGCATACCGAGTCCATCGGTCCGCAGTACAACTGGCCCGTGCACCTCGAGATGCTCTACGCCTTCGAAAGACAGGAACTGCTGCCGCCCATGCCCTCTCTGGCCTTCGAGCAGGAAATCACGCGGGTGCTCGACGGGCCCAACCATCACCTGCGAGGCGTGGCGCTGCGCATTCGCGCGCTCCAGGCACAGGAAAGGGGAGAGCCCCATGAGGGTGTCCTGGATCTTCTTCGATCCAGCGAGTCCGAGCTGCTGCTCACCGGAGACCCGGTGGAGCTCGCCAAGACCAGGGCCGAGATGGCACGTGTGCAGATTGCCCGGAAAGACAGGCCCGCCGCGCGCAACTACGCCCTCATGGCGTGGGAGGGGTTGAGCGGCTACGGGCAGGATTTCTTCCCCGACGATCTGGTGCCCCTGCTCAGGGTCGGGACACCCCGGCGGTCCGGACCCAGGAGGCAGGATCTGCTCGAGCGGTTCACGGACCTGATGGACGGCTTCATCCCGAGCACGGACGGAGACGAGCTCCTCAACCGGCTCGTCGCGGCGGCGAGCCGGTTTTTCGGGGCCGATCGGGGAGGGCTTTTCTGGTCGCCAGGCGGCCGCGATGCCGGGCGTCCGGCGCTCAGGGCCTCGTATAATCTCGAGAGATCGGACATCTCGGCCGAGCCTTTCCGGGAATCGCTCAGGCTCATCTTCAAAACGTTCAGGAACAAAGAGCCGCTCATCCTCAAAGGCGTTTCCGTTCGGCGCGATCGGGAAGGCGGTTCACAAGGCGTTTCCGTGTTCTGCCTGCCGGTCACACTCAAGGGAGAGGTGCGGTGCGTTCTCTATCTGGATAATTTCTACACCGAGACCGGGGATGACACGGAAGCTCTGGACCGGGACACCGCTCTCCGCCTCGCCCGGCAGGTGAGCTTTTCCATCGAACGGATCCTCCGGTACGCCGGCATGATCGAGACGGACAGGTCCCGGGCGGCGTCGGCGCACAGCTCGGGAGACAGCGACGATGCCGCGAACAGGATCATCGGCAACAGCCCGGTCATGGAGGTCCTCCTCGCGCTTGCCGACCAGGCTGCCCAGTCGGACGCCACCGTGCTCATCACCGGGGAAACCGGTGTGGGCAAGGAGCTTCTGGCACGGAGAATCCACGATAAGAGCCCCAGAAAAGACAGCTCGTTCGTTCCCGTCAATCTCGCGAGCATCCCGGAAACGCTAGTGGAAAGCGAGCTGTTCGGTCACGAAAAAGGCGCTTTCACCGGCGCGGACCGCCAGAAGCCCGGCCGGATCGAGCTCGCCCACCGAGGGACGCTCTTCATCGACGAGATCGGCGATGTGCCGCCCGGGGTGCAGGTGAAGCTGCTCAGGGTCATCCAGGAAAAGAGCTTTTCCCGCGTGGGCGGAACCCGCACGCTGATCTCGGATTTCAGGCTCGTGGCCGCCACCAACCGCGATCTGGCCCGCGACGTGGCCTCGGGGCGCTTCCGGCAGGATCTGTACTTCAGGCTCAACGTGGTGCCTCTTCTCATGCCCCCTTTGAGGGATCGGGGTGAAGACGTGGTGGAGCTCGCGCAAGAATTCCTCCGGAGATACGCGAAGAAGTATCACCGGGCCCTGCCGGCAATGACCGGCGAGGATGTGAAGGCCCTCATGGCTTACTCCTGGCCCGGCAATGTGCGCGAGCTGAAAAACGTTATCGAGCGGTGCGCCATACTTTCTTCGAAGGACAGGCTTCAATTTCACCTTCCCTCATCGGCGGGACCGATTTCCGATCCCGCATTCGCCGGTACGCCGAGCATGGACGAGCTCCAGCGCCGCTACATTCTCCACGTGCTCGATCTTGCGCACGGAAGGATCGGCGGACCGGGCGGCGCAGCCGAGATCCTGGGCATGAAGCGCACCACCCTCCAGGCCCGCATGAGAAAGCTCGGCATCGGGAAATGACCGATGAGCATGTTTTCCATTGACACTCCTGACGTTTTGCATTAAAGCGCACAAAAGATCTGAAGAGAGATCTGTCTGATATGAATATTGCTGTATGAACGCAACCTCCGGTTAACTTCACAAGCCAATAGATCATTCATGATGGGCCTCATTTTCAGAAATTCTACTAAGCGGGCTCCCGGCCTGTGCAGTTCGGGGACCCGAAGAGAGGTCATTCATGGCACAAGGCAAAGTAAAGTGGTTCAATGATTCAAAAGGCTTTGGTTTCATCACGTCGGATGACGGGCAGGATGTCTTCGTGCATCATACAGCCATCAAGCAGGAGGGTTTCAGGTCCCTTGAAGAAGGGCAGCGGGTAACCTTCGACATCACGAATGGACCGAAGGGGCCCCAGGCATCCAACGTCTATAAGGTCTGATCCCGTTCATCTCGAAAAACCGGAGCTCCCATCCCGATAGCACGCGCCTGCGAGGGTGCCGGGTCCGCCGGGGTGGGAGGTCTTGACAGCCTGTCTGCTTCAGCAGTTCAGCAGACAGCGATCGAATTGTCCCCGGTCTGCCGCACCTTCCGGGCAGCGCCATGTCGACGGCGACCTCTGCACAGGGGTGCCCTCCAGAGGCCGCGGCATGTCGGGTGAGAATATTATAGGCAATTCATTTCCTATTCGAGAACAATAAACAGATGGAATAGCCTGCGCTTATCATAAGAGACAAAAACAGGCCAGGTGCTGAAACAGAAGCCCCCGGCAGTAATTGCCGACTCGCGGCATCTCACAAAAAAATTACCTACATTTTGAGAAACCATTTCCGATGCGGTGCATCTATAATAGTACAAACATAAAACCTCCTCTTTAGGATGGCGCGTCCTATGCCCTAACCGCCATCCTTTTTTTTGCCCGTCTGACGGCAGCTCT
>DCDF01000089.1 GCA_002316295.1 Syntrophaceae bacterium UBA1062 | reverse complement strand
CACCAGCACCAGCGGCATACCGGACAACCATCCCCTCCCGGACCGCTGCCGCAGACACCGCAGATCGGCGGGCTTGCATCCGACCGGGACGGATGTATAATAGCATCAAAGACATATGCACTTTTCATGAGAGGAGGTCTTTATGGCAAACCGAAAAGAAGACGATTTTTTCGCCGGGATCGAGCAGGTCGATGTCTGGGCGGCAGGAAAAAAATCCAGGCTCCCTCTCTTCTACCGCGACGCCAGGGCGTGCATCGCCGTCTTCCCTGCCGGGCTGCCCGCACTGAAAAGGCTGCTCCCGGACCCCCGGTTCACCCCGGCCCAAGTCCTGCCCGGCATCGGGGCCGTGGCTCTGGCATGTTTCGAATACCGAGATACCGACGTGGGCCCGTATAACGAGTTCGCGCTGGGCATCCTGCTCAACAATCCCCACATCGTTCCTCTGCCCGGATATAACATCCTGCGCCAGCTCGCCCAGTTCAACTTCTACCCCTATATCTTCCGACTCCCCGTTACCACCGAGGCAGCCCTGAGGTGGGGGATCGATTACTCGGGCTTCCCGAAGTTCCTCGCTTCCATCGAATTTTCAGACACAGGCGACTGGCTCGGATGCGAGCTGAAGGAAAGGGAAGAACTCATCTGCCGCCTGAAGGTCAGAAAGATCGCAGCCCCCATGCATCGGCTGATCAAGTTCTTCATCCGCCTCTACCAGTTCAGGCAGCCGCAGTCCACCGAGTTCAAGATGAACGCCCGCGCGCTGGGAATTTCCCTGAATCCCTTCGACGCCGAGCTCGTGATCGGAAGTATGCACCCCGTCGCTCGGGAGCTCTCACGGGTCATGCTCATGAAGAAGCCCCTGATGTGCTTCTTCGTGCCGAGCGCGCAGCTCATTCTCTACGGCCCTGAGAACCTCTCATTTCCGCTCGTCAACTATCTCTTTCAGCAGGGAATGCGCATCCCCCTGGACCGTATCCGTGAAGAGCCGGAGAAGAAGGAGCGCAAGGCCCTGAAAGAGAAGAAGAAAGAGCACAAAGAAAGGAAAGCTTGACAGGGAATCGAAAAAGAAGGATCGCTCATGAGAAACCCGAAGGCTCGGCATCACGCCGCCTGCGCTGCTGAAGATGACCAAAGGGTCCTCCCTCGGGCCGCTGAAAAGGAAGAAGGGTCCGCCCATCACTCTCTCTGCAAACGTCCTTTGCGGCCTTGCGCAAAGGGCAATCACAGCACCATCTCGATGAGCCGGGGGCCCTTCTCCTTCAGTGATCGGGAAAGCTCTTCCGCGAGCTCCTCTGCAGTGCTCACCGATACCGATGCGACGCCCATGCCCTCTCCCACCCTCACCCAGTCCACTGTGCCCAGGTCGGTAAGCCTCTGGGCAGCGGGTCCGGGCGTGAAAACCCCGAGCCTGGAGAGCTCGAGCTTGAGGATGTCATAGCTGCGGTTTGAACAGATGAGCGTTATCACGTTCAGCCCCTCCCGCGCCTGGGTCCACAGGGCCTGCAGGGTGTACAGGGCGGCTCCGTCGGCCTGGTAGCTGATCACCTGCCTCTGGGGGCAGGCGATGGCCGCTCCCACAGCACAGGGAGAGCCCTGCCCGAGCGAACCGCCTGTCAGTGTCAGGAGCGTGAACGGCAGGGAGCCTGCCGTGAGCGGGTGATAGAGGAGGCTGTTCGTGATCGCCTCTTCCACGACGATGGCGCCTTCGGGCTGGAGGGCGGCCAGGACGGTGCAGATCTTCTCCCCGTTCAGAGGTCCTGTTGGCAGATCAAAGCTCGAAGGCCGGGCCAGATATTCTTCAGGAGGGGCCGAAGGAGCTCCCAGCTCCCGGGCCAGGATTTCGAGCGCCTCCAGCACATCCTGGTTCTCCCCGGCGAGCGTGAGAGCCTCGCTGCCGGGGGTTGCCAGCAGTCCTGGCACGTTCCGATAGCCGAAGAACGACACCGGCATCTTCGCGTCGGCAAAAACCAGCAGATCGTATCGTGAGAGCGCATCGACAGCCATCTCCGGCAGATACGGGATCCTCGGCACATCGGGCAGTCCCGCCCCCCGCTCCATGCGTGCGGGAAAGGCCTCTGCAAGGAGGTCGCATCCGCACCCCGCCCTGACCCGGGCGGCCTTCATGAGCCCCTCTCGATGCAGCGCCCTTCCTCCGAGGACGATCACGGGGCTCTTCGCGTTCTTCAGCATCCGGGCGGCCTTTCCGACCGCGCCGACGTCTATGGGATCGTACCGGAAAGGTTGGCCGGCGCTCCGCTCCTCCCCGGCATCCTCCATCTGGAGGTCATACGGCAGAATCAGGGTGGATATCTGTCCGCGCAGGGTAGCGGCCAGTGCGTCGGCCGTGTCCCGGGGGATTTCTGCCGCCCGGGCCGTGGTCCGGCACCATCCGGAAAAGGTGCCTGCCAGGGCCTCGATATTCATTGCAAGAGGAGGATCGTAGGGCCGATGCCAGGTGGAATGCTCTCCGACCACCGTGAAAACCGGGGTGCGCGCCCTGCGGGCGTTGTGAAGGTTGGATATGCCGTTGGCCAGCCCGGGCCCCAGGTGCAGCAGCACCATGGCGGGCCTTCCCGCCATGCGCCCGAAGCCGTCTGCAGCGCCGGTGCACACACCCTCGAACAAGCCCAGTACGGGCCTCATCTCCGGCATTGCGTCCATAGCCTGAACCAGGGGCATCTCGGTGGTCCCCGGATTGGCAAAACACACATCCACACCGTTCCTTGCTGCAGTGCCGATCAGGAGTTCCGCTCCGTTCATTCGATTCGCTCCACACTCAGATTTTGTTGACGACGTACAATGGCTCCATGCCCTGGAGCACCCGTGCAATGTTGTTGGTCGCCATATTGATGATCCTTCCCGCCGCCTCGTTGGACACCCCCGCTACATGAGGAGAGAGCAGAACCTTCTGCCCGGACAGCCTGAGCAGAGGGTTGTCCGGGGGGACAGGCTCCTCGGAAAATACGTCGACCGCGGCTCCGGCGATCCGCCCCTCGAGGAGGGCCTGCGCCAGGGCGTTCTCATCCACCAGCTCACCGCGGGCCACATTGATGAGATAGGCGGTGGGCTTCAAGGCCTTGAGCTCATCGCTTCCGATCATGTTTACCGTGGAATCGGTGAGCGGAGCATGGAGGCTGATGACATCCGAGAGACCCAGGAGCCCCTTGAGCGTGGTGAACTGCACGCCGTACTCTTCCTCCACCTCGTCTGATGCCCGGACAATGTCGCTGTAGAGGATCCTGGCCAGCCCGAAGCATTTGAGTCTCAGGGCGACCGCCCGGCCTATCTGCCCGAAACCGATAATGCCCCAGGTCTTTCCGGCGAGCTCTGCGGGCTTGATTTCCATCTGCTCCCACCGGCCTTCCCGCATGCTCTGCTGGGCCATATACATGTTTCTCAACAGGCTCAGCCCCCAGGCTATCGTGTGCTCGGCCACACTGATCGTGTTCGCACCGGGTGTGTTCGCCACCGGTATGCGGCGCGCCGTGCATGCATCGACATCGATGTGCTGATAGCCCACGCTCGGCTGCTGGATGAGCTTCATGGCCTTCACTCCTGTGAGGATATCCGAGGAGACCCGGTGCTTGAACGTGTAATCCCCCATGACCACATCGGCCCGTGAAAAGGCCTGCGCAAGATCCTCTCTGCTCATCTCGTTTCCAGAGACCACGTCGAAGTCCGGCAGGTCAGGCGTCTGCATGATCAGGGCCTTGACCAGCTCCGCGGGGAGCGGAGCCAGGGACAGTACCATAGGCTTCATATAACCCCCTCTCGTATGTATATAACGAAATATAATGATGCGGCTGGAAAAAGCCAGGCAACGCAGCTCGGCGGGAGCCGGCCAGCGAGCTCAGAACCGCTCCATCGCTTCGAGGATAAGACCCGCTGATTCCTCCTTCACAGGCTTCCGGGGAAAGACGAGGTAGGGGACGATAACGCCGCTCTTGTCGCCGAAGGTGCCGTCGTAGGTCACACTGACCACCGGCACTCCGGTGAAAGACTCGATCCTGCCGGCCATCGCCTCGGTAACCAGGGCCGGGCAGCAGAAGGCCGGGCTGGCATGGATGAAGAGGACGACATCGGGGTAGTACTTTTTTATGTAATAGGTCTTGAGGACGTTGTCCATGGTCTCTCCGCTGTGCTCCGGGATCATTCGGTACGGAGCGATGATGTCTTCCACCGGATCGGTGAAGTCATGCTCCGGTTCCTGAAGCACCTGCTGGAAGTGACGGTAATATTTCCTCTCCATCGCGGTCAGGCCCGAGAGCACGGCACGGGATGAAAGGCTCCTGAAGTATTTTCCCTCATTGAACCATTTCCGGAAATACGGACGCGCCACCATCTTTGCATACCTGCTGTAGGGTGTGGTGATGACCTCTCCTCCGTGAGCCTCGATGAACCGGATGAGGCCCTGGTTGACGGCGTCGTTGTCGCGTACGTACAGGTCACCGAAAACAGCCACCAGCGGCCGTGACCCGCTCTTCAGAGGCAGCGACCTGAGGCGGCCCACCACGGCCATGAGGGCATCTTCTTTGGAAACCGTCCCTGCGAACGCATCGATGAGGAGCTTGAGACCGTCTTCGATTATCTCATCCACACTCCCTCTGATCGCCTCGTACGGCCTCAGGCGGCAGCCTGCCTTCCTCAGCATGCCCCCGAACATGAAGGCGAAGTATGCATTCATCGCCGCCCTGAGCGAGATGTCCATGAAGGATATGTCTCCTCTGTACACCTGCGCCCTTGCCATCATGGGCC
Organism: Syntrophaceae bacterium UBA1062; assembly: GCA_002316295.1. Taxonomy (GTDB): domain Bacteria; phylum Desulfobacterota; class Desulfomonilia; order UBA1062; family UBA1062; genus Phosphitivorax. The sequence continues at coordinate 11,199 of DCDF01000089.1, read as the reverse complement.
CGCTCTTGTTCAGGATGTTCTTGATGTGATGTGGAATGACCTTCAGGTTGCAGGGAATCTCCCCCCCGCCCATCCACAGCATGCACCGGGCGGGGTCCAGGTCGTGCCGGACGATATGGTCTATGAATTCCTGCGCCATGATGTTGATGGGGATGCACTCGCCGGCATTGTGCCTCAGGCTGTGCTGAAGCCCGAAAGGGCTGTGATCGAGAAGCTGTGCGTCGATCCCTTCTCTCCTGAGGGACGCGGCCAGGAGGCTGCAGGAGAAATGGTCCCAGTCCGGGATGAGTATGGTCTGGTTCGAGAAGCTCTTTGCCGGCGAGATGGACGGGATCACCACGGGCGTCCGGCGAGAACCCCTCGACAAATGGTTTCTGAATGACCTCACCGCAGCCTCGATTCGGGTTTCATACCCCACGTTCGAGTCGTGCTCGTCCAGCTGGAGGATCAGATACGGCTTGTCCCGGGAGGCCATGAGGTTCTTGAAGTACTGTGTCCCGAATGCATCCGGAGAGCAGCAGAACGAGGTCACCAGAACCGGATACACCCCTTCCATCCCGGCCACCGCATCCGCGGCCCGCACAATCTCCGATTCGTACTTCCATGGCAGATCGTCCAGCAGCTCCTGTACGGAAGGGTCGCTCGGCGGTCCCGGATCGATCATGTCCTGGAAATATACCGGAATGCCCATGGAGGCGAAGATGTCGATGACACCCTTGTTCATGGAGGGGTTGAGCACTATGTAGGGACGGCCCAGGAGCACCACCTGAACATCCCGGGCATGCTCCATCTCGCTGCGGCAACGGTCCTTGAGACAACGGTGGAACCTGTCACGGCATGCAAGTGCGCTGTCATAGGCATGTGACACCTCCCGGAAGGAAACCCGGTGGCCGATCCTTCTGAGCATGGCGTAGAGCTGATATTTCGTATGAAAGCCGTTGTAGAGGTAGCCGATCAGGGGAGTGAGGACCCGGACGCCCTCATCGTCCGTTGGCGCGCTCACCAGACTGGGCGCGAACTGGGTGTAGTAGCAGTACTGCCGCCGCACCGACCGGCTGTGCGTCTTTTCCTCGAAGAAAAACGGCACGAAGACATAGTCGCACTTCTTGAGCAGATACGCCGTATGGCCGTGAAGGGCTGACACCGGTGCGCAGAATTCCGCTCCCGCCAGATGCCTGCCATCCTTGACCGCATCCTTGAAGTCCCCGCTCGTGACAGTGGCGATCGAGAGCTTGTCGAAGAAGTATCGCCAGAAATCCAGGTCGCCATACAGGTGAAGCGCCGCCGGGATCCCTATGGTGGGGCCTTTTCCCCGGCGGTTCTGCCGCGGAAATGCATGAGCCGCGGCGATCTTACGCTCCTTCAGCAGGTCGAATCCGGAGTGGTTCGATGCCACGTGCCTTTTCGTCTCGTAGTCCCTCCCGCACAGAAAACCGTATGCGTAGCTCCTGCCCCCGATGTCCGCAACAGTGAGCTTGCAGTTGTTCGGGCACAAGGCGCATACCTCGGTGCGCACCGGGATCGTTTCCTGGTACAGGCAGAGCCCCCTGAAGCCGGACTTTTCCACGCCGGCCTCCGCAAGCATGAGCGCAACGCCCATAGCGCCGGCGAGATGGCAGAACCTGGATACCGCTACCGGTTTGCCCAAGCGGTGCTCGAATGCAGCCACGAGAGCCTTATTCTTGGCCGTTGCGCCCTGGAACAGCACCACGTCCCCGATCATGCTCTCGACCGCCACCTTGGTGAGATAGTTTTCGCATACCGCATGCAGCGCGGACGCCAGAACCTCTTCTGACGAATACCCTTCCGAGAGGCAGTAATTCATGTCCCGCTCCATGAATACTGTGCACCGGTCGCTCGACAGAGGCGAGGGGATGCCAAGCGTCCTCTGCGAGTACTCGTTCAGGGGGCAGTTCATCCGCTTCGCCTGCTCCTCGAGGAAGCTGCCGGTCCCGGCCGCGCAGACTGTGTTCATGACCGAGAAGGTGACCCGGCCGCTTTTCAGGGTGGTGAACTTCGAGTCCTGCCCGCCGATCTCGATGATCGTGTCCACCTCCGGATTCAGCGCGGCTGCAGCCTTTGCATGGGCCGATATCTCGTCGACGACTGTATCGGCGCCGATGATCTTCCCGATCAGCTTTCTTCCGGAGCCCGTGGTGCCGGAGCCGAGAACGGCAAGACTCAGGCCGTAACGCACCTGGAGATCGTCTGCGGCCTCGAACAGGGCGCACACCGCATCCACGGGCCTGCCCGAGGTCCGGGTGTACAGGCCCGCAAGCACGGCCTTTTTCTCATCCATGAGAACCGCCTTGGTGCTGGTGGAGCCGATGTCCACGCCCAGATACACCCCTTTCGGCCTATGGGATCGGAGGTCTTCGTACACATCCACCTCGACCGCCTCGGGCACGCTCCTTGTCTTTACCCGGTAGTCGTAGCGCTCGTGCCCGGTGAAATCCGGATAGGCAGACCTGGTGAGACTCAGGCCATCGAAGGCATACGTCCGAACCCCTTCGGGGCTCATGATCACGCCTTCGGGCCGGGAAAAGGGCCCTTCGAGACAGCCGGCATCCTCCAGCCCCCTGATGGCCGCCCCGAGGGCGCCGTACACTTCCGAGCAGTCGTCCACGACGATTTCGCTGCCTGTCAGAGCGCTGATGTGCATGCCGACCGCCCGGTTCTTGGATACGCCTCCGCAGAAAATGACCTTCTCGATCGTTTCCACGCCTGAAAACAGAGTGTCCACAACGTTCTTCGCCAGCCCGCGACACAGGCCGTCGCATATCTCCTCGAGGGAATACCCCTCCTGCTGGGCGTGGATCAGATCAGTCTTTGCGAACACCGCGCACCGTGATGCAATTCTTGGGACCTGGCCGCTGTTTCTGCGCGCAATCCTGCTCAGCTCGCCTGCATTCTTCAGGTTCAGCCGCACTGCCTGCTGGTCGAGGAAGCTCCCGGTGCCCGCGGCACAGGAGGTGTTCGTCCTGCTCGACCGGTAATTGCCCTGCGCGTCGAAAAGGATAAGGGAGAACTTCTCCGCTCCCACGTTGAGGACCGCCCGCACCTGTTCATGAAGGCGCCGTGCAGCGGCGATTATCGCCACCTGATTGTCGACTCTCTGTGCGGAGCGCACGCACGAAGGAGTCGACTTGGTTACGGCGATAAAGAATTCCGAGTCCGAGTCCCTTTCCGAGAGCATTCGGAAAAGGGTCTCTCTCACCTGTCCCCGATGGATGCGATAACCGGTGCGGACAATGGCCCCCTCACCGTCGATCTCTGCAAGGCCGATGGACACGGACCCCACATCGATCCCGACAATAGTGCTCTTCATCATGTTCCCCCGCCTCGCCAGTGAGCTTCAAAGGCCTGCCGGAAGAACGTCCTCTCCATGCCCTCACCGTTCCTGCGGCAGGCAAACACAACAAGGTTTTACATTTATTTTACATTTAGTATATCAGCCGCTTCTTCATAATCAAGACCTGAAATTACAAACCGGGGTCCGCCGCCTCGGTGAAAGGAATTTCTCCTGCAAGAAAACCGTGGAAAAACCTGTTCGAAGCTGAAGGGCATCGAAAATTTTTAAGATCGTATTTCTTTTCCCCTCCTCTGCAACAAGCCGCTGAGCGGATGCCTTGGACAGGGCCGTATGGTGCTGAACAGGCCAGCATTCAGGGTTTTCTTCTTTACTTCGAGGGGGAAGAATCGTGGAGATGATGTTTCTCACCTCCCCACGGGCGGCCGATCTCTGTGGGAAAGGGATCTCTCCCGAACCGGGCCGGGGAGATGTCGTCTGCATGAAAACCTGAAATTCCCAGTCGGAAGGAAAGTTGCTATAATGCATCGAATGGAGGATCTCTTCGACATCGAGGACCGGGCCGCCGGGATGCAGAATGAGATGGTCCGGCTCAGGCGGGACTTTCACCGTCATCCCGAGCTGGGGTTTCAGGAAAACCGCACCGCGGCAGTCATCGCTGCATACCTGCGCGGTCTCGGCATGGAGGTGCACGAGGGTATCGGAAAGACAGGCGTCGTCGGCGTTCTCCGGGGCGGCGCTCCCGGAAAGACCCTGATGCTCAGGGCGGATATGGACGCCCTGCCCATCCAGGAGAGAAATGACTGTACCTACCGGTCGGTGAACCCGGGCGTCATGCATGCCTGCGGGCACGACGGCCACATGGCCGTGCTCCTGGGGGCGGCCGCCCTCATGTCGGAGATTCGCGATCGGATGAAGGGGCGGATCAAGTTCGTGTTCCAGCCGGCTGAAGAAGGGTCGGGGGGAGCGCGGCACATGATTCAAGACGGCGTCCTCAAGGACCCCGATGTCGATGCTGCCTTCGGCATGCATCTCATCACAGCACTCCCCTGCAGAACTGTAGGCTGGGGCAGAGGCACCATCATGGCGGCCATGGATTCCTTTACCCTGAGGATCAAAGGCAGGAGCGGCCACTCGTCAATGCCCGAAGGGGGCGTCGACGCAATCGCGGCAAGCGCCCGGATCATCACTGCCCTGATGTCCCTGAACACGGTCCCCGGCTTCTCCGGCCGGACACTCATCAATATCGGCACCATCAAAGGCGGCGACGCATCCAACGTGATCGCCGAAAAGGTGGAGCTCACCGGGACCGTCCGAAACCTCATCACCGGGAACAGAGCCGCCATGCCGGCCGCCATGCGCGAGGTCATCGACGGGGTCGTCAGGGAGGTCGGGGCCGCCTGCGAGCTGGATTATCAGGAAGGCTATCCCCCAGTGGTCAACGATGATGAAATGACGGATCTCCTCTGCCGGACAGCTTCGGAGATGCTTGGCGAGGGCAGTCTGATCGAGCTGCCCCCGCTGATGGCAAGCGAGGATATGGCGTTTTATCTCGAGCGGGTGCCCGGGTGCTATTTCTTTCTGGGAGCGGGCAATCCGGAAAAGGGACTCACCAGCTCCCTGCACAGCTCGCTCTTCGATTTCGACGAATGCATCCTGTCAACGGGCGCCGCGCTGTTCACGCGGCTTGCGATCTCCTTTCTGGGGTTGGATGGGTGAGCGGTCCCCGGCGTCACCGGGAGTAACCGACGGGCATGATGAGCAGAGGCTCGTGTGACGGGGGGAGGCGCAAGACTCCGATCACCTCCTCGTCGATAAACGCGCCGACGATTCCGGTCTGCAGTCCCAGCGACCGGGCCTCGAGGGAGATACTCTGTGCCATGCACCCGGCCTCGATCAAGGCATACCTCTCGCCTCTGTGTCCGTACTTGGCTGTCACTCTCGGATATTCGGCGCAGACGACAAGAGAGACCGGAGCCGGAGATATCCACATCTGGGAGAGAGACGCCCGCCCGAGATCGTTCCTGACGTCCCGGTCGCTGATCCGCTCGATGCCGTGGGCATCGGGCTCATACCGGTAAATTCCCTTTTCGAGCCCTGTGACGGCACCCTCCCCCACGGCCGCATAGAGTTCCATGGGGTAGAGGCCGCCGGCGGACGGGACCGACCGCAGCCCCTTTCCCTGGTCCGTTACGCCCTGAGCGGCCCAGAGTATCTGGGAGAGCTGTGATCCGACAAGGGGGTATGTGCTGAATGACCGCACTGTCCGCCGTGTGAACAGGGCCTCTTCAACAGAGACTCCGCCCTGAGTTCTCGGATCCGGCAGCCTCATCGCGTCCTCCCGTTATCGCGCGTCTCGGCACCCAAGCATCGGCCCAATCGCCGCAGATCTTCACTGCCCGGCCCCCTTCGGCTGCGCCGCCCGCCAAGGCCGCAGGAGCGGAAAAAAGGCCTGAACCCCAGGGCATCACTTGCCTTTTGGGGAGCCGCCGTTGGAGAATGTCATCCACTTTTCAGTCAACGCCCTGAGCTGAGCGTCCACGAGCTGATTGATCGTTCCCTTCTCGAAAGAGCCATCCGCTTTCCGCCTGCCCGCTTTTTTGCCCGTGAGGATCTCGATGCCCTCGTCTATCGTGCTCACTCCCCATATCTTGAAGTATCCATTCTTCACCGCATCCACGACTTCGTCGTTGAGCACGAGGTTGCGCACGTTGCTCGCGGGGATCATGACGCCCTGCTCGCCGTTGAAGCCCTGTTCCTTGCACACGCCGAAGAAGCCCTCGATCTTCTCGTTGACCCCGCCGATGGCCTGTACCTCCCCCTTCTGATTGACCGATCCCGTGACCGCTATGCCCTGCCTGATGGGCACGCCGGACAGGCCCGAGAGCAGCGCATAGAGCTCCGCGCACGAGGCCGAGTCTCCCTCGATGCCCGTGTAGCTCTGCTCGAACACGAGCCTGGCCGAGAGGCTCAACGGTTTGTCCTGCGCGTACTGGTGAGCGAGATATCCTGACAATATGAGCACGGCCTTGGTGTGGATCGGCCCTCCGAGCTTGGCCTCCCGTTCGATGTCGATGAGGCCTTCCCTGCCGAGCCCGATGCTCGCCGTGATCTTGTTCGGTCTGCCGAACATGATGTCGCCCATGTCGATGATGGAGAGCCCGTTCACCTGTCCGACCCTGCTGCCATCGATGTCGATCTTGATGATACCGGCCGAGATCAGCTCCCTTATCTTCTCCAGCATGAGACTCGAGCGGGTGAACCGCTGCTCGATCGCCCCCTTGATATGCGAGACATTCACCAGCGGGGCCTTCTCTTCCGAGGCATAGAAGCTCGCTTCCCTCACGATGTCGGATATGTCTCCGAAGCGAGTGGAGAGCTTCCCCTGGTCGGAGGCAAGGCGGCTCGAATGCTCCACTACCTTTGCCATGGCGTGCTTGTCGAGATGCTTCAGGCCCTCCTCCTGGCAGAGGCTGCAGACAAAGGCCCCGTAATACTTCATGTTCTCTTCGTTTCGCTCCATTACGGTATCGAAGTCGGCCTTGACCTTGAAGAGATCGCGGAAGTCCGGGTCGAGCTCGTAGAGCCGGTAGTAGAGATACGGCTCTCCGATGAGCACGACCTTTACGTTCCAGGGAATGGCCTCCGGAGTGAGCCATCGGGTGGTCATATAACCCAGCCGCTCTGCCAGTTCCTCGATCGTGATCTCATGGTTGCGGATGGAGCGCTTGAGGCTCTCCCAGGAGAAGTAATTTCTGAGCACATCCTCTACCGGAAGGATCAGATAGCCGCCGTTGGCCCGGTGGATCGACCCCGCCCTGATCATGGTGAAGTCCGTGAACAGCGCGCCCAGCATGGCCTCCTTCTCGATCCTGCCGAAGAGGTTGTAGTACGAGGGGTTGAGCTCCATGATGATGGGCGCTCCTTTGAGATCTGTGTTGTCGACCACGACGTTGACCAGGTATTTCCGGAATCGGATATCGTCTCTGGGGACCATAGGCATCCCGGGCGGGATCCCCGGAGGAAGGTTCTGCTGTCCCTCTTCGGCCCTGAACATGGCCAGGTTCTCCAGCATGTCGTTGCGCATATCCTCAAGAAAGCGGACAACCTCGGGGATATCGCGGAAATTCTTTTTCAGGTCTTCCAGAAGAGAGTCCAGCGTATAGGAGGCGATCTCGCGATCCAGGTTTTCGATCATCTCCTGGGTCTTCCTCTCCATGGCGACCATCTGCCTCCCGGTCTCCTTCATCTTTTCGTTCAGGGTCTTCTGCTTTCTCCTGATGGCGTTCTGCTCTTTCTTGTCCATGGCCCGGAACTCTTCTTCCGTCAGGGGCCGGTTGTCCTTCATGGGGATGGTCACCAGGCCCATGGGAGTGGGCTGGATGACGAACCCCTGCTTCTGCGCCCGCTCGTTGATCCGGGTGATCAGGTTTTCCTTCTGCTGCTGGATCTCCTTGATGGTGCTGTTTCTCTTGGCGATGTACTCCTCGCTCTCGAAGGCCTTGCCGATCTCGCTCCGGGCCGCCTCGACGAAACGGTCGACCTGTCTCTTGAATATCCTGCCCCTTCCCGCGGGAAGGGAGATCGCTTTCGGCCGGTAGCTTTCCTGGAAGTTGTTCACATAACACCAGTCGGGCGGTGTCGGCCTGTCCCTGGCGATCTTGTGCAGGTAACGCTCGACAGCGGTCTTCTTGCCCGTGCCCGGGGCTCCGGACACATAGATGTTGAAGCCCTTGTTGGCGATGTCCATCCCGAACTGCAGGGCCCTGAGCGCCTTTGTCTGGCCGATGATCGTCTGGAGGGGCGAAACGCCCATGCTGTCATCGCACCCGAAGATTTCCGGATTGCAGCTGATCCTGAGCTTGTCCGGCGATAATGCATCGATCATTCTCTTCTCCTTCCTCTCCTCTTTTTCACATCTCCGGCAGCCCCTGTTGCCCAAGTTCCCGGAACAGCCGTCCGAGCTGCCGCCGCCCTGGAAAAAACACGGCTCCAGGAAAATCGGTTGATAACATAAAAGATATCCCTCCCGACCCCAAATACAAGAATACGCACACTCGGATCTTTACAGCATCCTGTCCATGCTGTATGCCTTGCAATTCAGTGATCGGAGACGTACCATGAATTTCAGGATGTACAATTATCTCAAGAGCTACCGGTTTTTCGCTCAGGTCGCGGACGGGATCGAGGATCTCGGGATGCAGGAGATCACCGCCCTGGGCGCAAGCGACGTAAAGCCGACCTTCCGGGGGCTCTATTTCAACGCGGACAAGGCCGTCCTGTACCGCATCAACTACATGTCGCGCATGATCACCAGGGTGCTCGCACCGCTCATCAGCTTCGACTGCCACGACACCAGGTATCTCTACAAGATGGCACGCTGCATCCCGTGGCCCGAGCTCTTCGGCCTGGACAAGACATTCATGGTGAACTCGAACGTCTCGCACAGCAAGATCACGCACTCCCAGTACGCGGCCCTGGTGCTCAAGGACGCCATCGTGGACACATTCAACGAGTGGTGCACCCGCAGGCCGGATGTCGAGAGGATCAACCCCGACGTGATCTTCAATCTGCACATCTACAGCAACAAGGCCACCATCTATCTCGACACCTCCGGCGGCTCGCTGCACCGCAGGGGCTACCGCAGGCACGCCGTGGACGCCCCCATGCAGGAAACCCTGGCCGCGTCCATTGTCTATCTCAGCGGCTGGAACGGCGAGACCCCGCTGTATGATCCCATGTGCGGCTCGGGCACGCTGCTGTGCGAAGCGCTCATGCACTACTGCCGTGTGCCGGCCGGGTATCTGCGCCCCGCCTTCGGGTTCGAGTATCTCCCGGATTTCGACCGCGACGTCTGGGCCGGTGTGAAAGAGCAGGCTGACCGGGACATCAGGGACCTCCCTCAGGGCCTCATCTCCGGCAGCGACTCATCGGGCGAGGCCGTCGCCTCTGCCCGGTCGAACTCGTGCAGGCTGCCCGGCGGAAAGAACATCGCCTATGCAAAAAAACGCTTTCAGGACATCGAGCGGATCGAGTCCTCTACCATCATTACCAACCCGCCCTACGGCATCCGCCTGAGCAGAAAACAGGATATGGGAGCGTTCATGAAGGAGCTCGGCGATTTCCTCAAGAAAAAGTGCACCGGGTCGAAGGCGTATGTATATTTCGGCGACCGCGGGCTCATCAAGTCTGTGGGACTGCGCACCTCGTGGAAGCGTCCGCTGAAAAACGGCCCGCTCGACGGACGCCTCGCCAAGTACGAGATGTACTGAGAGAGCATCGGGGAGTGCCGAGGCTTCTTTTCTGCTTCATCACGTTTCCTCATTGCGTTTCATGAGCGCACGCGCCCCTCGGATTTTCGGTTGCAGGTACCCGCGGATCTTTCTCCGGGCGGATATGACCGGAAAGAAATGATTCGCCGGCCGCATCACCTTCGATAAGCAGCCCGGGCGGACGTGCAGCCTTCCTTTCACCGCGGCCTTCAGGGTGCGAGACACGACGTGCCCCGGTAGAAATGCATGCACGCCCTATCCGGACCGATCACTTCAGGCTGTGCCTGAGAAAGGTTATCTGATCATCCACGACCTGGCCGAACCTGGGAGGCACGTACACGTCGAAATGGTCGCACTGATAGACGACGAGCTGGCCTTGCCGCGCCTTCATGGCCGCTCTGACGGCAGGCCCGATCGGGGTGGTCCTGTCCTTTGACGCCGCCTGCACCAGCCAGGGGACCGTGAGCCTTTTTGCCAGCCTGCCCGGCGAATAGAGCCCCACCCAGAGGAAGATGCGTGCCGCCACCCGCTCGTCAGGCTCGTAGCTTTCCGGGTAGAGCCGCTTCACCCCCTCTTCTGCCCCGGGCGTCGTCATGGCCGCGAGATCGCCCGGCCGGCCGACGACGCGCAGGTAATAGGGGCTTCGGTGAAGCGCCGCACGCGTCAGATCGCGCCAGGCCGCCAGCCCCAGGCGGGCGCTCTGGACTGGGCCCGCTGCCAGGGCCGTTGCGACCCCGCTCAGGTGCGGCACCTGGGAAATGACGGCCGCGATGCCGCTTTCCCGGGCAGCCACTTCCACCACATGCCCGCCGCTGAACGACGTGCCCCAGAGGATCATCTTCTCCGGATCCACTCCATCGATGCCCCGGGCGAAGCGCAGAGCCGCGCGCCAGTCCTCGTGCTGGCGTTTGATGTCCAGTATCTGCCTGGGCTCGCCCTCGCTGTCGCCGAAGTGGCGGTAATCGAAGACCAGCGCATGGTACCCGGCCTCGACGAACGCCTCGGCATACGCGCCCAGGCGCATCTCCCTGGTGCCGCCGAAACCGTGGGCCAGCACGACACACGGACGCGGGCCGCCTCCCGCCCGATAGAGCCAGCCCGAGCACTTGAGCCCTCCGGACGCGAACTGAACGTTCTCACGATTGTTCATACGAGCCTCCTTCTGCATATCACTCATCTGACACAAAGAACTGCCGGTGTTCTACCAGATCCGTCTGACTCGGACAAGAGACGAGGTCGGCGTTTCCTTGGAGAGCAAAATCGCACCGCTACCATGGCCCTGTTTGGAGCTGCAGAAAACGTTCGGTGATCATTGCCCTGACATGTGGTATCACGCTGCGCATATATCAAACAGAGATCATGGGATTGATGAGATTGGGTCCTCTCGAGGTCTTGCTCGTCTGAAAAAAACATCGAAATGAGCTATCCTTTACGATGCAGGGAATTCACCACTCAGAGAGTGGATGGGCTCGGAAAAGGCGATTCCTGCCGCCCGCCAGAGGAAGGTTCAGGAGTAAAGACAAAAAGTGAAGCTGCGTGACGCCGCCCCGGGAGGCGCTGCCCCCTTTGGCGGCGTCAGCCGTTATTCCTCCCAGAACCGGTACTCGCTCTTGAATA
>DCDF01000266.1:4827-10909 GCA_002316295.1 Syntrophaceae bacterium UBA1062 | reverse complement strand
ACATGTCAAGACCTGACCCCGGCTGATCGACCCCCTGATTCCGCCTAGGCTTGTCACATGTCAAGACCTGACCCCGGCTTGTTTCTCCTGAAAAGGAGGCCATACCTTGCAGATACCATTGCAAAGCCCGAGGGAAAGCGCGGCCGCGCCTTCTCGAAGGGATGAGAAGATCATTTATGGAACGCATTTCACTGTCTTCTGCTTCTGGACTTTTGTGCTGCTCTGCAGGCCGCAGGACATATTCCCTGCCATTGCACCGCTGAGGCCGGCCCTGCTGACAGGAATTTTCACCATGCTTCTGGTCCTTCTGCGTTCAGGCGGCTCCCCTGCCGTTCCGCTCTTCGGGGAAAAACAGATGAGACTGTATGCCGCGCTGCTGCTCGTCATGATTATGGGCATTCCATTCTCGCTGTATGCAGGGAGATCGTTCGAGGTGATATTTACAGCGTATATCAACGTCGTTCTTTTCGTCTTCATTTTTTTCAAGGTGGTCGACAGGGTGGAAAAATTATCTGCCGTGCTTCTTGTCGGCTGCCTGGGAAACGGGCTGTATTCATTATACTCGGTTGTCTCGGGCGAGATCGTGTCCGGGAGGCTGTACTTCGCCGACATGTTCGACCCGAACGACCTGGCGTTTTTCGCACTGTCGTTTCTGCCTTTCAACCTGCTTTTCATCACGCGGGGAAACTCCATGCCGGTACGGATGGCCTGTGCACTCTCCTTTGGAGCAGGAACCCTCCTCGTCCTCATGAGCTCCTCACGCGGAGGGCTTTTGGCCTTCGGCATGGCCGCCTTCCTGCTGTTGTTCACGAAGACCCGGGTGGTCAGGCCCTCCATGAAGGTCATGTTCGTGATACTCTGCCTGGCTTTTGTCGCGTTCGCGCCTCTCAACCTCGAGCGGTATACAACCTTTTTCGAGATCAAAGAGGATTATAACGTGTGGGACGAGACAGGCAGGCTCAATATCTGGAAGATCGGCCTGAATGAAATGCTCCGGGACCCCCTTACCGGTGTGGGGGTAGAGAATTTTTCCATGGCGGTGGGCTTGGACCGTCAAAAACGAAACCTTGAATCGCAACCCTGGCAGGCGGCCCACAACATGGTGGTGCAGATCGGGACCGAGACAGGGGTAATAGGCATGGGCCTGTTTCTCCTGATGAGTTTGAATGTCGTGCGGATATTCAGAAAGACCAAGAGACGGGCCTGCCCGGAGAAATTAACCAGGATAGGAGAGATGGGGATGGTCGGCTTTACCGGGCTTTTTGTGTCCGGCATGTTTCTGAGCCAGGCCTACTCGGTTTACTGGGCGTTCTACGTGGCGGTTTCCGCAGTGATGAGCCGGCTGGCGGCGGACGCGCAGCGGACGACAGATGCTGCGGCAAGGGAGATCGGCCGGAAAGCGCGTTGACGCTTGCTCGATAACCCGAAACGAACGGAGGTCGAAACGATGGAGAGCGGAAAGTCCCCGGGTGCCATGAGAAATATCGCTGCCGCACTGTCGGATTACAGGAAAACGGCGTACCACCACTACGGAAACAGGCCGTCGAGCCTGTTCAGATTCTTCTATTACAGCGCATTGAGAGTCAACACCTTCTGGCTCATGGAGAACGATCTCTCCGAATCCCTTCCCGAGATACCCATGGACCCCTGCTACCGGGTGATGAAGCCGTCACTCGAAGAACTGGCTCGAATACGCACAGGCATGGACCTGCCGCGAGAATTCTATTATGACCGGATCCTGAATCTGAAAACCTGCTACCTGGCTTTCAAGGACGATGAGCTTGCCTATATCCACTGGGTCCTGACCGGCGGGGATCACAGCAGGTTCCTGATACTGCCTGCCGATGCCGTGGAGCTGAACTACAACACCACTCTCCGCAAGTTCAGAGGCAACAGGCTTATGGCAAAGATGCTTTGCCATATCTGCCATGACCTCGAGGCCGGTGGATACAGAAAGGTCTTCGGCGTCGTGCATGAGGCCAATCCGCCGTCGATAAGCGCCGCCGAGAACGCGGGTTTCAGGAAAATAAAAAAGATAAGGGCCCTCGGCCCGTTCAACAGAAAAGTGCTGGTCTAGCCGTTGATCAGGGTCGCCTACATTCTCACCCCGATCACCTTCGGGGGATCGGAGAAGGTGAGCCTGAACTTTCTCAGGCACGTCAATCGGGAAAGGTATGAGATCTTCCCGATCCTCCTGGTGCGCCCCTGGGAAAATGATCCGTATTTCGCCTGTGAGCTCAGAAGGTGCGGATATCATTTCGAGAGAGTTCCCGTCGCTGTCCGGAGGGACGCCGATCCCTTCAGAGTGCCGCGGGTCGCGGGAAGAATCTTCGCCCTCCTCAGAGGAGGCTCTTTTCATCTGGTGCACACCCACGGGTACTTCGCCGACATCTGCGGGCTGCCCGCGGCCAGGCTGCTGGGAATCCCCGGCATCTCCACCTGTCACGGATATATATCCAATGGCGGAAATCTCAAGCTCTATAACATGCTCGATAAAATCGTCTTGCGGCTCTGTACCAGGATTATGGCGGTTTCCGAGGGCATCAGGGGGGATCTGATGATCAGCGGACTCGACGGCGGCCGTATCGACGTGGTGCATAACGCTGCAGGCAGCACTCTGAAAGAGGAGGATTTCCACAGGCTCAGGCTCGAAAAACGATCCTCGCTCTCTATAGGGGTGGATGAGTTCGTGGCAGGGTTTGCCGGAAGGCTCAGCCAGGAGAAGGGGGCAAGGTACCTGATCGAAGCGGCATCCGAGATGAAACACCATGGCAAAAGGTATAAGCTCCTGATTATGGGTGACGGCCCGGAAAGAGAGTGCCTCTCGAGCATGGTCAAAAAAGCGGGGCTCGATCGGGATGTTCTTTTTACGGGCTTCCTGGAAAACAGTGAGGAGTGGCTTCCTGCTCTCGACATATTCGTTCTTCCCTCTCTGACTGAGGGCACTCCCATGGCGCTGCTCGAGGCCATGGCCATGGGGATACCGGTAATAGCCTCGGCTGTCGGCGGAGTGCCAGACGTGATCGAAGACGGAATCAACGGCTTTCTCGTCCCGCCGGGAGAAAGTCGAGCGATACACGAGAGGATAATGCTGCTGATAGACAAGCCGGACCAGATGAAAAGGCTTTCCCGGGCAGGGAAAGAAACAGTGAACAGCCGCTACAATGTACGCGACTGGTGCCGGCGTATAGAACAGATGTATGATTCTCTCGCAGAAGGGGGATCTCGAGGAATGCGCGCATGACGCTGCTGATTGCGTATCTCATGCTAATCTGCCTAATTTTGTATCTGGCCGCAGGGGTGATATATTCACTTTTTCTGGCCGCGGCCTACTTTGTCCTGCCGGAGCCGAAAAGCGCCGAGCCTGCAAAACATGCGCGCTTCATCATTCTCGTGCCTGCCCATAATGAGGAAATGCTCATAGGGAGGCTGTGCAGAAGTCTTCTCAACATACGCTATCCTAAGGACCTGTTTGCCGTTTACATCGTCGCGGACAACTGCTCCGACAATACGGTGAACGTATGCGGAGCATATCCTGTCAGGGTGCTCGAACGCCACGACCGTGATCGCGTCGGAAAAGGGCATGCCATTTCATGGGCCATCCAACAGGTCGATCTGAAAAGCTATGACGCCGTGCTGATCGTAGACGCAGACAACGTTGTCGATCCGGGGATTCTCAGTGAGCTCAGCAAGATGATATGCAGAGGAGAGCGGGCTATCCAGTGCCACAATGCGGTCGGAAACAGGGAGGACAGCTGGTTCACCCAGCTGCTGTACGTCTCGAGAACAATCGGAAACCATCTGTATCATCATGCGAAATACAAGCTGGGGCTGACGTCGTATCTCATGGGCAACGGAGTCTGCCTCACCACCGAGCTGCTGACGAGCAAGGGATGGACAGCCTTTTCGATCGGTGAAGACTGGGAATACTACGCCCAGCTGATCGGCGATGGAACCGGAATCGGCTTTGCGCTGAGGGCTAAGGTGTTTCACCAGGAATCGATGTCTCTTGAGCAGGCTACAACGCAAAGGCTTCGCTGGTCGAGCGGCAGGTTTCATGTCCTGTGGAAGTACGGCTTTCGACTGCTTGCCGAAGGGATCAGGAAAAGAGACCTGTTTGTCATCGATGCGTCCATGCCTCTGGTGCTGCCCAATTATTCGCTTCAGCTCAATCTTACCATACTGGCCTTTCTTGCCGCTGTCATTCTTCCTTCTTCGGCCCCGGCAGGCCTGCTTATCATCGTGTGTGTGCTGCTCCTGGCGGCACAGATGGCGCTCTTTGCGCTGGGCGTATATCTCTCCGGTTCATACTGGAAGGTGATGAAAGCGGCCTTTCATGCCCCCTTCTTTCTCATATGGAAAGCGGTCATCGATATCCTGAGCTTCATGCGGATCTATCGTGCGAAAAAATGGATACGCACCGAACGGCATGTCTCACGGCACGAATATTGAGAAACGTGAAGAAAAAGATTGCCTTCGTCGTCTGGACGCTTGCCGACATGGGCGGGTCGGAGAGGGTCGTATACGACATCGTGCGCAACCTCGGCAAAAACAGGTACTCGAGCATAGTCGTCGGCTTCGAAGACGGCCCGTTTCGAGCCCTGTATGAAAATCTGGGGATAAAGACCTACTGCATCAGCAAGTCGAAAAAAATCGATGCCGATTTCGTGAAGCAATTCCGAGGGATTCTCGCTGATGAGCAGGTGAAGATAGTGAACCCCCATCATTTCAGCCCGTTGGTATACAGCTTTCTGGCTACCCGATTCACTCACATCAAGCTCATTTACACCGAGCATTCCCGGTGGCAGCTGGAGCAGCTTCCGCCTGTCAAGAAAGTCGCCAACAGGCTCATGCTCGGGAACGTAGAGGGCGTGGTCGCGATCTCGGAACAGATAGAGGATTACTATCTGAAAAATCTCAGGATCCCGAAAAACCGGGTGCATCTCATCCCGAACGGAATTGATGTCGAGGCCTTCCGGAATGCCCGAAGCGACGGGTTGAGAGAGAAGCTCGGGATCGGGCCCAACGAGACCGTTATCGGCGTGGTGGCCAATATCAGGCCTGAAAAGAATCTCAAGCTGCTGGTCTCGGCCTTCTCGGACCTGGCGAAAGAACACGGGAACACCGTGCTCGTCATCGCAGGGCAGGATTTCATGAATGGCGAGCTGCACTCTTTCGCCAGCCGGTCGGGCATTTTGGATCAGGTTTTGTTCCTGGGCAGGAGAGAAGATGTTCCCGGCTTGCTGAGGCTGTTCGACATCTTCTGTCTGCCCTCGAAGTATGAAGGCATGCCGCTCACCGTCCTCGAGGCAATGGCTGCAGGGGTACCAGTCGTGGGCGCTGATGTGCTTGGGATAAATGAGGTAGTCAGGCACAGTGAGAACGGGCTTCTTTTCCGGCCCGACGATCGAGAGAGCCTGATTGCGTGCCTGCTTTGTCTGATCCGGGACGATTCTCTGAGGCGCCGGTTTTCCCTTTCAGGTAAAGCCTTTGTGGAAAAGATGTATTCTCTCGAACGCACAATTCGCCAATACGAGGAATTATTCAGTGCCTTGTGAGAAGAACAGAAGACTCATGTTTCCATACGTTGAATGATTCGTGCATATTAAGAATCCGATCCTCCCAGACTTCAAGACATATTGTATAGGGAATGTACGGCCGGGAGGAAAAGACATAATATCTCGCTTGGAGTATGTACATCTTCGTTGACTCGGCGTACACTTTTGAACAGGAAACGGTCATGATGAAATGACACGGTTGTAAGAGTGCGTTGTAAGTTGTCGGTATTCATGCAGGAAGAGCGACAGGCCATCTCTCGATGAAGTGGCATCTCCCTTGCTTGATAGGTGCTTGCAAAATAATGATGGGAGGAAGCACCTATGATAAAAGCATCAAAAACCATCGTTGCAGTGTGTGCCGTGTTCTTCTGCGCCGCAACTGCATCATCCCTGAATGCAGCAGTTGATCTTCCCTGGTCGACAACATATAACTGCCCGGAATGGAACCAGACTCAGGGCGGCCTTTCATGCAACGGACTCCAGAAGGCCCTGGACGGAACATGCCAAGGCCAAGGTGAGCAGAT
>DCDF01000266.1:0-4652 GCA_002316295.1 Syntrophaceae bacterium UBA1062 | reverse complement strand
GGAACGAACAGCAACAGCGGTGGTACACTCCTCAATTTCAACTCTCCCCAGAAAGAGCTTTGGATACGCTGGTACATGAGATACGAAAAAGGATTCAAGTGGAGCTCTCTCAGCTATGACAAGTGGCTCTACATCAACACCGGCGCCCAGGGTAAAGATTGTATCCCGGAATTTTACGGCAACAACGGCATTTCGGTCGGTGCACAGGGAACACCGAACCCCCACCAGGTTTTTGCAAACAAGGGCTGGCAGGCTATCTATGGAAGCCAATCGGACGGATCCTGGTTCTGCGTGGAGATCCATATCAAGATGGATACGAACGGCAGCAACGGGATCGGGAGGCTCTGGCTCAACGGAGAGCTGATCGCCTCCAACACCGCCGTCAACTGGAGCGGAGGAAACGCGACCGCAAGACAGGGATGGACCAGGTTCCTCATCGGATCGAACCAGAAATCCCCCAGCAACGGCAGGCCCATGTATGTCGACTTCGATGATTTCTATGTCACCAACACCAGGCCGTCGAACCGTGACGCTCATGGCAACTACTTCATCGGCCCTATCGGATCGGGCAGCAATCCGCCCACCGAGCCTCAGCAACCTCCGACCGAGCCTCAGCAACCCCCCGCCGAGCCCCAGAACCCACCTGCTACGTCCACGGTGATCCTCAGCGAAACGTGGGAGCAGAACAATGTGAACAACTGGAAGTTCGACTATGCGGCAGGGGATACCAGGATAGAGACCAGCCCGGTGTATGCAGGCAACTATGCCATCAAGATGAGGAGCTCGAACCCCGGCAACTATGTCCATTTCTTCGGTGACCATCCTCTGCTTTCCAGGCCCGGCCAGATGGTGACCGACGTAACCGTTGAGGAGTACTACTACCCGTCCGAAGGATTCCGGTGGCCTTCCACGGCAATGAAGCTCTGGATCATGAACTGCTTCGAATCCTGGAATGCGGGATACAACCGGGCAGAGGGCCAGACCAAGCCGAACACCTGGGCCCCGTACTACATGGCAGTCGGCGTTGACAGCAGTGGAAGGCCCTTTGCCGAGCTGACACGGGCCGACGGCCTCGGGGGAACCGGTGATATCTGGCATGCATACAGTCAGAACGTCGGGTCGCCCGTTGCCCTGGTGCCGGGGAAGTGGAACAAGATCAAGTTCAGGTTGAAGCTCAACGACCTCGGTAAGAGCAACGGGGTGTTCCAGCTGTGGATCAACGATAATCTCAAGTGCGACTATTCATCCATGAACTTCAGGGGAACATACTCGAGGTTAGGCTGGAACCACGTCATGATGTCCATGCATGGGGTTCCGTCACACCCGCAGAACCAGTGGATCAGCCGTGACAATATCCGGATCCTGTCCGGAGAAGGAAGAGTCTCCGCGATCAGCCCGCCGAGCGGAATACAGGTCAGGCTGTACTGATGGAGTCCAGGGACTATAGAAGTAAGTCCTGATATTTCAAGCCCAAACGGGGGGCCTTCAATTTGGAGGCCCCCGCTTCCCTTTCTTCGCTATTCACTTCATGGAACTCTTGAGATCCGTTGATTCGGGTGTGTCGGTATCCTGAATACACGATGATCTGCTTCAACAGTATGCGCGTTTCATGGCTGTGCGGTCGTGGCTGAGGCCGCGACGTCTCGACCGGCAATCAGGCTTTGCCGAGTTCATGGGGGTCTTTTCCCGTTGAATGAAGATAGGAGGCACTCCCGTTGAAGCTCAATAGACATTTCAGGCTCCTCATGAGGAGCATCCTGGTGAACACGGTCGTTACAGGCCGTCTCGATGCAGGAAGCCGCGAATCCGTGCTCTTGACATTCGATGACGGACCCCATGAGAAGATAACCCCGGTGGTGCTCGATAAGCTGAAATCTCACGGAGCCAGGTGCATGTTCTTCGTGGTGGGCAGATTCGCCCGGGATTGCCCCGGGATCGTAAGAAGAGTGCTGAAAGACGGCCACCTGCTGGGCAACCACTCATTCACCCATGACAACGGGCGGATGCTTGATTTCAAGGGATGTCTCAGAGACATGCGCAGCTGCCAAAGGTTTCTGAGAGACAGCTACGGCATCAATCCGAGATTTTTCCGCCCTCCGGGGGGGAGAGTCACCCCGCAGATGCTCGTCGCTGCATGGTCGCTGAACCTGAGGATCATGCTCTGGTCGAACATGGGCGGAGAGTGGGCGAACAGATCGGGTGACGACGCTGAGACGATTGCACGGACACTGACCGATCGGATCGCGGCGCGGGATATTGTCATGCTCCATGACAACAACAGGAAAGTTCCCGATATCCTCGATATTATCCTGCCGGCGATCAGGGACAAAGGACTGGACCTCTCGATCGGGTTGGAGCGTGTTTCAAAGACACAGGCATTACGGGACGATTCAGAACGTAATCTCAAGTTGAGCCGGAGCAGTTCACCTGATGTACAGTGAGCAAAGCTGTCTCGCATGACCCCTGCCTCGAAACAGGACCTGCCGAGATTCTTGATCGGACGGGTGTGGATGAGCTGCTGGGCATGCGCCCGGACCTTTCCGCCAACCGCTCTCAAAGAGCATACCTATAAGAAACGGCCATGATTGAAACTGAAGAAAGCAGCGGCTTTGGATTCATCACGTTTGGCGAATTGGAGAACAGACATAAGTCACGGCCGCCACGAGACAGCCGCGCCAACGATGTGGAATGGAGCTCGTTCCATGAGAGATTGAGAGGCTGCCCTGACATTTATGATTCATTCCCCTGTATTTTCTACATAGAGGTCGACAACGCTATCGCCTGCCGTTTTTTCGCCGTGCCGGACAGGCTGTTCGTCGATGACAAGGTCTATCAGTGGGCATGGGCCGGGGCATTGTATACAGAGGACGCGTACAGGGGAAAGGGCCTGGCCACAAGACTGGTCAGGGGGATGGAAAAAACGCTTCACGAGAGAAACATCGGCTGGGGAGGGGTCTTCTCGAACGACATTGCATTGGCTATTTATCGCAAGCTCGGGTTCACGATTCCGGGCTTTGCTCCCAGATATCTCATGATGAAGACCATCCGGCCCCTGTTGGAGTATCATCTCGGGAAAAGGAAGATCGTGAAGGTCTTTGACGGGTTTTATCGAACGCTGGCAAAGGCGTTTTCTCCGGCACTCATTGTGAGGGCATATGGAAAATATGAGATGGAGATCGTAGATGCCGACGGATTATCGGCACTTCTTCAATCGACGAGGCTGCACCACGCGCAGAGGTACCACTTCGACAGCAGCGCCGAGAGGCTGAGATGGAAGATCGGTAAGCGCAGCGACATGAGCATATGCACGGTCAGAGAGAAAAAGAGAGGCCGCCATATCGGGTATTTTATCACCAAGACCAGGCCCATAACAGAGCCCTTCGGCGGCAAGTACAAAGACTTCATGTTGATGACCATGATGGATTACGGAGTGTGCTCCGATCGGGCTGACGGGTTAGGCATTCTCGTGTCGCAGGCGGTGGGGTTCTTCATGAAAAGCAATGCCGAAGTGTTCGAGCTCATAACGACTGCCGGTACGGAAAAGCGTATAGACTGGAGCACCGGGCTTGTAAAGGCCGGCAGGGGAATGTCTTTCAAGTACAGTATCCCTTCCACTTGGAATTTCGAGGAGGATTCCAAATGCCTGACAAGCTGGGAGCTGAATCATTTTTCCGCGGATGCATTCGCCTTCTATTGAGTCTGTGTTCGCGTGAGCAATCTCATCGCCTTCAAGCCATGTCGGATAAGACGCAAAGCGGAGGCGTATTTCCGATAAATCGTCGCATTCGCAGGGGAGGGAGCCGAACACACGAGGTATCTCCTCAGACCGGCCCCGGCCTTCGTTCGCTTGCATAGTTGCTGCCTGCGACCACCGGGCCGGTGCTTCGAAGAGAGCAGGAAAAAGGGCTGCGCCGGGGAGGGGCCGGCCCGTGCTCTCGAGATGATTCGCCTTTTGCTCAACCGAACAGCGGTGAGCCGCACTCGGACATTACTTTTCTGACAGGTTGTTCTGAACTTCTCATATTACTTCTCATAAAAAGGAGGATCGAAGGAATGAAAAGATCGAGTCTTTCCCTGTTCTTTGTCGTTCTGCTATCCGTTGTGCCGGGGTATCTGCACGCAACGCCCTTTCCTTACACGGCCTGTGGCCAGGTAAAAATCTATTACGATGCCGATGGCCACAATGTCGATGGCCGGATGGAATTCGACATAAGGACGTACACGGTCACCGGCAGTTTTATCATCGACGACACCCTGAGGTTGTGGGAGGGAGGGGAGGCCCCTGCCCAACCCGCCACCCATATCGGGAACGGTACATACTCCTACTTCATCCCCCGGTACTCGCTCTGCCTGCTTGATGTTTCGTCGCCACAGGATGTCCGCCTGTTCACGGGAAACAGTGGAAACTTCTACATGGAGAGAGGCAACGGCCATATGTGGGATATCATGTGGTTTCTCGACAATGGGCGAGGCATTTGGGACGACTGGTGGGGTAATGGGTTCTTCTTCTACCACTCCGACTGGACACCATACGATCTGTACTCCGAGATCGGCGTCCTGGCACCCTACATCAGGCTGGAAAGTGTATGCGGCATCCTCTGCGGCCAGGATATCCTGAATGCCACGACAGACATAACCCTGTCGAGGGTTGC
>DCDF01000085.1 GCA_002316295.1 Syntrophaceae bacterium UBA1062 | reverse complement strand
GCGAGCGACGACTTGCCGGAGCCCGAGACCCCGGTGACGACCACAAACTTGTTCCTGGGGATCATGACGTCGATCCCTTTGAGATTATGCTCCGATGCTCCTTTGATCTCGATGTAGTCCTTCATGTGTCCTTGTCTGTGAGGCGGGGCTCAAAGGCTGAAACCTGCCGGATTGACGGGGAATGGGCTCTCGATGCCGACTGCATAACCGCTTCATGCCTGCTTCCATGATAAGTATGCGCTTTTCGGGGCCCGCTCCCGGGTGCTGCAGCATATGTCGGTTTCCGGACCGTATTTCCTTTTCCCTGCTGTCTGTAGCCTATTGTTGCCGGTTTCTGCATGTCCTTTTCAAGCGGATCTATTATCAGGACTCGAAGAAAATGTCACCCGATACTTCTTTAAAGGACGTGAGATGCAAAAAAACGTAAGAGCCGCGTGAAAGGGGATCCCGCTCTGATTTTCCTGCAGGTATGCTTTCTTTATATATAAATCCCGATGAAATACTGGGACATCATCTTCTTCAGCCAGTGATTGAATGCCTCCAGCTGATATTTCTTCTGGAGATCGGCGGTGATCTCGTTTCTGACCTCCTCCAGCGGCCTGGCGCCGTGGACGCCCCGCTCGATGAGCTGGTAGAAGGCCGTATATCCGCTCACTGAAAGGGGGCCGACGACATCGCCCGGCTTCTCGGCCTTCATGGAAGCCCTCAATTCTTCCGAGAGGTCTTCCACGGCAACCCATCCGATATCCGCGCTTCCCGAGGACAGGACATCGGAGTACCGCCCGGCGACCTCTGCGAACGGTTTGCCGGCATTCAGCTCATCAAGCGCGCGAGCCGCCTTGGCGGAGTCTTTCCGGATGAGGATCTGGTTGAGCCGCACCGAATCCCTGCCCCGGTATTGCGGCTGGTTTTCGTAGTGGTTCCTGATCATGTTTTCGGTCACGACGACACGCGAGCGGACCATCATCTCCATCAGGGCGGCCTTCCGGATATAGCTCCCGGCGTCGCGAACGGTCATACCGGACTTTTCTGACAGGTCTTGCGCCTCCTGCTCGCTCACCGGAGGCAGGCCGAGAGAGGTGTAGATCTTCCTGACTACGATATCCTCTACCATGAGCTCCAGTACCTGGCGCTCGACTTTCTTGCTGTCCGCCGGTGCGCCGAGCTCCTTCATCCGCTCCTCCAAGTCCGAGACCATGATGATGGTGTCGTCCACCACAGCCACGATGCCGTCTATCTTCTCGGCATGGGCCCCCCCTCCGGCGATCGCCACGAGGGCCAGGCAGACAAGTATGCTAACCGCTGATCGAAACCTCTTTGACTCCATCCCAGTTTACCTCTACGGGAAACTCTTTCTTGAGATCCTCGATCCAGATTGCATACTTCTTTTCGAACGATTCTTCCACCAGTTTTTCCCGGATCTGGTCGGACGCCTCGATGAGCGAGAGCTTTCCGCCTTGAGTCCGCTTCGCCACGAAGAAGATATGGTAGCCCCGCTGTGTCTGAATGATGTTCGAGTACCTCCTCTCGGGAATGGAGAACACCACATCCTCCACTTCCTTCGGCAGGTCTCCTTTCGCGAACACCCCCATGAATCCCGAGCCCTCTTTGTCCTGCTCGTCGCCGAACTCGCGCACCGCCTCCTCGAGGGAAAGCCCTGCACGAAGCCTTCTCAGGGCCTCCTTTGCCTCGTATTTGTTCGTTACGAACACATGGTGGAGCTCCACGGTCGGCTCATGCATGAACTCCTCCTCGTGGGCTTCGTAATATTGCCTGACCTGCTCGGCCGTCACCGAAATGTCCTTGTGGACAGCCCGTTCGATGGTGCGTTTTATAAGCGCCCGTTTCCGGATGAACTCGCGCATGTCGTTGATGTTCCGGGATTCCTCGGTGAGCAGCCTGTCGAGATCCCCCTTGTCGATGCCTTCGAGGAAGCCCTTCATGGATATTTCCACCTCCTCGTCGCTCACCGTGATGAATCCCTTCTGCGCGTACTGCAGGATGAGCTCCTCCTCGATGATATTGTCCACAAAGACCGGCTTCATGGCATCGAGCTGATCCTCTGAGGTGATCATGGATTCCTCGGCAAAGCGTTCCATCCGCTCCTGGAAAGCCTGCCTGCTGATGCACGCGTCTCCGACCCTGATCAGACAGGCATTCTTCCGGTCGCCGCACGCCGTGACAATGATGCTAAGCAATGCGATAGAGAATATCGCGTACTTCATTCGATACATCCTCCGCCCCTATCGGTATTTCCACGACCCCCTGGGGATAGAGCCTGCCCTGCCTGACAGTGACCATGTCGATCAGAACCCCCAGATCGACCATGCTATCACGGCCGAGGTATAACCTCAAATGGTTGTTTTCCCTTTCCAGTTTTTTGATTCGCATCTTCTTCAGGCGGTCCCTGATCTCTGCGATGGTGATGAGCTCCCTGACGGCCTTGGGAGGATCGCCGTAGAGATCCGAGATCTCGCTCAGGATCTCGGGCAGCACGGATGCGTCGGCGGAGAACAGGCGCTTGTAGAGCCCCAGCCTGAGGTGCTGATCCGGGCAGTACTCTTCGGGGATATAGGCGTCGAGGTGAATGTGTATCTCGGGGTCGATCTCCTGCACCACCTCCTTGCCCTGGAGCTTGTCCACGGCCTCCTTCAGCATCTGCTGGTAGAGCTCGTAGCCGATCGCCGTCACGTGCCCCCACTGCGCCCTGCCCAGGATATCGCCCACACCGCGGATCTCCATGTCGCGAAGCGCCATCTGGAAACCCGCCCCGAGCGATTCGTACTCCTTGATCGCGGCCAGGCGCTTCCTGGCGTCTTTGGTGATCTGGCCTGCAGCCGGGGTGAGCAGAAGGGCGTTCCCCCTGGTTTTCGATCTCCCCACCCTGCCGCGGAGCTGGTAGAGATCCGCCAGACCGAACTTGTCCGCCCGGTTGATGATGATGGTGTTGGCCGAGGGAATGTCGATGCCCGAGCTGATGATGGCGGATGTCACCAGCACATTCACGGACCGGTCGAGAAACTTCGACATGATCTTTTCCAGCTGCGGGCGCGACATCTGCCCGTGGGCCACACCTACGCGCGCCAGGGGGACCAGCTCGGAAATACGCCGGGCCATGGTATCGATGGTCGACACCTGGTTGTGCACGAAGAACACCTGGCCGCCACGCATCAGCTCGCGCGTGATGGCCTGCTGGACCTCCTCTTCGTCGAACCTGCTCACCGTGGTCTCTATGGACTTTCTGTCCACGGGAGGCGTCTCGATGATGGAGAGGTCGCGGATGCCGGATATCGCCATGTTGAGCGTCCGGGGGATGGGCGTAGCGGTGAGCGTGAGAATATCCACCTCGGCGCGCTTGGACTTGATCTTTTCCTTGTCCTTCACTCCGAATCGGTGCTCTTCGTCGACAATGAGCAGGCCAAGATCCCTGAACTTCACCCGCTCGGAAAGCAGCGCGTGGGTCCCGATGACAATGTCCACCCGCCCCTTTTCCAGATCCCCGATGATCTGAGCGTTCTGGGCGGAGGTGGAGAATCCGGATATCGCCTCAACCCGGATCGGCCATGAGGAGAGCCGCTGCCGGAAGGTGTTGAGATGCTGCCGGGCAAGGAGCGTTGTGGGCACGAGCACAGCCACCTGTCTGCCGGACATGACCGCGGCATAGGCGGCGCGCAGGGCGACCTCGGTCTTGCCGTAGCCAACATCGCCGCAGACGAGGCGGTCCATGGGGCGTGCGGACGCCATGTCGGCATACACGTCTTCGACCGCCTTGAGCTGATCGTCGGTTTCCTCGTAGGGGAAAGTCTCCTCGAACTCTTCCATCACCGCCGCAGACGTGTCATAGCTGAAGCCGGAGCTGCTCTCGCGCTTCGCATAGATGGCGAGCAGCTCGTTCGCGAGCTTTGCCACCGACTCCCGGGCCTTTGCCGTGGCCCGGGTCCACCGGGTCCCTCCCAGACGGTCGATAATGAACACGTCCGTATCCCCGATGTAGCGCTGGAGGAGAGAGAGCTTATAAACCGGCACATAGAGCTTGTCTCCCCCGAGATACTCAAGGAGGACGAAGTCGCTCTTGAAGCCGTCGAGCTCGAGGCGAACAACGCCCTTGAAAATGCCGATCCCGTTTTCCTGGTGCACCACCGCGTCGCCGACGTTGAGCTGGGTGAAGGGGTTCAGGAGCGGTGCTCCGCCTGCAGCCCCTTTCCTGCGGCGCTTACGGGCTCCCATTGCCTCGTCCGCCGAGAGAACGGCCACCCCGAGAGAGGGCAGGACAAACCCCGAAGACAGGGACCCGGGCGCAAGAAAGACCTTCGACCCCCAGCCGCTGCGGGAAAAGAGCGAGGAGCCGTGTGCCTCGGCCGGTGCGAGATCCCGGTTGGTGAGTGCATAGGCGAGGCGCTCCATGAGCATGTCGCTGCCCGCAAACACGAACACATCCATTCCCTGATCCTTCAATGAGGTCGCGGTTTCTATCAGGGCTTCGCTCGCCCTGCCCGCCTGTGCCATCAGAGAAATGGTGCTGAACGGCACAGACGCGCCCTCTCCATCGAGCGAGGTGGAAATGCGTACCTCTGTGCCGCCTGCGGCGCCGGTCACGTCCTCTTTGGCAGCGAGAAACGATTCAGGCGGCAGGTATCCGCCCTTGCGGTCTCCCAGCTTCTCGTATGCGTGTGCAAAGACGGCGTAGGTCTTTTCATACCAGGTGTCCAGAGTGAACGGGTCAGGGCCTGCGATGAGCGTCCCGGATGGCAGATAGTCGAACACCGTTGCCGGTTTTTCGTAGAACAGAGGCAGGTACGACTCGATGCCGGGCGGAGAGATCCCCTGCTCGATGTCCGTGATGAGCTCGCCCATGGAGGAACCCTTCATGCGGCGCAGCCACGGCCGTGCGTTCCTCACATGGCTCATGTCCAGGAGGATCTCGCCGGCCGGAAGTATGGTGACGCTGCCGAGCTGCCCGCCCGATCGCTGAGTGGCGAGCCTGAAGGTCTTGATGGAGGTGATGGTGTCGCCGAAGAGGTCTATCCTCACCGGCTCATCCATACCCGGCGAGAAGATATCCACCACCGAGCCCCTGATACTGAACTGCCCGATGTCGTCGATGAGTGCCTCGCGAGTGTATCCCATGCGCACGAGCCGTTCGGCAAGCGCGTCACGGTCGACGTCCCTGTCCACGGCCAGATGGATCGCCGAGCCGACCAGGTCGCCCGGAGGCATGACCGGCAGGAGCAGGGAATCAAACGGCGCGACGAAGACGCCGGGGCTGCCGGAGAGCAGGCTGAAGAGCAGGGAAATGCGCCGGGCCGATACCTCCCGGGACGGGCTGTCGTCCTGATACGGCCTGACGTCGAGGTTCTGATAGATCCGGATCAGATCTTCGTCCAGGAACACCGAGAGGTTTTCCTGGATCTGGTACATTTCTTCGGTATTTTCCGCGATCCACAGGACGCTCTTCTGCCCCTGCCTGAAAACGCACGCCACGACGAGGGCCTGCAGCGACAGGGGCAGCGCACCTATGGACCGTACTCGCGAAAGCTGTGTCTGAATGCTATCCATGACAGGGAAATTCCGTTTTCAGCTCTGTCTCAGGGCATGAATCAAGCACTCCGGCCACCGACACGATCCGGCCGCAGGAGATCAGCACGGGCCAGAATGGTCTCAGCGCTTTCGCGATACCGTGCTCTGCAAGGACCCTCACCGCACGCTCATCTCCGATCCGGTCTCCCGGAAGCAGCGATCTGATGCTCGCCCGCACGGCTCCGCGGCTTTTCGAAAATATCCGTATCCGCTGTCCGAGCGGGGCGATCGTCATGGTTCCGGGCCGATCCGCCTGAAACTCGTAGAAGGGCGCCGGGCCGGTGATTGAGAAGGCGACACGGCCTCCGTCATTCTGCACCCGCACCCGGCGCCTCACGGTATGCGCACGCATGGAGCCGGCTATGACGTCCATGACCAGCCCGACCTGCGACGAATCGATCCCCCGCGGTTCGCCGAGCATGTCCGAGAGAACCCTGATCACCATGCGCTCGACGGCGGCCCGGGGGGCGCCGGACAGCTCGCGGGACCGGTACACCCGAACAATGCCCCAGCTGTGCTCGCAGGCCGATTTCTCGATCTCCTTCGAGAGATCTTCAACCAGTTCTCCTTCTTTTCTCGCGATGTCTGCCAGCCGGCAGGCGGATTCGATCACCGAATGGTTGATCTTCCTCATGACGGGGATGATTTCGCGGCGGATGAGATTCCTGGCAATCGCAGGGTCGCGGTTCGTGACATCCTCGACTGACGGGATCCCGCGGACAGCGGCATATTCCTCCACCTGATCCCGGGTGAATACGAGCAGGGGCCGGACGAGGCCCCACGAGTTCCGGATCTCCATGCCGGCCAGGCCCCTGACCCCGCTGCCCCGGATGAACCGGTAGATCAGGGTTTCGGCCTGGTCGTCCATGGTGTGGCCTGTTGCGGCCGCCGTGTAGCCGTTGTCCATCATACAGGCGCGGATGGCCTCGTAGCGCCTGCGCCTGGCCTCTTCCTCCAGGTTCGGGGTGTTGGGGCCGAGAGAGAGCCGGTAGACGTGGCAGAGAAGACCGAGCGCTGCGCAGCGCTCTTCGACAAAGATCGCGTCGGTGCGGGAAGACTCCCCCCTGATCCCGTGGTCCACGTGCACGACGCCCAGCTTGAGGCGCATCTGTTCGCATGCGCGCGCAAGCAGATCCAGAAGCACCATGGAATCGACCCCGCCCGAGCAGCAGGCGAGAACCGGATGGCGTTCCCTGATCATGCAGGGGCCGGCGAGGGTTTTCACAAAGGAATCGAGCATGAAGATGTTCATTAGTATCTCTGAACACGGCGGTCAAGACAGAGATGCCGGGAGATGGACCGGCGTTGATATCTCGAGGGGAAAAATCTTTGGAGACAGGGCCCCGCCCACTCGAGGATGGGGTCAGGACCCTGCATGCAGGTTCATTCAGATGTGGTGAAAAGACCCGGCGAAACCGTCAGGCCACCTCCCTGAACTTGTTTCCGAGCGCTCCGCAGACGGGACACTGTCCGGGCGCTTTTTTTTCGGCCGTGTAGCCGCACACCGGACAGATATAATAGGGATACTCCTCCTGGCCGCTCTCGAGGGCATCCAGCATGTTTGCATAGAGGGCTGCGTGAATCTTTTCCACCTCGAGCGCATAACGGAATGTTCGCTCGGCCTGCTTGTTCTTTTCGTCGACTGCTGCTTGGAGCATCTCGGGATACATATGTTCGAACTCGTGTGTTTCGCCTGAGACGGCTTTGAGAAGATTGTCCCGGGTATCGGATATGGAGCCGAGCGCCTTCAGATGGTTTATCGCGTGCACGGTTTCAGCCTGCGCCGCAGCCCTGAACAGGCGCGCCGCCTGCGGGTATCCGTCCTGCAGAGCGCGTTCGGCGAATGCCTCGTACTGCTGGTGGGCCTGAGATTCTCCCTTGAAAGCCTCTTTCAGAAATTCCATGGATTTCGTCATGTCTTCATTGTCTCCTTTCTCTTCTCTGGGTGCTCATGAAAAATCTTCTGTTTTAATAGCCCGGGAAGTCACTGAATCAAGAGTGCCGGTATCCCTTCCGCACTTATTTTACGACCACGGTGATCTTCGAAGCCCGCCAACGACAAAAAAGTAAGCGAGCGTACAATGTTGCTTTGTCTTCACAGGGACCGGCATGTTCAAGTCACTGATATTCCTGATGATAA
>DCDF01000030.1 GCA_002316295.1 Syntrophaceae bacterium UBA1062 | reverse complement strand
GACGGACTCTGCGGCCTGGGCTTCCGCCTCGCCCGCCTGCCGAACCTCTGCCTTCGGCCTCATGAGGTTCTGCATGGCGATATATGCGTCGCCGTAGTGATTGCCCGGACTCCACAGCAGCCAGCCCGTTCCTCCGGCGTCTTTGGACGCGTTGATCTGCGCCCGGATGTAGCTCTCGTCGAATCCCCTGGTCACCCGCAGCGGGAACGACTGGAGCCACGGACGGACGACCACCTCGTCGCCCACGAGATCCATCATCCTCTTTACCCCGTTATAGATGAACCGGTAGGGGTCGTCCGCGGGGTTCTTCACCCCGGCGAAGCCCGCGTTGAAATGCGACGGGTAGAGCATGGGCGAGATGATATCCACATGGGGCTTCATCTTGGCGATGTCCTGCCCCACTACGAGCACGTCGACGTCTCTCTGCCAGATGATGATCCCGAACATGTCGACGGAGAGCAGAACGCCCGTGGGTGCAGTGACCTCATGCACCTTCTCCAGAAACGAGGCAATGATATCCGTGCGCGAGAGCCCCTCGACGCCCGTTGTGGTCTTGCCGTCGGCAAAGTATCGGATGTAGTCGAGCTGGATCTCGTCCACGCCGTTCTCGACGAGCTCTCTGATCACGGCGAGGATATATTCCTGCACCTCGGGGTTCGCCGGGTCGAGCCACTGCTTCTCGCGGTTGATGCACCACTCGGGCCGGTTGCGCGCCATGATGGGGTCGCGGAACACCACCACCCTCGCCGCCACGTGGATGTCCATGCGGTGGAGATACTCGATCAGCTTCGGCAGCTCTTCGATGTTCGGGTGGTATTTCTCGTTGGGGCAGTACTTCGCCCGGATGGGGCTGGGAAAGGTGATGGCCCCCATATCGTCCTTGGCATCGAAGACAATGGTGTTGCCCCCGAACATCCTGAGCTTGTCCGCGGAATCGAAGATAAACCGTGTGCCGGCCGACGAAGGGTTCATATAGAGGCCCTTGGCCGGGAAGTTCTTGGGCTTGGCAACGGTCCTGGGTCTGACCGGCTCCTTCCAGGCCACCGGTATGCTCAGGCACTGGCCGATCGACAGAGGGCCTTCGATCCGGTTGATCGCCCTGATGCTGGCGATCAGCTCCTTCTTCGTATACGCAGCGGTGTACGGCATGTATATGGCCGCGATCTTTGAGAGGGTGTCGCCGCTCTGGACCGTGTACGTGGTCGCCTCCGGGGCGGCCGCCCCCATGAACAGAAACGAACAGGCAATGATAAGAAGGCACTGGATCTTCATGCTGCTCCTCACAAATATAATCCTCACCCTCTCTTTCGGCGGGATTGACTCCATTCATAATCCTTTTATCGAGGGCACACAAGATGGATGGTGAAAAATTCCCCGGGGGAAAAGGCATTGTCTGCGGCAGGGGAAATATGGCACAAGTGGGATACGGTCTCTGACCATACAGTCAGACAATTCCGGAGGTGATGCGTGAGGATTCTGATCATAGACCCCGTCGGCGGAATCAGCGGGGACATGCTGCTGGGAAGCCTGATTCATCTGGGGTGCCCGAAGGAGCATCTGGAGAGCGTCTTCCGGCTGCTTCCGGTGGACGGCTTCTCCTTGAAGACCTCGCTCAGGAGCGTTCAGGGAATCACCGCCCTGGACCTGTCGTTCGACTGCGGGCACAGCCACGGGCACAGAACGTATGCGTCGATCAGAGATACGATCCTCTCTCCGCTCCCCGATGCCGTGCGCGACCGGGCGGGCAGGATCTTTCTGGCACTGGCCGAGGCGGAGGCCGAGGTGCACGGCGTCTCCGTGGAAGAGGTCCATTTCCACGAAGTAGGAGCCCTGGACTCGATTCTGGATATCGTCGGGATCGCCGCCGCGATCGACTACCTGTCGGTCCGGTCCGTCTACTGCCGCCGGGTTCCCCTGGGCACGGGCACGACGAGATCCATGCACGGGACCATTCCGCTTCCCGCCCCGGCGACCGTAAAGCTCCTGGAGGGAATGAACGTGCGGTTCACGGACATCGAATACGAGCTCACCACGCCGACCGGGGCCGCGGCCATAGCCGCGCTGGCGGATCCCGGGAGCCCTCCGCCCGACCTCACGGTCAAATCCGTCGGATACGGCTGCGGCGACCGGGAGATCCCCGGATGGCCCAATCTCTGCCGGTGCATCCTGTGCGAAACGAAGGAGCAAGGATACGCCCCTCACATGTATCTGGTGGAGGCCGACGTGGACGACATGAGCCCGGAGGAGACCGAGACCGCCCTTGCCCGGCTCTTTGACGCGGGCGCCCTGGACGCGCACCTGGTGCCGAAGATCATGAAGCGGGGCAGGCCCGGCTTCTGCTTCGAGTCCGTGTGCCCGGCGGAGCGTCTCGAAGAGGTCATGGCCTGTCTCCTGACTCACACCACCTCCATCGGCGCGCGTTTTCATCCTATTGAAAGGAGGGTGCTGGAGCGTACTTCTTACACTATCAGCACACGCTGGGGAGAGGTGCGCGTCAAGGAAAGCACGCTGCCCGACGGGTCGAAGCGCGCCAAGATCGAATACCGCGACCTCGCGCGGATCTCCGACCGGGAGGGCCTGCCCGTCGCCTCGGTGCGGGAAGAGGTCCTGCGGCTGATCCGTGAAGGCTCCTCCGGCGGTTCTCCGAACCCCGGGGAGATGCACCGGGAAGATACAACAGGGAGGAAGCCGTGATAAGAGAGCTGCTGGAAAAGGTGAGCAGGGGGGAGATCGGGATCGAGGACGCGCAGGAAGAGATCGTCCGGGCGCTGTATGAGCAGGGCGAGGATTTTCTGCTCGACCTTCACCGGCACCACCGGACCGGCTTTCCCGAGGTCATCTATGCCCGGGGCAAGAGCACGGACCAGGTGCTGAGGATCGTACGCAGCTTTCTCGACAAGGCCGGCCGCGCGTTCGTCTCTCTGATCGACGACGAGCTGGAGGACGCTCTCAGGCGGGCGTTCCCCGATGCCAGGACAGTCAGGGCCGGCGGACTGGCGGTGGTGGCCTCCGGCGAGGCGCCCCGCGAGCGGCTGGGAACCGTCGGCATCCTCACGGCAGGGACCGCGGACACGCCCCATGCCGGGGAATGCGGTCTGCTCCTGGAGGAGATCGGCGTGAACGTGATCAGGGCCTTCGACTTCGGGGCGTCGGGGATGCACCGGCCGTTTCTGGGCATCCGCAAGACCGGGGAGGCGGACGTTCTGATTGTCTTCGCCGGCATGGACGGGATCCTCCCCACCATGATCGCCTCGCTCACCGACAAACCGGTGATCGCGGTGCCCACGCCTGTCGGGTACGGGCTGGGCGGCGGGGGCGACACGGCGCTGCGCACCATGCTTCAGAGCTGCGTGCCGGGGCTCGTGGTGCTGAACATCGGCAACAGCGTGGGCGCGGCCGCGGCCGCGGTGAGAATTCTCAGGTCGATCAGGAGACGGATGAATGGACAAGTTTGAGGCCGTGAAAAAGGCGCTCGAGGCCAGGAAGAAGCTCCTGGTCCTCTTTTCCGGGGGCCTCGACAGCACGCTGCTCGCCCGGCTCGCCCGCGATGTGCTGCAGGACGGCGCCCGCGCGCTCACCTTCTTCTCCCCCATCATACACCGGGAAGAGGCGGCGGAGGCGAGGATGCTCGCAGAGCTCATCGGCATCCCGTGCGAGGTGGTCGCCATCGACGAGATGGAGGAGGACCCGGCCTTTTCCCGCAACCAGCCGGATCGCTGCTACACCTGCAGAAAGATCCGCAACCGCATTGCGAAAAGCCTGGCCGGCAGGCAGGGCATCGCCGTCGTCGCTGACGGCATGAACGTATCCGACCTCAAGGACTACCGCCCGGGCATCAGGGCCTCGCGGGAAGACGGCATCTGGCAGCCCTTCGTGGAGTGCGGCGTCACCAAGGACGAGATCCGCGAGTACTCGCGGCGGATAGGCCTTCCCACCTGGGAGAAGCCCAACACCGTCTGCCTGTGCTCCCGCATCCCCTTCGGCATGGAGATCACCCGCGAGCGCCTGAGACGGGTGGAGAGCGCGGAGTCGTTCCTGAGGCGGCTGGGCTTTTCCGTGTGCCGGGTGAGGTATTTCCCGCTGGAGACCGCGGTGGTGGAGATCGAGGACATGGACAAGGCGCTCACCTACAAGGAGCTCATCGTCTCGGCATTGAGAGACCTGGGCTTCCTCTTCGTCACCCTCGACCTCGAGGGCTTCTCCAGCGGCAAGCTGAACCGGGCCCTCAGGCCGGAAAAAAAGCAGACCTGCGAGGCGTGACTCAGAGCTTCACCACCTGCGTGATGTTCGCCTTGGACCCGTGGAGCTTGGCCTGAATGAGCAGCGCCAGGGATTTGAGCGGATTGATGGGCACCAGCTTGAGCGGATGGATGTGGAGCCACCGGGTGATGCCGTCGATGGTCTTCGCGAGGTTGTTGCATCCGGGGGAGACGGTGATCTTCGACTTTCCGAGCTTTCGGCTGAGCTCCGGATACCACTCGGATATGGCGCAGTCGCCCGCGATGTGAACCGGGCCGCTCAGGCCCGCGACATCCGATCCCGCGATCCCCTTCCCCATGAGGATGGTGAAGCTCCCCTTGCCCTCATAGTCCTGGCCGAAGACCTCGAGCACGGCCTCGGTGTTGCGCCTGCACCCCTCGGTGCAGCACATGGTCCTGCCCCGGATGATTCTCACCCCTGCGGGAAATTTTTCCAGAAGATCCCAGCTCAGCTTCTGCCGGCGTGAGTCGAAGATGTCGCTGCCCTGGATTTCGATCTTCGCCATTCTCGACTCGCCGAAGCCGTATTTCGCCGCAAGCTTGAGATGCTCAACCTCGCTCAAGGAAAACCCCAGAAATTTCGCCGCCGCCACATCGACGGCCAGGGGGTCGGGCCCTCCGATGAGGACGTTTACGGGTATCACGCACAGCTTCTCCTGGGCGAGCGCCGGGTAATGGCCGTAGTTGGTCGCCTCGACCCCGTCGATGAGCGTGAAGTCGGGCCGGATATTGGCGTAGATGTCCGCGATCTTCTGGTGGAGCTTGAAGTTGTGGTCCGCGATCCGGCTTTTCTGGTGGATGAGGCCGAACTGGTTCTTGATGCCGAGCGTCACGGTGGTCATGGAATGGGTCTTGAGCTTCGGTATCGAGATGTAGAGATTTTCCCGCCGCCTGCGGATCAGGTGCTCGTGAATGAAGTCCGGAATCTGAACGAACGATTCGAGCCCGGGCAGAAACATGGGGATCTCCGCCGTCTCGTCCAGATACACCGGGACAGCCCCTGTATCGTCGCAGACTTTCTTCATGCCGCAGATATCGAACACGAGCCTGGTGAAATTGCCCTGGGTGCTGTTTTCCATGACATAGACATGGCGCGCCCCCTGCCTCTGGAAGTAGCGCACCACCGCGGCCACGACCTCCGGAGAGGTGTAGACGTGCGGCTTGAAGTCGATCCCGTTCACCTTGAGAAAAACGTCGCGGGACGACTTCAGCAGGCCGCGTCCCCCGCCGAAGGCCTCGAACATGGACGCAACGGCTGCATCGAGCCCGCCGGACGTGTCTTCGAACCGTACCTGTACCATGGATACCTCCTGTTCCCTCACGCGTTGCTCCGCGTGAAAGCGTCCCCTCGCGGCCGGTGTCCGTTTCCTCGAGCCGCCCTTGTATGACCTCGGGCGCACGGGTTGCGCCGGGACGCACCCTTTGAATTTCATCCTGTATCATCAGGATGATCGCCCATTTCATGCGCCGAGTCAAGAGCACGACCGTCCGGCCTGCCACGACCCTCTGCAGGGAGGGTGCGACAGGCAGGGCCGCTTCCGCCCGGCCGGGGCAGGCATCGCACCCCGGTCTTTCCAGGTTTTCTGCGCATCTTTGCCCGAGCCGTGTGAAAAAACACTATCCATCATTGACGGAATGCCTATAATAGAAGCATGGTACACGTACATGCTGATTCTCAGAACGGGGGGCACGCGCACTCCCACCACGGCGCGACGGAAAGCATCCGGCTCGCCTTTTTCCTCAACCTGCTCTTCGCCCTGCTGGAGATCGCAGGAGGGATCTGGACGAACAGTATGGCCATCCTCGCGGACGCCGTGCACGACCTCGGAGACAGCTTCGCGCTCGGCTCGGCATGGTATTTCGAACGAATCTCCTCACGGCAGGGCGACGAGCTCTTCTCCTACGGCTACCGGCGCTTTTCGCTGATGGGCGCCATGATCAGCGTGATCATCCTGGTGGCAGGGTCGTTCATCATTCTTTCCGAGGCCGTCCCCCGCCTCTTTCATCCCCAGCTCTCCCATGCGCCCGGTATGGTCGCGTTCGCCGTGGCGGGCATTCTCATCAACGGGTTTGCCGTCGTCAGGCTCAGGGACAAAAAGGGGATGAACGCGCGGATCGTCGCCTGGCATCTCCTGGAGGACGTGCTCGGCTGGCTTGCGATCCTCGTTGCCGGCTTCGTCCTGCTCTTCTGGCAGATCCCGGTGATCGATCCCATTCTCTCCATCGTCATCACGCTCTACGTGCTCTACAATGTTCTGAGAGGCTTCAGGACGACCATGAACATCTTCCTCCAGGGAACCCCCCGCGAGGTGGACCTGCCGGGGATCGAACGGGAGGTCAGACAGATCCCGGGCATCGCAGACACACACCACGCCCACGTCTGGACCCTGGACGGATATAACCACGTTCTGACCATGCACGCGGCGCTCAAAGGCAGCCAGACCATACAGGA
Source organism: Syntrophaceae bacterium UBA1062 (assembly GCA_002316295.1). Lineage (GTDB taxonomy): Bacteria > Desulfobacterota > Desulfomonilia > UBA1062 > UBA1062 > Phosphitivorax. Next base: position 3,075 of record DCDF01000030.1, on the reverse strand, counting down.
CCTCGCGTGCCTGAAGGACGAGATCCGGAGGATCATGTCCTGCCACGGCATCGCGCATTCCACAGTGGAGCTGGAATTCGAGGGTGAGGAATGCAGGATGCCCCAGGGTGCGTGCAGGAAGGGGAGCAGGGAGGATCCGTCCTGCTCGTGAAGCGGCGGCCGCCCTTCGGAAGAAAGGCGGCGGGCCGTGGAAAAATGCTTTCCCTCAGGGCCGGGCCTTGTGGTATCCTCGGGCATATCGATGGAATTGCACGTGCGGCGCCATGATTGTGTGCACAGGGGGAGGTCATGCGCGAAAAGGGATTTCAGGACTACTACCCTGACGATCTGAGCCACTGTTTCGGGTGCGGGAGGCTCAACGAATACGGCCACAGGATCAGGAGCTTCTGGGACGGTGACGAGAGCATCGCCGAGTTCACGCCCGAGCCCTATCACACCGCCATACCCGGGTTTGTCTACGGGGGGCTCCTCGCCTCGATCATCGACTGCCACGGCACCGGCACCGCATCGGCCGCGGCATACCGGAGGCAGGGCCGGGAGATGGGCTCCGAGCCTGTGCTCAGATTCGTCACGGCATCGCTCAAGGTCGATTATCTCAGGCCCACGCCTATCGGCGTTCCCCTCATCCTGCGCGGACGAATCAAGGAGATGGGCGAAAAGAAGGCCATTGTGGAGGTTCGGGTGTTCGCCCGCGACACGATCTGCGTCCGGGGCGAGGTGACGGCCGTGCTCATGCCCGAGAGCATGAAGCCCGCCGGGAAAAGCCCGTGAGCCGAAGAGAGAATCCGATGCCGTGAGCAAAGGACCGGCCTGAGGCGCTGCCGACCGGACGAAATCCGGCGTGGGGCCCGGCGGGCCTCTCATGTTCGCTCTCACGGGACCCGAAGGCGGTCTCGCTCTCGCCGTCGTGCTCGACCGATCTGCGGATCTCGAGAAGAACGGCCCGCCGCCCGCGCTTGACGGGCCGGCGGTGTCCGAGCCGGAGGAGGAAGAAACCCCGGAGAGAGTATGCCTCACCGGGCGGTATGAGATCGAGGCCGGGAGAGCAGAGGCCCAGGTAATGAAGGATCGACTTCTCCGGCGGCCCAAGGCCGTGCTGCGGCACAGACCGGAGCTGTCAGCTCGAAATGGATCCTTGGGGCCGGAAAGCGGTTTTTTTAATGTGAGAGAAAGGAGGTTTTGCATGATCCGTATGATGTGGTCGAAAGGTGTCGTTGTATCAATCGCATGTGCATGCCTGCTGTTCGGCTTCCTGTTCTGCGCCGGAAAGGCCGTTGCGCTGGATGAGTCCCCCGGGGTGAACCCGGAGGAGAGCAGGATCGTTTTCCTTCCCGCCCACCGGCTTGCCGACATGATCAGAACCGGCCGGATTTCTTCAACGGAAGCGGTCGAGGCATACCTGGAGCAGATCGAAAGGCACAACCCCGGGCTCAACGCCATCGTGACCCTCGATGCCGAGGGTGCTCGGAAGCGTGCCCGGGAGGCCGACGAGGCGCTGAAGCGGGGGGAGATCTGGGGGCCTCTGCACGGCGTGCCCGTCACCTTCAAGGACAACTACGCCACCGCCGGATTGAGGACCACCAACAGCCATCCCCCCCTCGCGGAGTATGTCCCCGACTTCGATGCCACGGTCGTGGAACGGATCAGGAAGGCGGGGGCCGTCATCCTGGGAAAGACCAATCTCCCACAGATCGCCATGGACTACCAGACCAGAAGCCCGGTCTTCGGTGTGGCGAACAACCCATGGGACGTCAATCGAACGCCCGGCGGAAGCACCGGCGGCGGGGCCGCGGCGGTGGCCGCAGGCATGACCGCCCTGTGCATGGGAAACGACATCGGCGGTTCGATCCGGATACCCTCTCACTTCTGCGGCATCTACGGCATCAAGCCGACCGAAAACCTGGTGTCCAAGCACGGCATCTCCCCGGGCATGCCGCGGATGGATTCCGTGGGTTACCGGTCAGTGCGCCACCTGGCATGCTCCGGCCCTCTGGCCCGGTCCATTGAGGATCTTATCCTGAGCCTCAGGATCATCGCAGGACCGGATTTGAAGGATCAGGATGTCCCGGTCGTCTGTCTGGACGACCCTCCCCCCAGAGAGATGAAAGACCTGCGCATTGCCTGGACCGACGATTTCGGCGGGATAACCGTGACCGAAGAGACGAGCCGCGCGATTCAGGAATTCGCCGGCAGGCTCGCCCGGGCCGGATGCACGGTCGAGCGGGCGCAGCCGGAGAATTTCGATCCCGAGATCGTATGGAGTACCTACGGCAGGATCATGGACATGGAGCTCGGGCCGTATAACCCGCCGCTGATGAGGTTTGTGAACTTCCTCTTCGGATGGTCCTACCGCAAGGATGTGCCAATGATCCGCATGGTCTACCCCATCACCTTTGACAAGTACATGACGGACCTGACCAGAAGAGACGCCCTCACGGCGTCGCTGGAGGAGTTTCTCCAGGAGTGGGACGTCTGGGTCACCCCGGTGAGCACCACCCCGGCATATCCGCACATCGAGCCCAAGACGTATTTCGGGCCGTATCCCGTCTACACGCAAGGCGTTTCCGTCGATGGCACCGAGATCAACTACCTCGTTGCGAACAGCGCCTACACAACAGTCTTCAACCTCACCGGCAGCCCGGTGGTGGTGATTCCCATCGCCTACACGGAAGACGGCATGCCCATCGGCGTGCAGATCGCGGGAAAGAGATGGCGCGACATGGAGCTGCTCACCATTGCGGGAATGCTCGATAAAGCCGCCGGTGCGTACCGGACTCCCCCCGGGTATTGAGGGCGGGGCGCCCCAGGGTACTATACAGTGATAGGGTGTGGGGCGGACAGCCCGGGCGCAGCGGTGACGAAATACAATGTCGAGAGGATCATCGTATGAAATCATACCGGAAAGAGCTGTGGTTCAACACGAAGAACCGGATCGAGTTCATCAACATCACGCCGGAGGTGAATCAGTGCCTCAAGGAGAGCGGCGTCAGGGAGGGGATCGTGCTCGTCAACGCGATGCACATCACCGCAAGCGTGTTCATCAACGACGACGAGAGCGGGCTCCATCATGATTTC
>DCDF01000234.1 GCA_002316295.1 Syntrophaceae bacterium UBA1062 | reverse complement strand
CCTATGTCCTGCATGAGGACCTCGGTATCGATCAGAATCGGCGTGAATGCGTTCTTGAGGTTCTGTGCGATCCCGCCCGCCAGGTTTCCGATCGCCTCCATCTTCTGGATCTGGAGAAGCTGCTGCTGGAGACGGATTTCATCGGTGACGTCCCGGGCAAGGAGGATGAAGTTGATGAGGCGGCCCTTCTCGTCATAGACAGGTGAAACTGCGAGATTGATCTCAACGGTTTCTCCCGACTCTTTCTTCCGCCTGCAGCGGCCAGTCCACTTCTTTCCCTCACGCTCCAACTTGAGCTGTGTCTTCCTGAATGTGTCGCCGGGAAAAAAATCAGAGAGAACCTGCACATGCCTGCCGATGAGGTCCTGCTTCTTCAGACCGCTCAGGGTCTGCAGTGCTTGGTCGACGTATTCTATCTCCCACTTTGGATTGAAGATCGCCACACCCTCGTCCGCCTGCTCTATCGCGCTTGCCAGTCGGATGCGCTCTTTCTCCATCTGAATGCGCTCGCTGATATCGATACCGATCCCTATCAACGAGCCGTCGGAAAGAAACACGTTGGCCCATGAGCTCTGCAGGACGCTCCCCGAACGGGTGGTGAGCTCGAGATCCTTCCACCCCGACCGCGCCCTCATCATGAATTCCCACACTTCCTTCCGGTACGCCGGGTCGGGAAACATGGCGGCTATGAGATTCATATGCCGCGCCTCTTCCATCGACCACCCGGTGAGTCGCTCGAACGCCCTGTTCACCAACCTGACCGCACCCGAAGAGTCGAAAAAGACCAGCATCACGGGGATATTGTCGATGATGCTCAGCAGAAGCTCTTTCTGCTCTTCCAGCATCCGGCTCGTCCGCCTGAGGTGCTTTGTGCGCTCCTGCACGCGCATTTCGAGATCCTGCTTGGTCTTCGTGAGATCTTCCCGCGTGCGCCTCAGCTCGGTGATATCTTCGAAAAAGACGAGGATCCCCTCCCGGGTCGGCACACAGCGAAATGACAGCCAGAGGTTCTGATGCCCAGGATAATATGCCTCGAAGCATGTCGCACCGCCGTTGGCAGCCGAGCGATCGAGCTCGCGGGAAAGACGCCGGGAAATGGAAATCGGAAGCACGTCGCGGAGCAGCTTATCCTCGATGTCTTCTTTCGGCATCTTCATGATATCGACGGCGAACGGATTTGCATAGGTGATGCGCGACGCCTGATCGATCCGCAGTACGCCCATGTTGAGCTTTTCGAAGACCTCCGAGGCCGTGACGTCTGCGATAGGTTTTCCTGTCCGGTCCTGCATGCGTCTTGCTCTCTTCGTGCAACGAGAATCCGTGCACCCCGGCGCCTTGAAACATCAGTCGAGACAAGGGCGATCAGGGCGGGCCCTTTCCCTGTCAGCGCTGCATGCAGGAGGATTTTTCGAGAGATCCGCCCATCCCGCACGCATCGTGAACAATACACAGGATACTATTATAGTATAGGGCCCGCCGTGCTGATGATCTATGCCGGCGCCGGGGCAAAAACATCCCCTGTCCGGCTTCGAGACGGCGAGGCTTGAGCCCTGGAAGCAGCAAGGTATTATGAATCTTGCAGTTATCGAAATGAACACGGCTGCCATGCTGCAGCTGCGGCAGAGCGGCTGTTTTCGGCTCGCCGGCAAAGAATGAGGGACAGAGGCGAAGGATCATGCTCGAAGACAGGATCATCCAGCGGATTATCGAGACATGGGAGCTGGACCAGGCTCATCCTCTCCACGAAAAGATCCAGCCCCCCCTGCCTCCGTTTCACCGCCTGAAGAGGGTCATAGAGGTCGCCTACCTCGCCAGTCTCGAACGCGAAGAAGGAAGGCCCATACGGTTCGCGCTGGTCATGGTCGGCCCGGCCGGCGGCGCTGTGGGGGAGAGGAGAACCTCTGAGTATCTCTTCCACCTCGAAACCCCGCTTCGTCTGTCCGTGGACTCGATCACCAAGCTCGCCCCAGCCCTCGATCCTGCCATCAGCGCCATGGCGGTCGGCCCGATCGGTGAGACTGAGGACTTGACCATATGGGGCATTTTCACCTTCTCGCCCACCGCCCATCCGTTCAGTGAGATTCCCATATGGGTATACGGTGAGATGGGGTACCGTCCCGATTATTTTACCGTGTATGCCAATGATGCGGGGTCTCTCGTGATCTCCCGGCACCACAGCCAGATCGGCCGTATTTTGAGCGGCGAATTCCTGCCCGCCACACCCTCGCCTTTCACCGTGAGATCGCTGGGGCGTCATCTGATGGAGGCCATCAGGAACCAGTCTCTGTATATCACCTACGGCGACGCGTACTGGCGCGTCTACCGGGACGTCGTCGAAATGCTCCTCTCTGAAGCGTCTTCCCGGGGGCACGGCTCCATTTTCATTCTCCTTCCATCCGAAAGCCTTGAGCGGAAATATTACATCCCCCGGTTCAATTTCATCGAGAAGGTAGGCGTTCAGCCGCTGCTTGAGCAGCTTCTCCAGGACGACCTCGACGTGCCCACCAGCATAGCCGTGAGAAAGACCGTCTCGGAGAGAATCAAGTTCCTCTCTCAACTGGGCGTGATCGACGGAGCGGTGATTCTCACCACCGAGCTCGAGCTGGTCAGCTTCGGGGCCATGCTCGTCGCACCCGCATGGAAAGGCTCGATCATCACCGGACCCGATGGCTTCGGGGAGGGTGGAGGCGAGCCGCTGGACCCCGGGGGGCTGGGCACGCGTCACAACTCAGGGATAGCCTTTTCAGGCGCGTATGGAGGGAGCATCGTCTTTGTCATATCACAGGACGGACCGGTGCGGGTGTTCATGCGCACCGACGAGCGGACCATCCTCTACTGGCCCGACTGCTGCAGCGTGTCGACACTCTAAAAGGAGGGACTTGGTTATGCCCATTGACTTGCTGTCGGAAAAAGGGATTAATAATCGTCAATGCACAGATGGTATCCTGTTGACGAACTTCCACCGATGAAGAGGAGGAAACGCAGGTTCTTACGGCTGAGATATCCGCTTCTCCTCGCACTGGCCGCTGTGGCGCTCTTCTCTTTTTATCCCGAAAGCGAGTGCACGACCGGGGTTTCCCGCAAGAATGAACCGCCCGCAACAAATGCGGCCGTCAGGCAGGAGATGCCCGCTTCTCGGCATGTGCGCGCCCTGTCGAGACAGGATCTCGTCCATATTGACGAAGAGATCATCAAGCGCCGCAGCCTCACCATCGACTGGGATCTCCAGAAATTCGTCATCGATACCGCAGCCAAATACAAGATGTGTTACGGCGCCGTTGTAGTGATGGACGCCCGCAGCGGAGACATCCTGGTTCTCTATGGACGGAACCGGGAAGAATCAGACTGCAGCCTCGGCCTGGAGCCTGAGCTGGGCGCGAGCATTTTCAAGCTCGTGACCGCGGTCGCCGCCATCGAACAGGCGGGCTTCACCGCGGAGAGCATGTTCTTCTATACCGGCAGCGCCTACACGCTCTACAAGCAGCAGCTCACCAACAAGCGAAACCGCTGGTGCGAGGACATCTCACTGGCCGACGCGTTCGCCAAGTCGAACAACGTGGTCTTCGGCAAACTCGGGAGCATGTACATGGGACGGGAGCCGATCGTGCTGACCGCGGAAAGGATGGGGTTCGGCAAATCCCTGCTCCGCGAATTCGAGATCACGCCGAGTGTCAGCTATCTGCCCCAGGACGATTACGGCGCGGCCGAGCTCGCCTGCGGGTTCAACCGGCAGACGCGCATCTCGCCCCTGCATGCCGCCCAGATGGTAACGGCCGTTCTGAACGAGGGCTATATGATCACCCCCCGGCTCGTCCGCGGGCAGTCCGTGGAAAAGACCCAGGTCATGAAGCGCAGCACGGCGGAGGCTCTTGCCGACATGATGGAGCGCACGGTCAGGAAAGGCACGGTTGCCAAGACCTTTCGAGGGTGCTCTTCCGACCGGGTGCTGAAGCACCTTACAATCGGAGGAAAGAGCGGAAGCATCGGCGGCACCGACCCGGATGGGAGACGGAACTGGTTCACCGGATATGCCCGTCACAGAGACACCGGCGAAGGGATCACCGTGGGATGCCTCCTGATCCTCGAAGACCGGTACTGGATCGAGGCGGACATGCTCTCCCGGATCATCATCAGGCGATACTTCTCCCGGGCGGCTAGCGGGGATCGGACTGCTTGCGCGCTCGGCGGACAGTAACCGGCCTCAGGCCGTCTCGAAGTCAGCCCGGTGCACGTGGCATACGAGCGCCCGGGCCATGACCCGCCTGGATTCGGCCCGCACTCAGGAACCGTCCCGAATGATGGACGAGAGCCAGCCGGGAGATGGCTTCCTCTCCTCACACGCGGTTGCCCGCCCCTCAGGCGCCTCCCCGGCTCCGTCTCAGTAGATTCCCGCCGCGCAGCCCGCAGCGAGGGTCTGGCCCATGAGAGTGCAGGCTTCGAGAACATCGGGGGTGATGTCGCCCTTTATCACAATCGGATCGTAGACCTTCTTGAGCCGATATCCGATGCAGATGCGCTCGATGTTTCTCAAGGCCCCTGATCCGTCATTGCCGGCATTGACGAACACCGCATACGGCTTCCGGAACACCTTGTCCCGGGCCGGCTCATATGTCCTGTCGAAAAAATCCTTGAGGGCACCCGAGAAATAGCCGAAGTACTCCGGCGAGCCGATCGCGATCCCGTCGCACGCGAGCAGGTCGTCGAGGCCGGCATCGAGGGCGTCTTTGAGGTTCGCCGCGGCCCCTTCGATTGAATTGACGCCGTCGGCGACCGCTTCGGCCATTTTCCTGTTGTTCCCCCCTTGTGAATGATACAGAACGAGAATGGTCGTCATTTCGTCACATCCGCCCTCGAATTTTTCATGGTTATCCGGACAATCCGGTATGGAAAGTATCACACGATTATTGCCGAAAAATCAATTCCGCCTTCGCGCGGCTTTCCTCGTATGCATACTATGCTCAAGCATCTCTGCGCACTGCTTCCTTGACGTGACCCTGGCCGGAGGGAAAACCCTTCGAGGGAACTCTCCACTCTGAATTTCTTTCCCGGAGAGCGCTTTTCCTGTAGTATGCTTGACTTGGCGCATGAGTAGAGAGTGATGCGGGAGAGGCAGTGTATGAGAGTAGCTTTCGCAAGCGACCTCCACGGCAGAGCTGATCTTTATTGCGATCTGGAGGCCTATGCCCTCAGACAGGAGGCGCAGTGCATCTTCATCGGGGGAGACCTCCTTCCCACGCGGGTCGGGAGCGTGAGCAAGCTCCTTCTGGGACAGGCCGATTTCTCGTATGCCCTGCAGGCCCAGCTCTCATTCATCGACTCGTTCCTGGCCCCTTTCTTCGCCGGGATTGCCGGCCGGAGCCCCGGCATTTCGATATTGTATGTCCCCGGAAACCACGACTGGATCCGTGCGATCGAGTATCTGCAGGAGAAGGCGCCTCAAGCGGCGTGCATTCACTGCAGGACAGTGACGCTGGGCGGGGTCCTTTTCACAGGGTACGGATGCACTACCGATTCGTCGTTTTGGGTCAAGGACTTCGTGCGCCGAGATCTCCGCGGCAGCGGCTTCGTGAAGAGCAGATTTCCCATGGTGAGCACGGAAAAAGGCATCGAGCCCAGCCCGGACGGGGAATACGCGCTGAAAAGGCCGAGTATGGAAGAAGAGCTCGCCGGCCTTCTGCCCTGCAGAAAGGATCGAGCGGTGTGTGTATTCCACTGCCCGCCGTTTGGAAGCGGCCTCGACACACTCTATACCGGCAGACCCATCGGCTCGCGGGCCATCGAGCGGTTCATTCTGGAGCACAGGCCCCTGGTAAGCCTCCACGGCCACATTCATGAATCACCCTATCTGAGCGGGTTCTATCGCTGCACGATCGGACATACCCTTGCCGTCAATCCCGGACATCAGGCAGGAAAGCTCCATGCAGTGGCATTCGACACCGACGATCCGTCTGCGAGCCTTCGGCACAGCATTTTCGGGCAGGGTCCGGTGAGCCGGGCCCCGCTCAGAGGTGTGATGGACCGCTGTGCCCGATCCATCAAGGGGCTTTTCATGAAAAAGGCGCTCATGAAATAGCCGGATTCGATTCTTTCCCGGTCATTGCCTCACGACGAGCGCTTCCCTTTCACTCACCACCCAGCCGAAGTAAACGCCCAGAAGCGCGGTCACCAGATGGAGAACCACGTTGGCGCCGTAGAGAGGGATCAGACCGAAGGTGGTGCGCAGCACCGGGATGATCCCCATGACGAACAGCACGCCGAAGATGACGGCGATGCTCTTTGCGAATATGCGGGACGACGCCAGGCTCCGGTAGGCCGCGATTCCCCATATCCCGACAACCAGATGGACCAGATTATGAAGGATGTTCGACGGGAATATTCCCAGCAGACTCCCTTTCAGGAAATCGACGAACACATTGGGTGCATCCAGGGGTAAAGACTGAAGCAACGGTGGAAAGAACCCCAGCACGCCTACGATCGCATAGAATATGCCCAGGATAAGGGCGAAATACCGTGTAGCCATATCTCCTCCTTTTTTGCCTCGGACGGCTGCATATGACATGGATGTCACGGCTTCTCGAGGACGAATCGTCTCGGATCATCACTGAAAAAACCTGTTCACTAATTAATATAAAAACCTCCGCCGCAGCCCTCAAGGCACTGGCGGCGGGTATGGCGAAAACCGGCACGGATCATCCTTGATCGTCGCACGCATCGATATACCGTGCTCGAGCGGCAGACCTTGACGCGCGCAGCACTGAGGCTATGCTTATAAGTGGAGGCGTTTATGAATGGACATCCGGGCGATGAAAAGAAAGCCGCGGTAGTGAGCGGCGGCGCCAGGGGCATTGGCAGAGCGATTGCGCGCAGGCTCCTCGAGGACGGCTATTCGGTCCTGATCTTCGACATCGACCGAAAAACGGGCATGAAAACCGTCTCGGAGCTGCAATCCGAGGGCGATGCGGCGTTCTGTCATGTGGACGTCGGCGATGAGGAGTCCGTCAAGGCGGCGTTCGAGCAGCTTCCCGGCCGGGGGTACAGTCATATCGATTTCGTGGTGAACAATGCCGGCATTTCCGACCCGCACGGCGATCCCATCGGAAAGATCGACATCGCGATGTGGAACCGGATCCTGGCAGTCAATCTCACGTCCGTGGTCCTGACCGCGAAGCATGCATACCCCCTGTTCCGCCGGGGCAGGGGTGCCATCGTCAACATCTCATCCACCCGTTTCCTCCAGTCTGAGAAAAACACCTTCGCGTACACGGCGTCCAAAGGCGGCATGGTGTCTCTCACCCATGCCCTCGCCGTGAGCCTGGGTCCGAACATCCGAGCCAACTGCATCAGCCCGGGGTGGATTCATACCCATGATGAACCCCTTTCCTCCGAGGATCATGCCCAGCACCCGGCGGGTCGTGTGGGAGAGCCCCGAGACATCGCATCGCTCGTTTCCTGGCTGCTGTCCGATGAGTCCCGGTTCGTCACCGGACAGAACTTCATCGTCGACGGCGGGATGACACGGAAAATGATCTATGTCGAGTGAGTCATTGATGATATCTTCACAGTTCGGTATTGCTCTTTTCCGTTAAAGTGAGCTAGTGTCCGGCCATGACTCATGCGGTCGTGGCCGTCTTCATCGTGGTGTATGCGGGCATGCTGCTGGGGAGGCTGCCCCGGCTCCAGCTCGACCGTACAGGCCTTGCTCTTGTGGGAGCCATCGTCCTCATCGCAGGAGGAGTCCTGAGTCTGAACGAGGCCGCCAGAGCCGTCGATATCTCCACGATCGCGCTCTTGTTTGCCTTCATGGTGATTTCCGCTCAGCTTCGCCTGGGAGGGTTCTACACCCGGGCCGCAGAGGCGGTGACATCACTGAAGGCGTCGCCCGCCCTGCTCCTTGCGGCGGTAATCATGCTCACCGGCGTTCTCTCCGCGGTGTTCATGAACGACATCGTCTGTCTTGCCGTGCCTCCGGTGCTCATTCAGGCATGCAGGCGCCGCGGGCTCGATCCCGTTCCATACCTCCTGGCGGTTGCGTGCGCATCCAATGTCGGCTCTGCGGCAACACTGATCGGCAACCCGCAGAACATACTCATCGGCCAGAGCCTGGCCCTCTCCTTTTCCGGCTATCTGCTCATCGCGGCCGCTCCCTCACTGCTGGGACTCGTTGTCACCTGGTGTGTGATCGCGTGGAAGTACCGGGGGCGCTGGGCGGACGGCAAAGGGCTGCCGGCGGACCCGCCAGACGGCCTTCCCCCGTGGAATCCATGGCAGTCCTCGAAGGCTCTCTGC
>DCDF01000144.1:593-7952 GCA_002316295.1 Syntrophaceae bacterium UBA1062 | reverse complement strand
CCTATCGCTTCGATTTTTTTGCGTGCTTCTTGAAGGCGGCCAGGAAGTCGACCCCGCGCACGATTTCATCGAATACCGGAATCCCGGCGTTTTCCAGGTCGATCCTGAAGTTTTTCAGTTTCTCGCCGTTGCCGGCGCACCAGGCGACCACGGGCTTGCCGAGCTTGTCTTTCATGGTAATGAGGTTCGAGAGATGGGCGACTTCCATCCGGCTGGCAAAGAGGTGGACGATGAGAGAGTCCACATTTGGGTCGTTCATGATGATCTCGATGCCCCTGCCGTAGACCTTTTCATAGCCGTAGCGCTCGATTGCGGGCCAGATGTCGACGGGGTGGGAGGGCGCCATCCACTCGGGAAAGATCTCCTCCAGGTCCTTGAGGCTTTGCGGGGTGAGCTCCGCGACCGGCATGCCCCTGGCATGGAGCAGGTCTGAAGTGATGATGCCGCCGCCGCCCGAGAAGGTGAAGATCGCGGTCCCGGCGTCATGGCTGAGCAGACGCGTCTTGGAAAAGCCCCGCGTGATGTCCATGAGCTCGTTGATGTCGAACACCTCGATGACGCCGCATTGCTCGAACGCGTGGTGCATGATGGTATAGTCGCCCGCCATGCTCGCCGTATGGCTCGCCGCAGCTCTGGCCCCGGCCGGGCTCTGGCCGCCCTTGAGCATGACGATGGGCTTCCGCGACGACTTCGCGCACTCCATGAAGCGCTTCGGCTCCATGATCGACTCCACATACATGCCGATCACATCCGTTGAGTCGTCGTCGATGAGATATTCGAGCAGCTCTGTCTCGTGCACGTCGCACTTGTTGCCGATGGAGCACATTTTGGAGATGCCGAGGCCGCCCCGCTCGAGTATCATCATGAGAAAGCCCGCCGAGAGCATGCCGCTCTGGACTATGAACGAGGCGTTGCCCGGCTTGAGCAGCTTGAACACCTGGTCGTTGATGATGAACGAGAACACATGACGCTTGTAGCCGTCGAGGAGGCCCATGCAGTTGGGGCCCCAGAGCCTGATGCCGAACTCTTTGGCAAGCCGCACCGATTCGTCCTGGAGACGCCTGCCGGTCTCCCCCACCTCGGCAAAACCGGCTGACTCGATGATGATGCCCTTCACGCCCTTTTTCGCGCAGGCGCGGATCGTGTCCGGCAGAAAGGTGGCGGGGATGAAGTAGACGGCGAGCTCGAAGCTCTCGGGGATCGACTCGACATCCGGGTAGCACTTGACGCCCTGCAGCGTCTCATACCTCGGATTCACCGGGTAGACCCTGCCCCGGTAGCCGCCCAGGGTGTTTTTCAGGATATAGTAGCCGACCTTCCTGGGGTCGGCCGAGGCACCGATAACCGCAACTCCGTCAGGGTCAAAGAAAAAATTCATATGATGTGAATCCTCCTGCAAGATGCTATAAAATAACCAGTGTTTTTTTATACACCATCGGGACGCAGGGGGCAAGGGCAAGAGCGGGGAGGGGCTTCGGAGAAGGGAGATGGTGCACTGCTTCGGCCGGACGGGGGGGCATCAAAAGCCGCTTCATCATCCCCCTTCTGCTGTGTCTTTCGCTTCGGCCCGCTCGAGCGGTTATTCGGGGAGAAGAGGGGCAGGAACCTTCGCGGCGGGAAAGCGGGCTTCCCTCTGAACGAAAAACTGCAATCCACCCTGCAGGAATTGACTCCCGGCCATAACACTCTATAGTATTTAGAGACAGCACAAGGAATCCGGAGAGCATTCACGGGGGGAGTATGAGTGACGACAGATTCGCCAATCTGGAAACCATAGTCGCATTTCACGAAGACACCATCCAGAAGCTCAACGACACGGTGTACAAACAGCAGCTCGAGATCGATCGTCTGGAAGAGAAAGTCGAAGCCCTGATGCAGCTCCTGGGCGCTCCGGGCGGAGCGCTCGACGAGGGATCCGGCCCAAAACCCGGGTGAGTAAAAAAGAGGCGGCAAAGGATTTCCTCACCCAGGGCTCGTCTGCTGACCGTTTCTCTCAAAGCCCGGAAGCCGATGTTCTCATTCTGACAAAGCCTTATCGATAATCGCGGCAAGCTCTTCTTTCGCAAGTTCGACGGGATTGCCCTTCATGCTGCTCGCGCGCCCGGCCTTTTCGACCAGGACAGGGATGTCTTCACGCCTCATCCCGATCGTATCGAGGCTCGGGATCCGCATAGCGGCGCATGTCTCTTCCACCCATGCAATGCCCTGCCGCGCATCCGCTCCGGGGTCGTTCGTGAGGATCCGCGCGATCTCTGCGTAGCGCGCGAGCGCAGGCGAGTCGGGGCTCCGGCGGGCGAGGGCAGTGATGTTTGCCTCCATCACGATGGGCAGAAGCCGTGCGCAGATGGCCCCGTGCGGGGCATCGAACATGCCTCCAAGCGGGGCCGCGAAACCGTGAACCGCCCCCAGGCCGGCGTTTGCCAGGGCGAGGCCGGAAAACAGGCTCGCGAGCATCATGTCTTCGCGGGTGGACGTGTCGTCGCCCTTTGTGTACGCGGTTTTCAGGGACCGCCCCGCGCGCGCCAGGCCCTCCCGGCACAGGGCGTCGGTCAGGGGGTTCGCCCTGATAGAGACAAACGCCTCGATCAGCTGTGTCAGCGCGTCGAGGCCGGTGCATGCCGTGATGTCCGGCGGCACGGAGAGGGTGAGATCCGGGTCGGCGGCCACGAGCCGGGGCAGCATCATGTCAGAGCGCATGCTCACCTTGACCTTGTGCTCGGGCGAGATGATCACCGCGTTACGGGTGACCTCGGTGCCGGTTCCCGCGGTAGTGGGGATGGCGATATACGGGGCAGGGGGCACGGTGACGGCCTGAGCTCTTCCGATCACCTCGAGATAGTCGAAAAGCCCGCCCGGGTTTGTCATGAGCGCGGCGATGGCCTTGCCCGCATCGATCACGCTGCCGCCGCCCATGCCGATGACCAGGTCGCATCCCTGCGCCCGGGCAAGGGCGAGGCCTTCGAGCACGATCTCCGTGGTGGGCTCGCGGCTGACCGAGAAGGTGACAGTTTCCACCGCCTGTTCCTGCAGGCCTCTGATAAGCCCGGACGTGCGCTCTGCGCTCCTGCCGCCGATCACCAGGGCGCGTCTGCCCATGCTGTGGGCAAGCGCCGGAACCTCCCGCGCCGTGCCCGGGCCGAAGAGTATCTTTGCGGCTGTGGTAAATTCGAAGCGCATGGTGTGTCCTCAATACCTGATCAATATCGATAGCATATCAGGCGGGTGATGAAAATATGCCATTCCTCTATTCTCCGAAGTTTGTCTTCGGTTGGCGTCTTCCACGAGAGCCGGGGACGGACTCGAACACGGCACTGGCGTCCGCCCGGTGAAAGGAGACGGGATGTGCGATCGGCACACGATAAGAAGGGGAATTTCACCAAGTTTCCAAAAGAAGAGGGGCTTCGTCGTTTTCTTTTCTAATGCTCGACCAGGTCCTTGAGCTTTTTCAGGGCCTTGGGCCATATGCCCTGAAACATCTCCTTGTTCTGTTCATCGGTATCCATCTCGACCAGAACCTCGGTTTTGCCTTCAACCTCTTTGAATGTGTAGTCTTCATGGGTGCCTGCCCAGCTCTTCACTGCTTCGCTCGAGGTGTCCTCTCTGCCGTCCTGTACGATGCCGATGTTCTCGATAGAGACACGATCGTAGGGCCTGACCTCGCGCACCAGGCTCACCATGCCGGACATCTTGCCGGCTTCGTCCGGCGCGAGAAACAGCATCCTGCTGCCTTCGCGCCATTCGCCGACATAGTGAGACCCGGGCATGAACTCATCCGTCCATGCCCCGTATGTGTCCTTGCCGAGCATGATTTCCCAGACTTTTTTCTTCGGGGCGTCGATAACGATCGAAAAATGCATTTTCTGCATCAGGTCCTCCTTTCATCCAAATGGTACCCCCGCAGCCCGGCTCAGGGATTTCCTCTCCTTTGCCTCCTCTCAGAAGAGAGGATACGGGGAAGGAGAATGGTCAAATAAATCTCCGATGCCCCGCCTCTTGCAACGGGGTACCCCATTGAAACAGGAAGCGCGGCTTCTGCAGCCGTCACTAAAGAAGGCCGATATCGGGGCGGCCTGAAGCTGCGACCGGTAATATCTTCCAGGACATCCATATAATAAATATATGGCTCCGGCCGCGATATCCAAGGCAGAGGCGGTGCTGCGGGCGTCCCGGGCAAGGCGCTGGGCGGAAACGGGGCATCCGCTCGCGATGACGGTCTCGCTGAAGGCCGACAGGCCGCCGGTGCGGCTCACTCCCACCCCGGAACATTGGGGAAGACCTGCTGATACCGCACACCCTTTCTGGGCTCGGCCATCATGTACTCGACTGTGTCACGCCACCTGAGATAGTGGGCTGTCTCCTTGTGCTTCGCCCAGTCTTCCTGAGAGTGATAGATCTCCACCAGCACAAAGCGGGTGGGGTCGTCCTCCTGCTGAAGGACATCGAAGCGGGCCACTCCTGTCTCGTTGATGCTGTTCTGCGCATTGTCCCTTACAGCCTCCTTGAACCCCTCGATAAACTCCGGCCTGACATGGACAAACACGTGGATGATGAGCATGATATTCCTCCGAAATTCCCCTTGTTGAGCGAAAAAACTGTTCTTCTCATTCATAGTGCCGTGTGACACGTGAAAAGACAAGCCCGGCGCGGAGAGAAGGTTATGTGTCTGTTGCATCCGCTGTGCGGCTGGAGTATCTTTTTCTGAAGAGCGAGAAAGGAGGGTCCTGTATGAAAAAGGCGCTTGTCGCGGTTGCTGTAGTTCTGCTGGTGCTGCTCGTCACCGCAATTATCGCACCCTTTGTCATCGACCTGAATCAGTACAAGGGTGAGATCCTCGCCAAAGTACGGCCTGCAGTCAATCGGGACGTCGATTTCGACAGAATAGAGCTCACCGTCCTGAGCGGGTTCGGCGCAGAGCTTCAGGGCCTGAAGATACCGGAAAATCCCGAGTTTGCATCCGATAATTTCGTCACCCTGGACAGCCTTCAGGTTCGCCTCAAGCTGCTGCCCCTGCTCAAGGGGGAAGTGCAGGTCTCGAAGCTGATCCTCAAGTCGCCGGTGGTGCATATCCGGAGAAACGCCCAAGGGGTGTTCAATTTTCAGGACATGGTCCGTCCGTCCGAGGCCCCGGCGGAAGCAGAGAAGCCGCGAGAGCCCGCCGGAGAGCAGCCTCCCTCCGCGCTTGCCGTGTTCGGTGTCGGCGAGCTCGGAATCAAAGACGGGACGGTCGTATACGAAGACGAGATGATATCCGGCCGGGAGAAAGAGGCGCAGCCGGGGCCCAAGAGCGTCACTGTGAGCCGGCTCGATGTCTCTGTCGAAGACATGTCCCTGTTCGAGGCAGTGAGCTTCGACGCACAGGGAAGCCTGTTCGACGAGCCGCACCGCAACTTTCGGGTATTCGGACAGGTGGGCCCGATCGGCGAAGCCATGGACTTCACGAAGATGCCGCTCAACGTGACTATCAAGGCCGACTCGCTTTCGCTGCAGAAGCTTACCGAAAGCCTGGGTCTGCCTGTCAGGGCGCTGTCGGGTAAGATGAACGCGTATATCAGCGCCGCAGGAGCGCTCGATCAGAATCTCGACGCCTCGGCGAACATCGCGGCGGATGATCTCGTACTGCAGACCCAGGGCGACGGGAATACCGGCCCGCAGAAGACCGGTGCGATTTCCGTGAAGCTGGACGGCAAGGCCCTGTATTCGGCTGCGGGAGAAAAGCTCGATCTCCAGTCCACCAGCCTCGAGATCAACGGCAGCCGCCTCGATGTCACGGGCAGCGCACAGAACGTTTTGACGAAACCGGTGTGGAAGATGGCGGCCAAGAGCGATTCTCTCGACCCGGGGGCCCTGATCAGGCTCTTCCCCATGTATACCGGGAAGGCGCCTGCAGAGCTTTCCTTCTCAGGCCCCGCAAAGCTTGACATCCGCTCGGCGGGCTCTCCGAACGACTTCAGCGTGGAGGCGGGCCTCGATATGAACCTCATGAAGATCGTCTACGGCGAGATGTTCAGCAAAAGCGAGGGAGTGCCCTTTTCTCTGGTGTCTTCGATCGGGATGAAGGAGGGAATCGTCGGCATCAGCACCCTCGAGCTCGATCTGTACAACCTCGCGCTCTCCGGCTCGGGGCTGGTCAATCTCAAGCAGGAGGTGCCGGTGGCGGACATCAGGATCGAAGCCAAGCCCTTCAGCCTCCAAGGCTGGGGTGCCATCGTCCCTATGCTTGCCCAGTATCAGCCGGAAGGGGCTATCGGCGCGTTGACGGCCGGTATTGCAGGCCCCCTGAACAAAGCGGCGCTGAGCTGCAGCGCCTCTGCAGAGCACATTGCGCTGGTACTGCCCCCCCAGGAGACGCAAGGCGAGGCTCAGAAGCCGAAGAAAGCGGCCATCGAGGGACTGTCTCTCAATGCCAGAGGGAGCACCGGCCCTGACGGCATCGGAGGCACGGGCACGCTGAATGCGGGCGGCGGAAGTTTCGACAATATCGCCCTGGGAAGGATGGCGGGCGACTTCCGGTATGCCGGTAGCCGGCTCGATGTTCCGCAGTTTTCCGTGGCTGTGTTCAACGGCACCATCAGCGGATCGGCCTCGTATCAGACAGAAACGAAAGACTGGGCGTTCAGTCCGGTGTTCAAAGCGGTGGATGCCGGCACAGCCGTAGACACGCTCACGTCGTTCAAAGATGTATTCCAGGGCACGCTCTCGGGTGATGTCCGGCTCAGGGGAAATGCCGCGGCCGAAGGGCTTGCCTCGCTGAGCGCGCAGGGAAATGTCGGCATAAAGAACGGCAAGCTCAACAACGTCGACCTCGCTCAGGCCATTGCGGAAGGATTCTCGGCCCTGGAGGGATTGAGCGGCGCGCTGCTTACCGGGCAGGAAGAAGCCGTGCAGAGAAACCGGGAAACCGCTTTCGATTCGCTGGATGCACGGTTCGAAATGGCCCGGCAGACAGTGCACCTCACGTCTTTCGAACTCGCAAATATCCGCACCGGCAAGAGCACTGACTCGCTCGCCCGCCTCAAAGGCGACGTGGCCCTGGAGACCCGGGCGCTCGATTTGACCGGCGATGTCATCCTCTCCGAGCGGCACTCCGCGGAGCTCATCAAGAAAACGCCCGCCCTGAACGCCCTTGCGGATAACAAGCAGCGGGTGGTCATCCCCATCACGATCACCGGCAACATGACCAGGCCCAAGGTCTTGCTGAAGAGCGGCGAGATCAGCAAGGCGATAGCCGACTACTACGCGAAGAAGGGCATCGAGAAAGGGGTGGAAAAGCTCAAAGAGCGTCTGGGGATTCCCCAGAGTGACAAGGGGTCGGAAAAGATCATCGAAGACCTCTTCAACACCATTATCAAAAAATAGAAC
>DCDF01000144.1:0-406 GCA_002316295.1 Syntrophaceae bacterium UBA1062 | reverse complement strand
TGCCTGTGGGTTCAGAGCAGGGGGCTCGAGGGAAGGGACACGGGCCTCGTTTCCCCCAGGCCGGTACAGGCCAGGCGCATGGCACGCAGCAGGACCCTTGCAGGCTCAGAGAACTATGCCAGACGGCACTCATCCCCAATGCCTGTCCTTGATAGGTTTTCACCTGCGTTTTACCGGAGCGGATGTTTCGGAGCAAGGCCTTGGGGGGTGTGGGGAGGAAAATCCGGGGCAGGGTTTTTCATGCGTTCATGCTCCCGCAGGCTTCCCGGGATGCCTGCGGGGCGGGGGAGGGGATGCAGCGGCGGAGGCTAGCTTCCCTTGACAGGCGAGGTCTGGGCGCTTCTTTTGGATGCGAAGCGAAGCGCGATGCCGGTAAAGGCCAGAGCGCCCATGATGACGAATGCCA
>DCDF01000195.1 GCA_002316295.1 Syntrophaceae bacterium UBA1062 | reverse complement strand
ACATGGCCGCCCGAGAGATTCAAGTTCCCGGCCTTGATGCCTGCGATCACCTGGTCGAGAGAGGTTCCGGTGTTCTTGAGCTTTTGAGGGTCGACCAGGATCTGGATCTCCCGCTCTTTACCGCCGAAGATGAAAACCGAGGCTATTCCCTCCAGGCGTTCGAGTCTGGGCTTGATGACATCGTCGATGTATTCGCGCAGGCGCCTGGTGTTTTCCATGCCGATGACGCCGTACTCCAGGATCGGCATGTCGGATACGTCGAATTTGAGCACCATGGGGTTGTCCGCGTCTTCGGGCAGGAAGTCCTCGATCCAGCTGATCTTCTCCCGCACGTCTTGTGCCGCGAAGTCGAGGTTCGTGCCCCACTGGAACTCACAGTAGACGCTCGAGATCCCTTCCACAGTCACCGAGGACACCTCCTTGATGCCCTCCACCGTGCTCACCGCCTCTTCGATGGGCTTGGTGATCAGTGTCTCGATCTCTTCCGAGCCGACGCCTTCATAGGTGGTTACCACCGAAACGAAAGGAAACTCGAGATCAGGCAGAAGATCGAGGCCGAGTCCGGAATACGAAACCAGGCCGAAGAGCGTGATGATGAGGATGAGCATGGTGATGGCGATCCGGCGCCTGACGGAAAATTCGGGAAGATTCATGTGCTACTTCTCCGGGGACGCTTCCCCTTCGGCGATTCTGACCCTGGCGCCCGGCCTGAGGCCGGCGAGACCCCGGATAACCACCCTGTCTCCTTCGGAAACGCCGTCGAGGACCTCATAGAGGGCGTTGCCCGGAATGCCAAGAGAAACGGGGTTCCTGTGCACAATGTCGTCGTTGACCGTATAGACGAAATAGCCGTCCTCGCCCCTGATGAGCGCCTCTCCGGGCACCGCCAGAGCATCCCGGCGGACCAGCTGGACGACCTGCGCCCGGGCGGTCATGCCTGATCTCAGCTTCAATCCGGGGTTCTCAAGACGGATCGTGACCCTGAAGGTTCTGCTCGCAGGGTCTATGGTGGGATAGATCTTTGTGATGGTCCCCTCGAAAGACCGGCCTGCCATCGCATCGACGGTGACGGTGCTCGTATTTCCCTCGTGTATCGAGGTGTAGATCTCTTCCGGGAGATCCACTTCAACCTTGACCGTGCTCATGTCCATCATGACGAATGCAAGCTGCTGGGGGCCCGTGAGCTCTCCCTCGTTGACGGACACCTCTGTCACGATTCCGGAAAAAGGCGCTTCGAGACGGCATTCTTCCAGGTTCTTCGCCGCAATATTCCGGGCCGTAGCCGCCTGGTCGTACTGGAAGAGAGCGAGGTCGCGGGCGGTTACGGCATCCTGATAGTTCTGCTCGGTCACGGCTGTCGCCCGATAGAGGCCCTCCATTCTGGCCAGATCGCGCCGGGCCCGCTCGAGCGAAGCCTTTGCCTGGCTCAGCTGGGACTGGGCATGCTCCAGTGCGCGCTCATAATCAAAGGGATCGATGAGCATGAGCATCCCTCCCTTTTCGACGCGATCGCCTTCATCCACCGGAATACTCTTGATCCTGCCCGACACCTTGGGGCTGATTCTGGACACTTCCCAGGGGGACACACTCCCCACGGCGGTATACGTCTTATGTATCGGTTGCCTGAGCACCCGGGCCACGAGCACCTCGGGCGCAAGAGCATGGACCTGTTCTTCCTGAGCCGGAGAGGCACTCTCCCCCTTTCCGCACGAGGAGACGCCCGCAACGGTGAGGATCAGCGCGGCACAGAGGATGGATGATATGCAGTGTTTCCTCACCGTCTCAATATTCCTAAAGGGTCCCCATAGCGGAGCGCAGCGAGGCCATGGATGTGGCGTAGTCCGCCCGGGCCGATATGAGGTTTCTTCTTGCCTGATCGAGAAGCGCCTCGGCGTCCAGGACGTTGGTGGTCGTGGCCACCTGCAGATTGTACCGGTCCTTCTGTATCCTCAGGTTTTCCCGCGCCTGATCGATGGCCTTGGCGGCCACCTCGGTCCGGGCCTTCGCCTCCTGGGCGGAAAGGAACGAGTTCTTTACCTCCAGGAGAACTTGGTCCTTCAGCGCCTGCATGAGATAGCCAAGCCTGTTTCGCGCGGCCTTTGCCCTTGAGACATCGAAGTAGCTCGAGCCGCCCTGGAAGATCCTCCACCTGAGCCCGACGCCCACGGTCCAGGCCTTGTCTTCGTCCACGTCCGGGTCCTCGCCGAGCTTCTCGTATTCATAGGTGGCGGCGATATTCGGGAGATATCCGGAACGGGCGATCCAAACCCCCTTGCCGGCATTGTCTATCTGGAGCCTGGTGATCCTGATCTCCTGCCTGTGTTCAAGGGCCGTTTCATACAGCTCCTCCAAGGAGGCCTCCATCTCGGGCATGGGTATTTGCTCTTCGATGTTCACCGCCGACGAAATGCTCCTTCCCAGGAGAGTATTCAGCTGCGCCTCCAGCAGCCTCACCGCATTCTCCGCGCTGATGACGTTCTGAAGGCTCTCGGCATACCGGACCTGCGCCTCCAGCAGGTCGTTTTTCGGAATCATGCCCTGGTTGTAAAATGCGTTGGCCACATCCTGATGGGCCTTGATGGAGGAGGCGGAGCTCCGGGCAACCTCCAGGATCTCGCGGGCCTCGATGATTCTGTAATAGGTCTCGATCACCCGGAGCTTCAGGTCACGGATCTCCTGCTGCCTGTCCAGCCCCGCCACCTCGAAGTTGTTGGCGGCGATCCGGTATGCGTTGAACAGAGCGCCTCCGGCGAAGAGCGGCTGAACCACCTCCACAGAGAACGCGTAGTTGTCTTTTGTGCCGACCACGAACTCGTTGGGGGGGATAGTGATGGTCGGCTCCTCGTCGAAGCGCGCATAGGAGTAGTTGAGGTCGACGGAGAAAAGCATGTCCGAAAAGCTCGATCGCTTTTCCATGAGGCTCTCGTACACCTGTTCATCCTGAGCTTTGATGAGCGGGTTGTTGTTCAGGGCCGCGGCGATGGAGTCTTCCAGACTCATGGGATCCTGGGCGTAGCTGCCGGACCATCCCAGAAACAAGATGCCGGCTACAGTAACGATCATCCTCCTAATCACGATAATCCTCCCCTAAAATAAGCTGTAAGGTTCTGGAAATGTAAGCGGTGGGCTTTTTGTTGAGCAGCCCCAGAAACCAGTTGTCGCCGATGGAGTGCAGCATTCCGGGTATCATCAGCGACATGAGGTCCGGGTCGTATCGCGGGTCTTCTTCATTGGCCCGGTGGAAGATCTCCTTGATGAACCGGATGTTTTCCTGGCGGATCTTCCGGAACTGATCGAGAATTCTGGACGCCATACCGGGGATCTGGGAGTAGAAGATTTCATAGATGAGCCGGTGAAACTCGGGGTGCTGCTCGATCCATGTGAGGTTATAGCGTATGTATGCCTCCAGCTGCTCTTTCCAAGGCCGTTTTTCGGACACGATATGGTTTATGCTGCTCACATAGCGTTCGATGCTCCTGGCGATCACTTCGCTGAAAAGCTCATGCTTCCCCTGGAAAAACTGGTAGATGGTGCCCACGCCGAACTCGGCCTTTGCAGCGATCTGGGCCATGGATGCGCTTGCATATCCCACGGACTCGAAAACCTCCTGTGCTGCATCCAGGATGGCCTCCCTTCGCTGGGCCAGCTCACGTTCTTTCCTGCCCGCTGACAATGAAACCGAATTGCCGTTCATATTTTGAACCATGATTCGAAATTAGAATATTCATTCATAAAAAGTCAAGCAATATTCCCAGGCGGGAGAGAAAAGCTATGCCTCCCGACGGCTACAGCGGATGAAACACGAGGCCGGACGGAACCTTGGGGTAAAACGATATCGAGTTCTGGGGCAGTCGAGCGCCCGCCTCCGCGACTGCCATGATATCCTCGATACCGGCAGGGTTGAGAAGAAATGCGATATCCGCCTTCTCCTTGGTCACAAGGTTCAGGGCCTCGTCTGCGGAGCTGGTATACAGGATGCGGCTGCCAGCATCGGCATGGCTGATCCCGAGGACCGGCTGCAGCACGCTTTCATGGAGGAGAGTGACCGCCATATTCCGGAGCCGGGGATGCACGGATGAGGGAAGAAAGCGGTCGAAATCCGCATCCTCACAGAGCTCCAGCAGGTAGTATCTGGGAATGCCCCTGACGCAGAGGCCCACATGTCCCTGCCCGCCCTTGTTCAGCGTGGAAAGGAAGTTCTTGCGGTTGTCATAGGGGATCATGTTGAAGATCTCCTTGATGCGATACTCCAGATCCACAAGACCGACCCCCATACTGTCGGGCACCACCCGGTGCATGGGCAGGACGGTCAGACCGTCCTCCTTGTTCACGAGGTACATCTGGATATAATCGAAATCCTGGTTGCCGTCATTTTTTCCGGTGGCGGCGCGCATACGGTCGCGGTACATCCGGGCCGTCTCGTAGCGGTGCTGCCCGTCCGCGATGAGCACCTTCTTGTTCTGCATGAGCCGGGATAACTGATCGATGATCTCCAGATCATGAATAATCCAGATCCGGTGTGTCTCCCTTTGGGAGTCGAACTCGAGGAACGGGGCCCCCAGTGCGGGCCTTATCTTGGTATCGACGGTTTTCTTCGTATCGGAGTAGATCCCGAAGACCGAGCTCATGTTCATGTGGACTTCGTTCATGAGCCGAAGACGGTCGAGCTTGGGAGCCTTGTTCGTGTACTCATAGGACCGGAAGCTTTTTTTATCGCCTTCATCCATGCGCACCGAAGCGATGATGCCTTTTCTCGTATGGGTATGATCACCCAGTGCATAGGTGTGCTCATGGTAGTAGACGGCCGGCTCACGGTCCTGAATGAGCACCCCTTCCTTCATCCACGTCTGAAGAAAATCGGCCGCCCTGGTGTATCGATTGTTTTCTTTGGTGTCTTTGGGCAGCTGCCTGCCGAGAACCAGCCTCACGGCATTGTAAGGAGACAGTGCATAGATCTCATCCATTTCAGTTGCGCTGACGGCATCGTACGGGGGACAAATGACCTTGCCGAGGTCTACCTTCTCAGGATTGTAGCGGACTCCCTTAAAGGGCCGTATCCTTGGCATTCGCCTTCTCCTTTCGTGCTGATGCAAATGGAAATATGCACAGAGTGTGCTGTATATATGGAGTGTAAGAAAAATTCAACTGTAACCTGTCTGCGGTGTTTCCTCTGAAATCTCCTCTACCGCCTTTTCACGAGCTTACGGATGGTGCGCAGTGCCCTGGTGGGGATCCACCACGAGCTCAGGCGCATGCCCAGGGAATACATCTCTTCCTC
>DCDF01000086.1 GCA_002316295.1 Syntrophaceae bacterium UBA1062 | reverse complement strand
GAGCCATCTTGTTCTTGACCACTTTGACCCTGGTGCGGCTGCCGATCACATCGGTGCCGTCCTTGATGGGCCCGGCGTTCTTGATCTGGAGACGCACGCTCGCGTAGAACTTCAGGGCGTTGCCTCCGGTGGTGGTTTCGGGGTTTCCGTACAGGACGCCGATCTTCTGCCTGGTCTGATTGATGAAAATCGCCGTGGTGTTTGTCTTTGAAATGGCGCCCGAGAGCTTTCTGAGTGCCTGGGACATGAGCCGCGCCTGAAGGCCCATGTGTGCGTCGCCCATGTCTCCCTCGATCTCCGCCCGGGGGACGAGGGCCGCAACCGAGTCGATGACCACGATGTCCACCGCGTTCGACCTCACCAGGGTCTCAGCGATCTCGAGGGCCTGCTCCCCGGAATCCGGCTGGGAAACCAGGAGGTCGTCGATATTCACGCCGAGCTTCTTTGCATAATTGATGTCCAGAGCATGCTCCGCATCGATGAATGCGGCCATCCCGCCCTGGGCCTGCGCGGAGGCGATGCAGTGCAGCGCCAGTGTGGTCTTGCCCGATGATTCAGCGCCGTAGATCTCGGTCACCCTGCCCCGGGGAATCCCGCCGATGGTCAGTGCCTCGTAATCCAGAAGCAGCGACCCGGTGGAGATGACCGGAACGTCTTTCCCTACGGCATCGGCCCCCATGCGCATGATGGCGCCCTTGCCGTAGGTCCGCTCGATCTTGGTTATGGCATCCTGCAACGCCCGCTTTCTTCCATCTTCCATGGTTCATTCTCCTTTGTGCCCAAGAATGCTCCTATTCAATACAGTGTAGCGTGCACCGGTCGGAAACAGCTCACTCTGATACAAAACGATCTCTGTTGCCAAAAAACCCTTATTCCTCAATTCCTTATTTAGGTTTACCATAGTCGGAACCTTTAGTCTACCTATGGTTATATGCGCCCGGAACGGCCGTTTTTCCGGCTTGACGCCGAACGATGTGCAGACACGGTCGACCCGGGACGCCAGGTCGCCCAGAACCGCCAGGTCTCCGCTCAGGCCCGCCCAGATGACCCTCGGGCGCCTCGCGTCAGGGAACGCGCCGAGCCCCTCGACGGACAGGTTCAACGGGCGGCAGCCCCGGGCTACGGCATCGAGCTCTCCGGCCAAGGGGGGCACTGTCTTTTCATCGATGTCTCCCAGGAACTTCAGCGTCAGGTGGAGCCCTTCGGGCCTCACCCATCTCACTCCGCGGATTTCGCGCCCGAGATCGGACATGACCGAGACGAGATCGGCCCTGACGTCTTCCGGAAGATCAATGGCCACGAATGTCCGTATCATGAATATATGTCCTCAAAAGGAAGAGCGCTGTCTTTGCGAAGATCATCTTGTTTCCCTGCCGGTCGAAACCGAAGCGAAAATCCTTTGCCACAAGATCGTCACGTTGTCCTGCGGCGATCCACACCGTGCCGATCGGCTTCCCGGGAGATCCGCCCGACGGCCCTGCGATCCCGGTAGTGGCGATGCCGAGATCGGCCCCGGTGAGATCGATGATGCCCTTCAGCATCGATACGGCCGTCTCGCGGCTCACGGCCCCATGCCGCGATATGACCTCCTCCGGAACCTTGAGAAGCCCTGTTTTGACACCGTTACTGTATGATACCACCGATCCCAGGAAATACTCCGAGCTCCCGGGCAGCTGCGTCACGAGGTGTGCGATGAGCCCCCCGGTGCACGACTCCGCTGTCGCCAGGGAGAGCCCCCTTGTCTTGAGCAGATCGGCCACGCTTGCGTTCAGGTCTTCTTTTTCCAGGGCAAAAGGGGCAAGTATCCGCCGCACATCGTCCTCGATCTCAACCGGAACGATCACGGCCACCTCCATTTCCCGGGGCAGATATCCGCACCTGGGCGCAAGAGCTCCCAGGCGCCGGGCGATCTCCGTCTCCCTCAGGCCGAAGACCGCCACTTCTTTCGTGGCCGGGGCACCGGCGTTCAGCCCGTCTATCAGCGACCGGAACATGGCGTGAGCTTCCCGCGGAACACCGGGAAGAAAGACCACCCGGACGCCGTGGTCGAACCTCAGATCGATGCCTTTGGCTGAGCCCACCGGATTTTCTATCTCCGGAAACAGGCGCACGCCGTTTCGAGCCGTCAGCTCACTGACCGCCAGCCGGGTCGTATCGTCCGGGGTAAGGCCCAGGCCTCCCGTGACGACGATCACGTCATTCTCCCGCGCGAGCTCGGCGACTGTCCGGGCAAGCAGCTCCGGCCCGTCTCCCTGGATGCGGACCTCTCCCATGGTGATACCGCGCGAGGTCATCAGGGATGCAAACGGCTGGATGAGCGCATCAGAGCGCATCCCTGTGAGAATCTCGGAGCCGGTTATGACGAGCGACGCCTTCATCGGGCTCTCCCGAAAAGTCTGAGGACCCCGGCGAGCACGAGCGAGCTCACGGCGCCGGCGGCGACATCGTCGGCCATGATCCCGAGCCCTCCAGGCAATTTTTCCAGCCTCTTCAGAGGCCACGGCTTGAGGATATCGAAGATACGGAAGATCAGCGCTCCCAGAACAATCCCCCACGCCCGCCGCGGCCGTGCGATCAGGGCGACCAGGACTCCCGCCACCTCATCGATCACCACCCTCTGCGGGTCTTTTCCCCAGAGGCGCTCCATCCGTGACGAAGCAGCGGTTCCTGCTGCGGCTATGGCCAGAATGACGAGAAGATACCGCGGCAGCGACAGCTTCCGGAGCAGGAGATACAGGGGGAGGGCGGCGAAGGTTCCGGCCGTTCCCGGGGCCTTGGGCACGTATCCCGCACCGAAAAAGGTGGAGACGATCCGGCAGAGGGTGTCGAAGGCGGTCATGGTTATTCTTTGGTCGGGCCGATGTCCTCGATCCTGTCGATGATTTTCGCGAGGGGACCTGCGGAGACCATCGTTTCCATTTCACCGAGAATTTCCTGAAAATGCTTCAGGATCATTTCCGCCTCGGGAGTCAGCCGCGCACCGGTTCTGCCGTGCCTTCCCTTTTCCAGCAGACCGATCCCGAGCCTCTCTTCATAGTCCCTGATCTTTCCCCACGCGGCCCGGTATGACATTCTGAGCTCCTGGGCGGCCTTGTGGAGGGACCCTGTTTCGGCGACAAGCTCCAGCAGCCTGTATATTCCCATCCCGAATACCGTGTTCCCGTCCTTTTCAATCCATATCTTATATGCGAATTTCATAACTCACGAGATACCACTATGCATGCAAAGAATCAATGCCATGAAAATGTGTGTAAAAAGAAGAAGATTGGAGTATTTCTCCAAACTGTTTGTGGTTGATCGCAGAGGCTTTCTGCGTTATGAGATCCATCAGACCAAGGAAACTTCAAGAGGATCATATGACATACTGCAGTATCAGGGATTTTTCCCGGCATGTGGGAGAAGAGGTCACCATCAAAGGATGGGTCGCCAACCGGAGATCCAGCGGCAAGGTATCGTTTCTCCTCATCAGGGACGGGA
>DCDF01000118.1 GCA_002316295.1 Syntrophaceae bacterium UBA1062 | reverse complement strand
GAGAATCTGCTGGAAAGCGAGCTGTTCGGCCACGTCAAGGGCGCATTCACCGGCGCCATCAAAGACAAGACCGGCCGGTTCCAGATCTCTGATCACGGCACAATATTCCTCGACGAAATCGGAGATATATCTCCCAGGATTCAGCTCAAGTTGCTGCGGTTTCTGGAGAGTAAGGAGTTCGAGCGGGTGGGAGATTCTACACCGGTGAAGCTCGATGTCCAGGTCATAACCGCAACAAATCAGAATCTCAGAGAAAAGATCGAACGCGGCGAATTCCGGGAAGACCTCTACTACCGCCTCAAGGTAGTGGAGATCAAGCTGCCCTCTCTTGCGGAAAGGCGGGACGACATCCCGCTTCTCACCGGCCATTACATTGAAGTGTTCAACAACCGCTTCGGCAGGAACGTTATGGGCGTGTCTCCAGATGTGGAGAAGCTGTTCATGGAATATCGATGGCCGGGCAACATCCGCGAGCTCATCCACACCCTGGAGCATGCCTTCGTGGTGTGCAAGAGGCCTATAATCGAGATCGAGGACCTTCCGCCGGAGATACGGGATCATGGAAAAACCTCCAGAAGCTCCGGGAGAAGCCTGTTCGCGGGGAGAGACCGGATTCTCGATGCCATCCGTCAGGCTGGAGGCAACAAGGCGAAGGCCGCACGGGAACTGGGAGTCAGCCGCCAGACTATTTACCGCAAAATCCGCGGATATCAAAAAGGTAACCATCCCGAAAAGCTGTAACATGTGACACTTGTGTACCTGTAACATCCCGATTGCGTGGTACACATATCTGTGTGCGGCTACAAAATTGAAATCTCCACAGATTATTTCTAACATATTGATTTAACTATTCATATAAACATCATTCCACGGGATATCCCTCCGATGGTACGCATGTTGCCCGGCGTTTCCGTAACAATCAAAGGTTCTGTAAGAGGACAGGAGGAGAACGGCAATCATGAGAAACAGCCGGCTGGTGGCCCGGATACAGGTGGATGCTGTGGAGCGGTATCTGGATGAAGATATCGGGCCAATTCTCATCGCATGTATCAGAAAAGACCGTGATTTTCAGAGCCATCTGGATCAGCTCGAAGATATCGCCCTCGAATCTCGAAAAGACGGCGTCATGGTAGGATATATACTGGATGACCTTCTCACGTATTTCACCAACCGCTTCGGCATCGGAGGAACCCCCACATATCTCATGATCAGAAACGGAGTCGTGCTCGGCACCCTTCTCGGGAAAAATTCCGGCCCGGAGCTCACTCAATTCGTCAGGGAGGCCGGCCGGAGATTCAAACCGATGAACAGCACCCGGGGATCAGGTCGTGAACGAGCTGATGCAGGAAAGATCAGCACCGGCAGGAACAAGGGGGGAATATGACAGTGGAGAGCCTGATTTTCCCCCACGCCTCCTTCCCAGGGAATAACAACGGGCGTAACGGAACATACGCGATATCTGGAATCCCCGACTCCATAGGAATCACCCTCTTCGCGATGATCCGTAAAAAAAATACCAAGCCTCAAGGAGGAGATCATGTTTAAGAACCTGAAGTTGGGAACAAAGCTTATCCTTGTGGGATCGGTGATTCTTCTGGTCCCTCTGGCCACCGTGGGTTTCTTTGCCGTTAAAAAGGCGACCCAGGGACTGACCAACATCGAGTATGAGCAGCTTGCGGCGGTAACGTCCACCCTTGCAAACGGGATAGACAATACGTTGAAAAGTGAAACAAAAGTGGTCATCGATCTCGCTGTCGACTCCACAACCGTCACTGCTGCGGCCTCGGTGGCTGCAAAAGGCCTGAGCAACTCTCAGGCCGAAGTGGCCGAACTGAACGAGAAGCTCAGGGTGTTCAGCCAGACTCCGGGGCTTCGGGACAATTCACAGGTGGTGTTGACAGCCGATGCGACCGGAAAGGTAATAGCCGCATCCGACCCCTCGTACCTCGGAATTTCCATCGCTGAGAGGGATTATTTCAAGGATGCCATTGCAGGCAAGGTGAATATCGGGAAAGCGGACATCAACAAAGTGACGAAGGCCCCCTTTGTTCCTATTGCCTCCCCCATCTACTCGGGCGGAAGGGTTGTCGGAGTGATCTCCAATACCCTGGATATCGGTTATCTCAGTGAGTTCATCGTTAATATCAGAACCGGCAAGACGGGCTATGCTTATATGACCGACAAGAGTGGCATTATCATTGCCCATCCAGTCAAAGAACATGTCATGGTGCTGGACCAGACGAGACTCAAGGGCATGGAAGCAATCACTGAAAAGATGCTGTCCGGGCAGTCGGGAGTCGAACATTATGTGTTCGAAGGAATTCCCAAGACAGCCGGTTTTGCATCTGTAGAAGCAACAGGCTGGAGTGTGTGTCTCTCCCTTCCCAATGAGGAATTCCTGGCACCCGCCCGCGATGTCCGCAATGTCGTGTTCATGGCTGCGGTCCTGTTCTTCGGCGCGGCTTTCGCGGTCTTCTTCCTGTTCGCCAGGAGCATCACCAAGGCCCTGAGAAAAGGCGTCGACCTCGCCGTGAGGGTGGCCGAGGGCGATCTCACCGCGGACATCGACGTTGTGCAGAAGGATGAAATCGGCATGCTGGCGGAGGCCATGCGCAACATGATCAGGAAGCTCCGGGCAATCGTTGCGGACGTGCACGCCGCGGCGGCCAACGTGGCTGCGGGCAGCGAGCAGATGAGCTCTACGGCTGAGGAGATGTCGCAGGGTGCGAGCGAGCAGGCGTCTGCCGCCGAGGAGGCCTCGTCCTCCATGGAGCAGATGGCTTCCAATATCCGCCAGAATGCGGACAATGCCCAGCAGACTGAAAAGATCGCGGTCAAGTCGGCGCAGGATGCAAAGGAAGGCGGCCAGGCTGTTGATGAAACCGTAAGTGCGATGAGAACCATTGCCGAGAAGATCGCCATCGTCGAAGAGATTGCACGGCAGACCGACCTGCTGGCCCTGAATGCGGCCATCGAGGCCGCCCGTGCAGGCGAGCACGGCAAGGGGTTCGCAGTGGTGGCGGCAGCAGTGAGAAGGCTCGCGGAGAGGAGTGCAGAGGCTGCAGGCGAGATCAGCAAGCTCTCGGTCAACAGCGTCGAGGTGGCGGAGAAGGCGGGCAAGCTCCTCTCGCAGATCGTGCCCGACATCCAGAAGACCTCCCAGCTCGTCCAGGAGATCACGGCCGCCAGCAACGAGCAGAATGCAGGAGCGGATCAGATCAACGCGGCCATCCAGCAGCTCAACCAGGTCGTTCAGCAGAACGCCTCCGCAGCGGAAGAGATGTCTTCGACCTCAGAGGAGCTCTCTTCCCAGGCCCTCCAGCTCCAGGAGACCATCGCGTTCTTCAAGATCGATGATACCGGCGTCTCGAAGGCAGTCCAGGCACAGGCAGCCGCAGATACGAAGAAAAAGATCACAGCGGGCAAAGCCCAGATGGCCCATCTGTCGCACCATGACACCTTAAAAGCGCCGGTGGGAAAGATTTCGAACGGCCCCAAGCCCGCAGGTGTAATCCTCAGCCTCGGCGAAGCCGACACCAGGGGTGACTACAAGGACGAAGAGTTTGAGCGCTACTGAGAAAGCGAGGAGGACGTCATGAGCGTGCAAGAAATATCCGAAACCACCCAGTATCTCTCGTTCCACCTGGACGAGGAGGAGTTCTCCCTGGAGATATCCCGCGTGAGGGAGGTTCTGGATTTCACGAGGATCACCAAAGTCCCCCAGTCCCCACCCTTCATGAGAGGCGTCATCAACCTGAGGGGATCGGTAGTGCCCGTGGTGGACCTCAAGGACAAATTCGGAATAGGGAAAACCGAAAAAACCGTCAACACCAGAATCATCATCTGCGAAATCGACGTGGACGGCGACATGACCACCATCGGTGCTCTGGCCGATTCGGTTCATGAAGTCATGGAAATCGAACCCGAACATATCGAGCCGGCTCCCAGAATCGGCACTCGGCTCAATACCGAGTTTCTCAAAGGCATGGGCAAACGCGATGAAGAGTTCATCATGATTCTCGATATCGATAAGATCTTTTCCTCGGACGAGCTCTCCCTGGTAAGCCAGACAGGGGCGGCGGCTCAACGAGGCGGGTCCGAAGAGCCACAGGCACTGGAGGCATCTCCCCCGGGCATGTAGCGAGGCCTTTCCCGTCGCCGGGCTGCCGTGTCGCCACAATGATGCGGCAGCCCGGCAGGACGACATACAGCTAAGGATGGAACAAAGAGTATTGAGACGCAATATGGAAATGAGACGGGAAAACGGATCTGTTTTTCTTCGCGCCGGCCTGTCGCAGGAGCTGTTTTCACGCTTAAGCGACTTTATCTACCGCGAGAGCGGGATCAAGATGCCGCTGACGAAGAAAACCATGCTGGAGGCGAGGCTCCAGAAACGCCTCAGGTCCATGGGACTCACCTCGTACGACGAGTACTGCAGCTATCTGTTCAGCCCTGAAGGCATTGCGAACGAGCTGGTGCATATGATCGATGTGGTGACGACCAACAAGACCGATTTCTTCCGGGAAGCACAGCATTTCGAATATCTCATAGAGCATGTCCTCCCCAGCCTCGTCCAGTCGAGAGGAGCGGGAATCAGAAGACCCTTCATGGCCTGGTCCGCGGCCTGCTCTTCCGGCGAGGAGCCGTATACACTGGCCATGGTGCTCGATCAATTTTCCCGCCGGGCCCGAGGGTTTACCTTCCAGGTTCTGGGTACTGACATCTCCACCCGGGTGCTTGAGACCGCGCGGGACGGTATTTACCATGAGGAACGCATTGAGCAGATCCCTCTTGAGCTCAGGCGCTCTTATTTCATGAAGAGCAGAGACCGGAGCAGGAGGCTGGTGCGGGTGGTGCCCGAGCTCAGGGCTCACGTGAAGTTCAGGCGGCTCAACTTCATGGAGGATGACTTCGGGATGCGCGAGAAGATGGATGTCGTCTTCTGCCGCAATGTCCTCATCTACTTCGACCGGCCTACGCAGGAAGCGGTCATAAATCGGATTTGCGGCCATCTTCATTCGGGCGGATATCTCTTCACCGGCCATTCGGAAACCATCAACGGTATGAAAGTCCCCCTGACGCCGGTCGCCAATACCGTGTCCAGGAGGATCTGACTATGATGCCGACGGTTCTGCCCAGGCTCAAGAAATGCTACCTGAAGCCGGGCGAGGTCCTTCTCGCGACAGAGCCGTCTCTCATCACCACGGTCCTGGGATCATGTCTGTCGGTCACTATGCGCCACAAGGCCTCCGGGATGAGCATCATCTGTCATGCGGTCATGCCTGCCAGAGCGGATGCCCGGGAGGAAATCAAGGGCAATGCATTCCTGTATGTGGACTCATCTCTGCAATGGATGATCGATCGCTACGCCGAAAAAGGCATCCGGATGCGCGACATCGAAGTGAAAATGTTCGGAGGCGCAGCCCTGTTCCAGGATCCCGCCTCATTGCAACGCGACGCGAGCGTGGGGCAGAAGAACATCGATGCCGCCACGGCGTTTCTCAAGAAGCACCGGATCAACCTCGCGGCATGGAACGTCGGAGGAAGCCGCGGACGGAAGCTCATCTTCAACACCGAGACAGGCGAGGTCCTCGCCAAATTCATCACCAAGGCAGAAATATCTCTCTTCAACTGCGGAGGAAAGAAATGAAGAAGATACGAGTGCTCATCGTCGACGATTCCGCCCTGGTACGCCAGACACTCCAGGAAATTCTCTCATCCGATCCGAGAATCGAGGTCATGGGGCTCGCCTCAGACCCGTATGTTGCGGCGGAGAAGATGAAATGCGAGGTGCCCGACGTGATCACGCTCGATGTGGAAATGCCCAAAATGGACGGACTCACCTTTCTCAAGAAGATCATGGAGCAGCATCCCATCCCGGTGGTGATCTGCTCGTCCCTCGCCGGCAAGGGCACGGAAACCGCCATGAAAGCCCTGGATTATGGAGCCGTAGAGGTGATCCACAAACCCTCGCTGGGCACCAAGCAGATGCTCCAGGAGTCGACCACCCTTATCTGCGATGTCGTGGTGGCCGCCTCCAGATCCCGGGCAAAGCGGAGGTCGCCCGAGGTCAATCTGGCCACCCCGAAGCTCAGCGCCGATGCAGTCATTGCAAAGGCGAGGCCGGACTCACAGCTCCAGACCACGGAGAAGGTGGTGGTGATCGGCGCCTCGACAGGCGGGACAGAGGCGCTAAGAGTCTTTCTGGAGTCAATGCCGGAAAATTGTCCCGGGATGGCCATTGTCCAGCACATGCCCGAGGGTTTCACCAAGGCGTTCTCCCAGAGGCTGGACGGCCTGTGCCGCATCACGGTGAAAGAGGCCATGAACAACGACACCGTGCTTCCCGGCCATGCGCTGATCGCTCCGGGAAACAAACACCTCCT
>DCDF01000246.1 GCA_002316295.1 Syntrophaceae bacterium UBA1062 | reverse complement strand
ACGAGCTGGCCATGCTGGACATTGCCGCAACGCTGGAAAACCGGAAGACCCGCCTCGAGTGGGTAAAGAACGTGTCCTCGGTCATCGACATACCGCTCACGGTAGGAGGCGGGATCTCCTCGATCGAAGATATCGAGATGTTGCTCGCAGCCGGAGCCGACAAGGTTTCCATGAACAGCGCCGCGGTCAGGCGGCCGAAGCTGGTGAGCGAGGCGGCTCGGGAGTTCGGCACGGACCGCATCACCGTGGCGGTCGACGCCAGGCGAAACGGGGACATGCCCTCGGGCTTCGAGCTCGTAGTTTCCGGCGGCACCCAGCCCGTCGGGAAGGACGCCGTGGAGTGGGCCAGGCAGTGCGAGGCGATGGGTGCCGGGGTGATCCTTCCGACCAGCATGGACGGCGACGGGACTCGGGCGGGTTACGATATCGCCTTCACACGGGCCGTTTCCGGGGCGGTCAACGTTCCGGTGGTCGCCTCCGGCGGCGCGGGCAAGCTGGAAGACTTCTACGAGGCGGTGGCCGAGGGAGGCGCTTCGGTGCTGCTTGCGGCGTCTGTATTTCACTTCCGGCTTCTGAGCATCCGGCAGGTGAAGCAGTATCTGCGGGAGAGGGGGATCGAGGTCCGCCTGTAGCCGCGTCGGCGCTTCGAGACGCACAGGCCGGCGTGCGGAGAAGGACAAGACGGGTGGATCACCGGGAACGGTCCGCCGCGAGCGCCGGCGGTCGAGCAGTCATTGACGGCGCATCGGGAGGCACGAATGGGCATCAGAGAAAACACAATCGTCACACGACGCCGGTTGAAAGCGGCGGGGGCGGCCTTTGTCGCGGTGTGCCTGCTGCTTGCCGCAACATCGTGCAGCAAGGTGACAAAAGAGAATTATGACCGGCTGAAAATCGGCATGGAGTATTCCGAAGTGGTCGATATCCTCGGCAATCCCGGGGAATGCAGCGCCGTCTTGAGCATAAGAGACTGCACCTGGGGGGATGACGACAGATCGATCAACGTGAAGATGGTGGGAGACGAGGTGTTCTTCATCTCCTCGAAAGGATTGTAGGGGCCGCACGAGCGGGCTCTCAGGACTGTACCCGGTCCGCCGCGGCCCGCATCTCCGCCGGGTTTGCGGCGATACCGATCCCTCTTATTATGAATTATGACATCATAATCAGGAGGTACCGTGCCCCCCATACCCCGCGACAAAGGCCCGGACAGCACCCTGAGGCTCGTGATCGAGGGCTACACCTTTATTTCCGAGAGATGCCGGCGTTATCGGAGCGATGTCTTTCAGACGAGGCTCCTGCTCCGAAGGACCATCTGCATGAGGGGCGAGGACGCGGCGAGGATCTTCTACGACATCGGGCGTTTCCAGCGCGCAGGAGCCGCTCCCGGCAGGATCATCAAGACGCTGTTCGGAAAGGGAGGCGTGCAGGTGCTGGACGACGAGGCGCATCTTAAGCGCAAGCTGATGATCATGTCTCTCATGACCCCGGGGAGCATCAGGAAGCTGAAAGACCTGATGGCCGGCCAATGGCGAACCGCCCTTAAGAGGTGGGAGAACGAGCGCAAGGTCGTGCTCTTCGATCAGGTTCAGGAGATGCTGTGCCGTGCGGTATGCGCGTGGGCGGGCGTTCCGCTTGCCGAGGAGGAAGCGGCCCGCAGGACGCGCGACATTGCCGGCATGATCGAGGGATCGGGCGCGGTGGGCCCCAGGCACTGGCAGGGAAGGCTGGCCCGGGTACGGGCAGAGAAATGGGCCGAAGGCCTTGTCGAAGAGCTTCGCTCCGGGAGGCTCGATGCCGCTGAGGGAAGCGCGCTTCAGGTGATCTCCACGCATCGCGGAGCCGACGGAAGGCCGCTCGAACGCACTACGGCTGCAGTGGAGCTCCTGAACATCCTGCGCCCCACCGTTGCGGTCGCCCGGTTCGTGACCTTTGCCGCCATGGCGCTGTACGAGCATCCCGAATGCCTTCAGAGGATACGATCGAAAGAGGAGGGGTATCTGGAGATGTTCGTTCATGAAGTCCGCCGGTTCTACCCGTTCTTTCCCTTTGTGGCGGCGCGCGTGCGCATGGAGTTCGAGTGGAAAGGCTACCGCTTCCCCCGGGGCACTCTGGTGCTGCTCGATCTGTACGGCACCAACCACGACGCGAGACTCTGGGACAAGCCGGATGAGTTCCGTCCCGAGCGGTTTCGCAAGTGGAGCGGAAGCGCCTTTAATTTCATCCCCCAGGGGGGAGGCAACCACTACCGGAATCATCGCTGCCCGGGCGAGTGGATCACGATCGAGCTCATGAAGGATGCTGTGGAGTTTCTTGCCGAGTCCGTAGCGTACGATATCCCGCCGCAGGATTTGAGGATAAGCATGTCGAGAATGCCGGCAATCCCCAGGAGCCGCTTCGTGATCAGCAATGTCAGGAAAGCCCGCTTTCACTGAGGCGTCAGCGGGCAAGTCCCTGTTCCGCGAAAAAACCGCGGCGACGGCCGTTTGATGCGGAGATGGAAAGATCGATTGAAAAAATTCCGCATGCTCTTGAAAACAGAATGGAGTTCGGTCATATTATTCATGACGGACGCCTGGACTGACGCGGGAGCCGGTCCCGCACTCGGATGAGTATGTTTAAGGGGGTACAGATATGAAAACCGTCGCTTCACTTCTCAGTCTTGTTATCACCGCCATGGGCGTGCTGGGTGTCGCGTCACCGGCGGCGCTCCTCTCGGCGGTCAGGAAGCTCGCGAGTCCGGCCGGGGTCTATACGGCCGCCGCCCTGCGTCTGATCATGGGTTCGGCGCTCCATCTCTCCGCACCCGCTTCACGGGTCCCGGCGATAGTCCGGGCACTGGGAGACCTCACTTTCGCGACCGGAGCGATCACGCCCGTTTTCGGCCTGGAGCGCTTCCGCAGGATCATCACCTGGTGGGCGGCGCGGGGGCACTCATTCGTCCGAGCCTGGTCTGTCTTCGCAGTCGCCTTCGGCCTGTTTCTCATCTGGGCTGTCTCCCCCGCCCGTCCGCGCGGCGACACGCGGGCTTCATAACGTATGAGCCGAGCTACGCCCTGTAAGGCATCCTGCGCAGGCACCGGCGGCGGTCACGCCGGGAAGCCGCAGGCGGAGCATCCATGAACGCTCCGCCGCCTGTCTTCATCGTCTCCGGCGGCGCCGGGACCAGCGGCGAGCAGATCGTCAACACTGTACTCGCACAGTTTCCGGATAACGCGGTTCCGGTCGTCACGATCGGGAATGTGAGGCTGGCAGGCCAGATCGAGGAGGCGGTCGCCCAAGCGAAATCCGCGGGAGGGATCATCGTCCACACCCTGGTGGACGCGGAGCTCAGAAGGATCCTGATCCGTCTGGCCGGCGAGCAGGGCGTTTTCGAGGCGGATCTGATGGGCCCGCTCCTGGAGAGGCTCGCAGACATTCTCGGCCGGGCGCCGCTGGGCAGGCCCGGCCTCTATCGGGCGCTGAAGCGGGAGTATTTCGACCGGATAGGGGCAATCGACTACACCATGTCCCACGACGACGGCCAGAAGCCTCAGGACTGGGCAAAAGCCGACGTGCTGATCATCGGCGTATCGCGGACCGGAAAGACCCCCATGAGCGTGTATCTTTCCGTTCTCGGCTGGAAAGCGGCAAACTGCCCGATTATCCCCAGGGTGCCCCTTCCGGAGGAGCTCTACCGGCTGGATACCTCCCGCGTGATCGGCCTGACGATCGACCCGGACAGGCTGATGATGATCCGCAGGCAGAGGATGGGCCGCATCGGCGTCTCGGAGCGTACTGACTATACCGACCCGTCGATGCTGGACGAGGAGATGCTTGCGGCGAGGAAGGTGTTCCGGTCGGGAGGGTTCTCGGTCATCAACATGACCGACAGAACGATCGAGTCCGGAGCGGACG
Organism: Syntrophaceae bacterium UBA1062; assembly: GCA_002316295.1. Lineage (GTDB taxonomy): Bacteria > Desulfobacterota > Desulfomonilia > UBA1062 > UBA1062 > Phosphitivorax. The sequence goes on along the minus strand of DCDF01000246.1, from coordinate 28,337 downwards.
AGATCATAAAACGCGTCGGCCGGATATCCGAATGACCCCGGCCGATGGAGCGGCCGGGAAGATTGCGGATTTTTCGGGCGGGCGATGACGAAATGCGCGGGATGCCGACATGATCATTTTTTGGATGAGAATTGACATGAAAGGGGTTTCGTTATGAGAGCGGACGACATGCGGGTTTTTTACGGGCAGGTCAATCACGCCAGGTACCGCGGGCAGATCGAGGGGCACTACGAGAGCTTCTTTCAGCGGGCGAACCATCCTTCGCGGCCGCTCGCCTTCTGGATCAGATATACGCTCTTCAGCCCCGCCCTTCGCCCGCAGGACGCAATCGGAGAGCTCTGGGCCGTTTTTTTCAACGGTGAAACCCGCAGGCATGTGGCCGTGAAAAAAGAGCTGCCCCTGAACGAATGCCTCTTCGACACCACCAGGCTGCATGTCCTGATAGGAGATGCCGAGCTCTCAGACGGCTCACTCTCGGGAGAGGCCCGGACCGGGAGAGACAGCATCTCCTGGAGCCTGTCCTTTCGCGGGGACTCCGCGCCGGTTCTCCTCCTCCCCGTGCCGCTTTACCGCACGAGACTTCCGGCGGCGAAGAGCCTGGTGGGCCTCCCCCTGGCCCGATACACCGGCAGGATCTCGGTAAACGGCGAGGCCATGGACGTCGAAGACTGGGTGGGAAGCCAGAATCACAACTGGGGATCGAGGCACACCGACCTCTACGCCTGGGGGCAGGTCGCCGGCTTCGACACCCACCCGGAGAGCTTCCTGGAGCTTGCCACGGCAAGGATCAGGATAGGGCCTTTCCGGACGCCCCCCATCACTCCCGCCGTCCTGAGGCACCGGGGCCGGGAGTATGCGTTCAACGGGCTGCTTCAGTCTGTCAGGGCCCGCGGAAGCTTCGACTATTTTTTCTGGAACTTTGCCTCGAAAACCCGGGAAGCATCGATACAGGGAACCATCGCTGCGCGCAGGGACGCTTTTGTGGCCCTGAACTACTACAACCCCCCCGGTGGAACCAAACACTGTCTCAACTCAAAGATCGCGATGTGCTCGCTGCGCCTCGAAGACCGGGCGGTCGGCACGGTTGATGTGCTGGAGACCAAGGACAGGGCGGCATTCGAGATCCTCACCGACGACCGGAACCATGGGGTGCCGATTTCGGTATAGAAGTCCGGAGGAATTCTCGCGTACAATGCCCGGCAGGCTTGTTCGAGAAAGGGAGAAGAGCATGTTTGGAAAAAGCGGCACAGATGGATACCTCCCGGCAGTGGAGGGCATCGAACGCAAGACGCTGGTGTATGGCGGGAACACCCTCATGACCGAGTTCCTGCTGAAGAAGGGAAGCCTGCTGCCCCTGCACGCACATCCGCAGGAACAGACAGGGTATCTGGTCAGAGGCAGGATCCGCCTCGTTATCGCGGGCGAGACCCGTGAGATGCTTCCGGGCGACAGCTGGTGCATACCGGGCGGAGCCGAGCACGGCGCGGAGGTTCTCCAAGATTCTGTTGCCATCGAGGTGTTCTCGCCGAGGAGAGACGACTACCTGCCGCAGGAATGAACGGGCGGCGGCCCGCCTGTGCAGGAACGAAGGGATGAAACGATGTCGGAGATGAAAACCGTGAAGAGGGGAGAGCTGTTCATGGGCAGACTCTCCCACGGGGCGGATCTGCTTGATGAGCTCACCGAAATATGCAGGCGGCACCATATCAGGATCGGCCGCATCGAGGCCATCGGCGCAGTGAAGAAGGCCTGCATCGGATTCTACAACCAGCAGACCCGGGCGTACGAGTATCTCGCCTTTGAGAAGGAGATGGAGATCACCAAGCTCTCGGGCAATGTCTCGCTCAAAGACGGCCAGGTTTTCGTCCATGCCCACGTGACCCTCGCGGACTCAAGCGGCAGGGCGTATGGGGGCCACCTGGCACCGGGCACGATCGTGTTTGCCTGTGAATGCATCATCGAGACATTCGACGGTCCGGCATTCGAGCGGGTGCTCGATCAGGAGACAGGCCTGGCCCTGTGGGAGCCCCGGCCGTAAGCGTTCCGCAGAATTCCGGAAGGGCCAGCCAAAGGAACAGGGACCGGGGTCGGCGGGATAAGGCCAAAGCACAAACGCCGTGTTCGCGGAAAAGGGCGGCCTTCAGGCTGCCCTTTTTATCTCTTCATGCCCGATCAGCCCTGCGGCCCCTGGCTGACCCGACCTGCTGGATGATGAGCCCGGCAACGATGAGCGCGAGGCCGGCGACGGTGGACGCCATGATCCGCTCGCCCACGAAAAACCGGATGAAGACCAGGGACAGAAAAGGCGAGAGGAAGATCAGATATCCCACCCGGGCAGTGTTCTCGGCGTGTTTGAGCGCATAGAGCCACAGCACGAAGGTAGCGCCCATCTCGAACATTCCCACGTATGCAGCTCCGGCGAGACCGGCGGGCGGGACGGCACGGAAGTCCGAGAAGAGCAGGCAGTAGACGAAGATAAAGGGCAGGCCGAACAGGAAGTTGAGCAGGAGTCCCGCCGCCGGATCGCGGGTGTCTTTGATGTTGTAGATCCAGTAGAGCGACCAGAGGACCGTGCTGCCCAATGCCAGGGCTACACCTGGGAGACTGACTCCGCCGAGGCCGGTGATGTCGCCGCGGGTCGAGATGACGACGACCCCCAGGTAGCAGACGATGCCCGCGACGATCTCCTGCACACCGATCTTCTGCTTTAAGAGCGGGATGGAAAGGAACGTCATGGTCAGCGCCCAGGTGTAGTTGATGGGCTGGGCGATCTGTGCAGGCAGGAGATCATATGCCTTGAACAGAACGAGATAATACAGGAACGGGTTGATGAGACCGAGCCTGAAGGATTGCAGGTATTCGCTCTTCGAACAGGTGAAAATGGCGCCGAGTTTTCCCTGAAACGCCAGGATGAGGCTCAGCGCGAAGACAGATACCAGAGACGAGTACAGAAGCAGCTGCGCCGGGTCGAGATACCGGAGCGAAAGCTTGAAGGCGGAGGCCACGGTCGACCAGAGCATCACGGCTGCGATTCCGAAGAGGTAGGCGTTTCGCTGGCGTTTCATCACGGTTGTCATTGATAATACGCCTTGGCCGCCGAGGTAAACATCTTATTTTCTCTTTCATGATCCGCATAGGCTATGCTTGCGTCAATACGGCGCTGCCGAGCGCGGGCAGAACGTTCAGAATCGCGGGCTACTCTCCGCAGAGAATGCTCGATACGGCACGGTCAAATATCGCCGCGCTTCAGAGGATGCTCAGGTGGAACAGAGACCACGGGATCTTCCTCTTCCGCATCACCTCAGGCCTCATACCCTTCGGGTCGCACCCGGTCAACTCCGGGGAGTGGAGGCAGGTCTTAGGGAACGATTTGAAGAAGATCGGAGGTTTCATCCGGGCAAACGGCATGCGGGTCTCGATGCACCCCGGCCAGTACTCCGTGCTCAACAGCCCGAACGAGACATATTACCAAAACACGGTGCGGGACCTTCAGTACCATCAGGCGGTCATGGAGCTGATGGAACTGGACGGAAGCCATACGATCGTCATTCACGGCGGCGGCGCATACCGGGACAAACAGCGGTTCGCACGGGTGCTCGTGGAGAGGATTTCTGATCTCGACTCCGGGCTGCGGCGGCGCCTGGTGCTGGAAAACGACGAGCGAGTCTTCACCGCCGGAGATATTCTGGCAGCCTGCCTGCAGACAGGTTTGCCCGGGGTGCTGGACGTGTTCCACCACCAGGTGCTGCCGAGCCTCGAGGGCATGGACGTGCGGGGCATCATTACCCGATTCGCTCCCACCTGGGCGGGCCGCAGGCAGAAGATCCACTACTCGGACCAGGAGCCCGGCAGGCCGGCTGGCAGTCACAGCGCACACGTGGATGTCGAGCGGTTCGGCCGGCTGTACGAAATGATCAGCGACTTCGATCTGGACGTCATGATCGAGGCAAAGGACAAGCAGAAATCGGTCCTTGCGCTCAGAGAGGCCTTCCCGGCCCTGGGATGATTTCCGTTCCCGTCTGAGAAATCCGGGCAGGGCATCTCAAGCGCTCCGTACAGGACAGTCCCGTCAACCGGCGCTGCCCCGACCGGGCTTCGAGTCTCATCGCTTCTCGGGGAAGCAGGCGCTTTCCCAGAGCCCAAGGAAGAAATGGCGGGCGTTGGAGCCCAACGACCTCGCGCGGTAGCCTCCCTCATGGACGATAAGAGTCGGGATCTTCATGGCGCCGATCATGCGGCCGTTTTCCTCGAAGTCTTTTTCCTTGAGGCTCCAGGTGCCTGTCGGGTCGGCCTTTGCAGTGTCCAGGCCCAGCGCGACCACGAGAAATTTCGGACGGAACCTCTGTATGCGCCGCAGCGCCTTTGAGAGAACCCTGCGGTACTCCTCGCCGCCGAAATGCTCGGGCAGAGGATAGTTCACGTTGTACCCCAGGCCCGAGCCGGACCCGCGCTCGTCGCGGAAGCCTGAAAAGTAGGGATAGGCGAAATCCGGGCTCCCGTGGATGGACACGGTGAGCACATCGGAGCGGTCGTAAAAGATCTCCTGAGAGCCGTTGCCGTGGTGGTAGTCGATGTCGATGACCGCGACCCTGCCCTGTGCACTCAGGTAGTCGGCGGCGATCGCGGTCGAGTTGAAGTAGCAGAAGCCGCCGAACGCCCGGGACTCCGCGTGGTGGCCCGGGGGCCTCACCAGGGCGTAGGAGATGCGATATCCCTGTAGAAGCATCTCGGCCGCCGTCAGCGCACAGTCGACCGAGCGCTTTGCCGCCACGTAGGCGTTTCGGTTCAGCGGGGTGAACGTGTCGATGCAGTAGTATCCGGCGCGGACAGGCAGATCTTTCGGGCGGCGGGCGGCGTTGCGGATCGGAAAGACATACGGGTAGATCGATCGGCCTTCCTCCACCTTGCTGCACACCCTCTTGAGGTATTCAACGAAGTCGCGGGCGTGGACTTTTTTGATGAGTGTCTCGGGAAAGTGGCGGGGCTCCCTGCGGACAAAGAAGTCCAGGCCTTCAAGGCCGCCGAGTATGGAGCCGATCCTTACGGGCGCCTCCACATATCCGCGCTCGTGCACGTGATGGATCTCGTGCCGGTCGTTGACCACCAGGCCTATGGCCCTGTCCAGGGAAGGGCGGCAGGCCCTGGGAGCTCGCGGCTCCTTTACATGATACCGCGGCTCCCTGATCCTCACAGGGTCGTCTCTGACGGAATCGACCACCCTCTCGATGTATCCAGGCGGGGTCTTGTCGCCGTACTTGCGCTCGAGGACCGCCCGCACGATCTTTTTCAGGGTATCGGCGGACAGCGGCTCTCCGCTGTCCAGCGGGTCGTACACCAGATGCGGAGGGCAGTCGTCTCCCGGCTTGAGCGGCGTCTCGTATGCCGTATTGATGATGGGCCGGGCTCCATATCTCTCATAGAAACGCAGTCGGGCGTGGTTCTGCTTCAGCAGCGTCCGGTCTCTGCAGAGGCCGGACTCGTCTGGAAGGCTCTCGAAAAAAAGCCCGACAGCCTTCAGCACCCTGGATTCGTCCCGAACCCTCTCGTAGAGAGCGCCGCCGATGCCGCCCCCGCGAAGGCCGGGATCTACGGAGATGAAGTCGAGAAAGCAGAAGTTCAGATCAGGCGCATGCAGCAGCAGGGCAAAGCCTTTGACCCGTGCGCGGGAGTCGTCCGCAACGAAGAGGATGGATCGGAAGCGGAACTTGAGCGGGTTTCTGAGGGTCTGGGGAAGTTTTCTGATCTCGCTCTCCGGCAGAGAGGCGAACTGGCTCCTCAGGATCGCCTGAACCTGCGAGACCGCGTCGCGGTCAATGGGGATGCTGTCGTCATAGACCCTTCTGATGCGGAACATCGGCCGCCTCCTGTGTGCAGAGATATAGTGCGCTGCATGCCGATATCAAGGAAATTTTCTCTGTCAGCCCGCGGCGCACGACTTCCGCGCGCAGACCGGCGCTTGTCCCGGTATCCGCAATCGGGTATGATAGATAAGAGAACTATCACCGGCGCCCTGAAGAGAGCCATATGACAGGAAGGTCCATACTGCCGAACATTTCACGGACGGGTATCGCGGCCGTCCTTGTCTTCTGCGTGCTCATGGGCTGTTCGCGCGAAGAGACCGCGTTCCTGCACATGCCGGAGGTGATCTCCTGGCAGCGCTTCTTCTTTGCCCCGGATGCGGCGGCGAAATATGACGGGCCCATGGAGTACAGCTGCATGCCCGTTCCGCCGGCGCTCCCCGAGGACTCTGCGTGCAGTGTGGTCTGCAACGAGCCCGGCAGCATATGTCTGGCCGTCGACACCGGGTATCTGACAGAGAAGGGAAAGGTGATGCGCGGCGGGCCCGACTCCTCCGTTTCGCTGTATTATCCGCAGGACAGGAGCATGTGCCGGTTCCTGACCATAGGCACAGCGGGCGGCGTGCACGGAGCGGCCTGGGTTTCCGACCGGGCATTCGTGGTCTACGGGCTGGCGGAGGGCGACGGCTTTGTCTGGAAAGTGGATCTTGATGCCGGGGATGTCCGGAAGTATAAGATTCCGGAGAAGAGCCGGAAACCCGAAGCGGACGAGCAGGCGTATTTCGCCGGCATGAAGACGGCCTCGGCTTCCGTCGATTGACGGCGGAGCGGGTATGCCCGCACCAGGGCCGCGCCCGCACCGTCGGCCAGGCCCGGCGGCGGCACAGAGAACCCATGGAGCGTACAGGAGGATGCGCGGATGTCTCAGAACAAGACAGGCACAGGCAAGGGCAGCCGTGAAGATCTCATGTCCGAGATCAAGCGCAGCCGGGAGCAGCGTGAGAAGACCTACCGCGAGCAGGCGCTCAAGCTCTTTCCCTGGGTCTGCGCGCGATGCGGCCGCGAGCTTACGGGCAAGAAGCTCCGCGAGCTCACTGTCCATCACAAAGACCACAACCACGACAACAACCCCCCGGACGGGAGCAACTGGGAGCTCCTGTGCGTCTACTGCCATGATATCGAACACTCCAAGGATGCAGACAGCCAGTGGTACGGAGAGAACGCCCAGCCGCGCGAACAGGGGTCGGCGCACACCTACAAGGCCTTTGCAGGGCTCGACGCCCTGCTCAAGGGAAAAAAGGACGGGTGAAGAGTTCCCCTGCCCGGCGAGGCACAGCCTGCATGACGGCGGAATGCTTTCGGGACCGTCGCATTATTTTCTTGTATGAAACGCCGGGCGCCTCTATACTCATATCATGAATTGGAGATATGCCGGCAAGTCATCCTGGAAAAATCACGGCCTGAGGGTATTGCTTTTTCCCGGATTCACATCATTCATAAGGCTTAGAGATTTTGTTTGCGGATGACAATTGAGCGTGACTGATAACATAGAGCACAGATAAGAGACGTTTCGGCTGGCATGCCCCTCGATCCCCGCCTTACGTATCTGCAAGCTGAACTACTAACCCAAAAGGAGAACCTTTTATGAACATCTACGTAGGAAATTTGGCGTACAGTGTCACGGAAAACGATTTGCGGTCGGCGTTCGAACCCTTTGGCCAGATCGCGAGCATAAACATCATCAAGGACAAATTCAGCGGCCAGTCGAAGGGCTTCGGATTTGTCGAGATGCCGTCCGCCGATGAGGCCCGGTCCGCCATCAATGACCTCAACGGCAAGGAATTCAAGGGCAGAGCGCTGAGCGTGAACGAGGCGCGTCCGAGAACAGAAGGCGGTTCTTCGCGGGGCGGGTCCGGACGAGGATTCGGCGGCCATTCGAGAGGCGGCGGAGGCGGGCGGAGGACCGGCGGGCGCTACTAGCCGATCCTTACTAGATACGGGGGCGGCTGTTCGTTCCGACTGCATGCCTGCATGAAACCGCCAAGACGGCCCAAGGTCGCCCGGACGATGACGCGAGGCGGACGGGCGCGGCGTTCTCCCTGATCCGACACGCATATTTCCGGCCGTGCGGGCATGAATTTTCCGGTGCTTGCGAAAGATGCTCAGGCCTGGTAAATATCGGGCCGGATGGTGAGTCTCGATACGATCAATATACTGACCGGCATCTGCCTGGTCATGCTCGGGAGGCGGCTATACTGGCTGTTTGTGGGCCTGTTGGGATTTCTCTATGCCCTCCTGATCGTGCCCCAGTTCCTTCACGGCCAGCCCGGCTGGGTCGTGGTAGCCGCCGCGCTCGGCGCCGGAACGCTGGGGGGAATCCTGGCTGTGTTTTTCCAGCGTCTCGTCATCGGTTTTGCGGGTTTCTTCGCCGGAGGGTATCTCGCCTTTTCGCTCCTGACGCTCTTTCATCTGGCGTCGGGCCGGATCGTCCTGATCATAAGCGCAATCGTCGGAGCCCTGTGCGCCGTGCTCTTTGCCGTGTTCTTCGACTGGTCCCTCATCATCACGTCTTCCCTGATAGGATCGGTGCTCATCACGCGGTCTCTCCACGAAGGACTTGCTGCGACTGTCGCGATTTTCGCCGTCCTGGCCGTCGCTGGCGTCGTGGTCCAGGCAAACGTCATGCAGAAAGGCCCTGGGAAAGGAAGATCGTGAAAAAGGCCGCGAACCCGCAGCCGGTTCCGCCCGAGGGCCTATCTGTCGGCTCTGCCGGGAAGAGGGGATCCTCTTCTCCGGCGACGGCATCCCGGCTCCGGCCGATACACCGATCTATGAACACCTGGAGGACCCGGCCGGATCGATCCGCGCCATGCGTGCCCTCACGCCCCTGAAGGCCATCCTCTCCACATGAGACCAGCCGAGGTTCACTGAAGAGATTCCCGGAGCCTTTCAGGCAACGCTCGATTCCCGGCATGTATCCTACATGCGGGCAATCCCGGCGGGGCAACAGCCGCTCCTCTGGAGGAGAGATTGCGTGCCGGAGGTCGATACAGGGCCGGTGCGGTTTTCTTTCATGATGAACCCCTTATTATAGTCTTAATCAATCATACATTCATTAATGTAATGTGTCAGGGAAAGGGGGGTCGCATGGAAGGCATTCAGCCTCTATACAGGTTCGATGCCGCGCTGATCGGCGAAAAGAGGATCATAGATTTCTTCCTGGAACAGGCTAAGCATATCAGGAACCCTTTGGGCAAGGCTGTATTCCGGGATATCGCCGAGAAAGTCCGCGGTAATTTCCGGCAGCTGTACAGGCTCCGCAGGCGGCGCGCGAACAAGGGACTACGGCGGGAGGCAGATCCGGGAGATCCTGTCGTCATGGAAGTCGGTGACGAAGAGGATTTCGAGAGCATCCTGTCAGGGGATATCGACCGGGCGCTTGCAGAGTATGATGACTGCACTATTATCGAGACGGCTTCATCTCTCATTGATAAGGCATCGGCTTATTTCTTTCGTTTCGGAGAGCAGCTGAATGACCCCGCGGAGCGGGAGCTCTTCAGATCGATTGCCGGTATGAAGCGGGAATATTTCCTCAACTTGAGGGATATCGAGGAATACCTGAAGGATCCGGCCTCCTGGTTTGCAGAGCTCGAGCATCACGGTCTTGACGGGGCCTGAAAAGGCGCCGGCATACAGTCTCTTGCGATGGAGCCGGGATCGACGGGTTCTCTCTTTGCTGCCTGGGGATGAGCCGGTGTGCACGGAACCGTTCATAAAGTGGCGAGGTGCACAATCTGTTGGGGTTCTTGAAATTTCGCGATATGGCCTTGATTAATCATCACAAAATCTTTATACCTTCTGTACAGTGTGATGGTGCATCCCTGCGGCCCTGCCAGAAGGGATCCCAATAGATCATGTGATTCTGCCCTCTCTGAGGCGGCTTCTCTGTTTATGGAGGGCGCGGGAGAGGGGGCCCGGCGGCGGAACGCCGGGAATCGCCTGACGGCATCTGCATGAACATAAAGGAGCAGACCATGAATACGGATACGGCGCGGGTCGTGAAGAAGATCGGGGAAACTCGGGACATCACCTCCCTCTTTATCGACGGTTATGGCGAGGCGTTCGGCAAAAGGCGCGCAGGCCAGTTTCTCACCCTGAAGCTCTTGCGTGACGGAGCATGGAGCAGGCCCCATCCCTTCACCATCTCGTGCGCACCGGAAGATCCGCTGCTTCGCGTCACAATCAAGAAGCTGGGCGAGTTCACCTCGATGATACCCGATCTGGAAGAGGGGGCGCCTGTCATTGTGTCCGGACCCTACGGACTGTTCTGCAAGGATATCGATGCACACAAGGATATCGTGATGATTGCAGGCGGCGTCGGCATAACACCTTTTCTGAGCGTTCTGAGGCACTTCCGGAACATCCATGCCGACAACCGGGTGCTCCTCCTGTGGTCCAACAGATCCATGGAGGATGCCTTTGCCGTGGAGGAACTCGCGGAGATGAGCAGGGAGATGCCTCTCAGAGTAGTTCACAACCTGAGCAGGGAGACAGAGGCCTCCGCTCTGTCCGGATATGCCAAGCAGGCGTATCCCCAGGTGTATTACGAACCCGGGAGATGCAGCAGGGATCTGATCAGGAAATATCTTCCCGCGGCGGGCCCCGCGATGTTTCTCTGCGGGCCGCCTCCGATGCAGGATTATGTCCTGGGCGAGATCGCTGCGCTCGACATGGACCCGGGAATCGTTCAGAAGGAGAGCTTCACCTGGAAGGCCTCCGGGTAGGACCTTCAGCTCATCGGGTGCGGAAGACCGGCCGGATTCCACCTTTTGCGGAAATGCTGAGGGCGGATTCGAGGCGGTGAGGGGATGCCCCATGGGAATCCCCGGCGAGCAGGGATACAGCCCCATCCTGAAGCACGGCCCTGACGGTCGCCGGAATATCGCAGGGCCGCACGGTCTGTCATGCCGGTTCGGGGGAGACGCGACATGGGTGAGACGAGTGTGTTCCACGCGCTGCTCATAACCACGGGGGCGGGCCTGTCCACCGCAATCGGAAGCGTCCTGGGGCTGTACTCGAAAAGGCCCTCGCCTGCGTTTCTCGGGTTTTCCCTCGGGTTTTCCGCAGGTATCATGGTTCTGGTCGCCTTCGGCGAGCTCCTCCCCACAGCGGTGGCGGTGCCGGGTCTCGGTTTTGCCGGCGCATACGGCGCATTCTTCTCCGGCATGATCATTTACTTCTTCATCGACCTGGCCATTCCTCATGAGTATATCGCCCAGCACGATCATGTCATCTCCCGGCCCGATACCGTCCAGGGCTATCCCATAGAGGGTATCGAGCGGACCGGGTTCCTGGTGATGATCGGCATCACCATCCACAACTTCCCGGAAGGCATGGCCACCTTCATCGGCGCTATGGAGGATATCAGAGTCGGCCTTGCCCTGGGCATCGCGATCGCGATTCACAACATCCCCGAGGGCCTGGCCATCTCGGCGCCGGTGTACATCGCATCGGGAAGCAGAAAGAAGGCCTTTCTCTGGTCGTTCTTCTCGGGCGTCAGCGAGATCATGGGCGCACTCCTGGCCGCGGCGGTTCTCATGCCTTTTCTCTCCGAAACAGTCATGGGCATCGCCCTGGCAGGGGTTGGCGGGATCATGGTGGCCATCTCTCTGGACGAGCTGATTCCGGTGGCCAAGATGGTGGATTCCGAACATTCCCCCATCCTCGGGGTGATTACGGGCATGGTGGTCATGTTCGTCAGTCTGTACCTGCTGAGATAGCCTCAAAGAAGACGATGGCGCAGCTTGCGATCGTGCCAGTCATCGCCCCGACGGCCGTCATCGCGGGCTCCAGGATCGGCCGGAGGCTTCCGAGCCTTGCCGGGCTCATCGCGACCATGCCGCCCACCGGCCTGATGGCTCTTGTGTAACTGTATGCGGAGGGGTCTTCCGACAGCCGGATCATGGCAGGCTGCGCACGGGGGCGCTTTTCGGCATCGCGCCGGGCGTCCTGTTTCTTCTGACGGCATGGCCGCGTTTTTCAGGAGCGGCATGGAAATCGGAAGCGCACTCTCAGCGAGTTTCGGCGTCTGGGCCGCAGGCGCCGTCCTGCACAAGATCCTGCTCCGGTGATTCCGACCCGGGCGCGGATCAGCCGTCATCCAGAACGATGCCGACCGGGCAGTGGTCCGACCCGGTGATGTGATCGAGGATGAACGCGTCCTTGAGACGGCCCAAAAGAGATGAGGAGATGCAGAAGTAGTCGATGCGCCACCCGATGCCCTTGGCACGGGCGTTGAATCGGTATGACCACCAGGTATAATGGCCGGGCTCCTGGTTGAATACCCTGAATGTGTCGACAAAGCCGCTCTCGACGATCCGGTCGAATGCTCCGCGCTCCTCTTTCGTGAATCCCGCGTTGTGCACGTTCGCCTTCGGGTTTTTGAGATCGATCTCCTTGTGTGCGACATTGAGGTCGCCGCAGAACACCACGGGCCCGGTCTGTTCGAGCTTCTTCAGATATGCGAGGAAATCCGCATCCCATCGCATACGGTAGTCGAGCCTGGTGAGGCCGCGCTGGGAATTTGGTGTATATACATTTACGAGGGTGAACAGGGGGAACTCGAGGGTGATGATCCGACCCTCACGGTCGTGCTCGGGCACGCCCATGCCGAAGGTGACCGAGCGGGGCTCGACCCTGGTGAAGACGGCGGTTCCGGAGTATCCCTTCTTGGCTGCGTTGTTCCAGTACTGTCGGTAGCCCGGAAGCTCGACTGTGATCATGCCGTCGCCGGCCCTGGTCTCCTGAATGCAGAGAACATCGGCGTCGATTGTTTCCACCGCACTCTGAAACCCGCTCTTTATCGCGGCCCTGAGCCCGTTGACATTCCAGGATACCAGCTTCACCGCTCGACTCCTCTCCATGCGATGTTGAAAAACTCTCTTCTTTTATAAACTTCCCCGGCCGGGACGTCAAATATTCCCGGGTTGACCTTGCATGAATACGCGGTATTATGAGAAATATCGCATTCAGGATGAGGATCGTTCCATGACCGATGTCGCGCTTCTTCAGTGCAGGGGGTATGATCTCGAGACACTCCGAGAAAAGATGGCCGAGGGGCTTGGGCTCACAGGTTTTCCCCTCGAAACGTTCCGCGGCGCACGGGTAGTCGTGAAGCCGAACCTCCTCTCTGCATCCCAACCCCAAAGCGCCGTGGTGACTCACCCGCAATTCTTTCAGGCCGCCTGCGAGATCGTCCTCGATCACGGAGGCAGGCCGATACTGGCGGAATCACCCGCGGTCGCATCACTGAGGAGCGCCCTGCGGGCGGCCGGATACGTCCCGGTGCTCAAGAGACTGGGTATTGAGGCTGCCGACATGTCCGCGGTCAGGAAGCTGTCATGGCCGGGGGCGCGCGTGATGAAGCACTTCGAGATCGCACAGGCGTTCTTCGATGCGGATGTCATTCTCAATCTGCCCAAGTTCAAGACCCACAATCTCACCTATATCACCGCCGCGACCAAGAACCTCTTCGGCGCCGTGCCCGGCATGCGGAAGTCGCAGATGCACATCAAGTTTCCCGGCAAAGACGATTTCTCCGGATTCATTCTGGATCTCTATGGGGCGTTTCTGCACGGGTTCGATCCTCCGAAGACCATACTCCACATCATGGACGCCGTCATTGCCATGGAGGGAGACGGTCCCGGGTCATTGGGCAGGCCCAGGCCCATGAACGCGATTATCGTCGGGGGCGACGCCCTGGCCGTCGACTGGGTGGGCCTCCAGGTGAGCGGCCTCAGGGTCCGGCTGTGCACCACTGTCACGGAAGGATTCCGGAGAAATCTCGGGGTGTCGTCGGAACAGGAGATCTCCGTGAAAGGGGAGAAGATCGAGGACCTGCGGGTTCAGAACTTCCTTCCTCCGAAGAGCGCTCCAATGATCCGCCTTCTCGAAAGGCCCGCGATACGCAGGATGGCGAAGGGCCTCTTCACCGGCCGCCCGGTCCCGAAGGACGGGAGGTGCATGTTGTGCTACCAGTGCCGGGAGATATGCCCGGCGCAGGCTATCGGCACGGCGGAAGAGGGCAAGCGCGTTCCGCGGTTCGACTACGGCGCATGCATCCGATGTTATTGCTGTATGGAAATATGTCCAAAGGGGGCGATCTCTCTGAAAAAGGGAGGGCTTCAGTGGATGATGCGATGAATTTTCACGGGCGATCTTCTCCGGTGCGCTGTTTTTTGCGGTCAGGGCCGGATGAGGGCCGAGAAGGCGTTTGCAGGGGTTGCGGAAGAATTGCCCGGAAAAGGCGGTAGTGGTATTGTACTCATGGGTATGACCCCCTCGAGCACAGGAAGGAGGAAACTTCCATGAACACCCGTCACGAGCTGGAAAAGATTTTCGCGGACATACAGGATCATCAGGAGATGGTAACGTTTTTCCAGGAGATATTCACGCAAAAGGAGATCAAGGATCTCGAGCTCAGATGGGAACTGCTCAAGGAGCTGCACGCAGGGCATACCCAGAGAAACATCGCCTCCCGGCACAAGATAAGCCTCTGCAAAATAACCCGGGGATCCAAGATACTGAAAAAGCCTGGTTCGATAACGAAGAAGCTGCTCGACGCCCGTTACGGGGCAGGGGGAAAATGAGGGCCTGCTTCCGCTGATCTTCCTGAGCCGAAAGGGCCGGCCTTCAAGGGTTTCTGCTCATGTCGTGGCATGACGAGCGGTTTTCTCAGAGCAGTCTGACAAACCGGGAGGGTGGCCATGGACGAAAAGATAGGCGAGAGGTTTCAACGGGAGACGCAATACGACAGGAGGCGGATGCCCGCAGGGTCTCTCGATCTGGACGGCAAACCCTCCTGTCTACAAGGATTATCCCCATGCCCGGAAGGTCGCGTTGCCGGCGTTCGGAACATGCGGCGACATGAGTCTGCATGAAGCTCTGCTGAGCAGGAAGAGCCTCAGACGCTTTCTCGACACCTCCATTCCCCTCGAGAATCTCTTATGCCTCCTGTGGGCGTCCGGAGGCGTCCAGAGAAAAGAGATGGACTTTCTCTTCCGCATCGCGCATTCGGCGGGCGCCCTTTATCCCCTGGAGACCTGCGTGGTAGCCGCCAGAGTCTAAAGGCTGGAGAAGGGCGTGTATCATTACCGGGTGCAGTCGCACCAGCTCGAGGAGATCGCTCTCGGCGACCTCAGCGCAGAAGTGGCCCGCGCGGCCCTGAGCTAGGATATGCGCGCACGGGTGTCGGCGGTGATCATCTATGCCGCCCTTTTCGAGCGATCTGTCTGGAGATACCGGCAGAGAGGATACCGCTATGTATATATCGAGGCGGGGCATATGGCGCAGAATCGTGCGCTCGCAAGCATAAGCCTGGGGCTCGGGTGCTGCCATGTCGGGGCCCTGTTCGATAACGAGATCAATGCCATTATCGGCGTGGACGGCTCCGGCGAAAGCGTGGTTTACATGAGCGTGATCGGGCAGACCGGGATGTGTGTGAAACAGCAGGGCCGGCCGCCGGCATGAAAAGGCCTTGGGCCCAATCCAAGGGAGGGTCTATGGGGAGATTCTCACCTTTAGAATGTGAACCCAAGGCGCACGGTACATGATAATGGCGTGAGCGGTGAAGTCAAGGTCGCATGACAGAATGTGAACGATACGGGAAAAAGGGATGAAAAGTAGCGGAAGATCCTTTTATTCCGGCATGCGGATATGATCCCGAATAAACAGTAAATTTTTCCGGGGAGAGCTCCGATAGATTTCCACCACTGAAATCCGTACGAGGGGTTCGCGCACATGAAGTATCTGAGAGTGAAGCCGGAAAGAGCCCGAGCGGAGCGTTTCTCCCGGTTGAACGGCACAGGCCGGGTTCAGAGGATCAGCTCATGACCTCAAAGCCGGGGTATGAGGCGTTCGAGAGAAGAATCCTTGAGCTCGAGGCGAGGCTCGGGGATTACCGGAAGCGCTTTCGGAGGATCTCCGGGAATATATCGGAGTTCATCTTCGAACACGATCTCAGCGGCAATTTCACGGAAGTGATCCCCCACCACACCGACTGGCTCGGGCTCTCACGCGATGAAATCGTCGGCAGGAACGCCCGGGACCTGATGCCCCGGCGTTTCCGCAGGCAGTTCGATGACTATCTGAAAAGGGTCATCGTCTCCGTCAAGGATGAGGGCCTTTTCCAGGTGTTTTCCAGGGACGGCAGCGCCCACATCATCGAGTACTGGAATATTCTGGTCACGGATGAGGCCGGTGCACAGAGTATACAGGGCATCGCACGGGACGTCACCGAGCGCCTCAAGTCAATGGAATGGGAGCTCATGAAGAGTGACGGAACCCGCATTTTCGTGGACGCATCCGCCTCGCTGAAAAAGGGCCTCAAGGGCGGTCCCATAGGGTTCCAGGGGATCATCCGCGATGTCACGGAGCGCAAGAGATTCGAGCAGGAGCTTGCCTATCCGGCCTACCACGATTCCCTGACAGGCCTTTACAACCGCAAGGCCTTCCTGGAAAAGCTCACGGAAACCGTGATGGAGGCCCGGCGGTATGAAACCGGCAGAGCGATATTGTACCTGGACCTCGACTCAATCAAAAAGGTCAACGACCTCCATGGCCACGAGATCGGAGACAGGCTTCTCGTAGAGGTCGCCGCGCGGCTGCGGGGCACACTTCGGAAAGGCGATTACATCAGCAGGCTGGGCGGCGATGAGTTCACGGTCATTCTCGCCAGCTCGAAGGCCCTTCACGCCGAGGGGGTGGCCGGAAGAATCATTCAAAGGCTCTCCAGGCCCTACAGCATTCTGGGCGTCACCATCGATTTCATCTCGGCCAGCGTCGGGGTCAGCGTATTCCCCCAAGACGGCCACGATGCCCGCATGCTTCTGAGACACGCGGACGAGGCGATGTACCGGGCGAAGATTCACAAAGGCTGTTTTGTCCGTTACGGCCGGGTGAGCGGTCTGACAGACCGGAAGGGCGGGGCCATGACGCCTGCGGGGCCGCAAAAGGCGGCGGGCCGTTCATAACCATTCAGAAGGAAAACAGAGAGTGTCAGAGGAAAATCCCCCGGAGCATCCCCGTCAAGGCCGGGGATGCGTGACCGGAATGTGCGGGATAATAACAGGTCAGCCGGTTACTTGCTCGCTTCGAGCGGGATGACCGTTTTCTCCATGCCGCTCATCTGGCAGCTCCCCTCGAACACGACTCCTTCGTCGACGATGAGGGAGGGAGTGTTGATATTGCCGTAGAGCTTGCCGTTGCCCTTGATCTCCACCTGCTTGGACGCCTTGAGATTGCCGTGCACCTCTCCGCGGACAATGATCGTATCCGCCTGGACCTCGGCGTGAACCAGCGCGCCGTCGCCGACGGCGAGGATGCCGCTGGTGATGACCTCACCCTTGAATTTGCCGTCGATTCTGAGCGTTCCTTCGAAGATGAGCTTCCCTTCGAACTCGGTGCCCTTGCCGAGGAGACCCACGATATTATCCATGTTCGAACCGTTCTTACTCCCCATCTCTTTCCTCCCGAATATTCCCATACGGCATAAACATCCTTTCTCCCCGCCTCAGGGATGGTTGATCGTTCTCTTTGCCGTTTCTATCGTCCAGTCGTTTTCAATACTTGAGAAAGAATGCATGGCGGCCGCGCGTAAAAGGAAACACCTCTGGAAACGCGAGCCTTTCTTTGGAAGCCCATTATAATATATTCCGAAAAGGAAATGCACGAAGAATATCGTTCTTGCGGATCCGCAAGATGCTTCTGCCGCCCGCGGCTCCGTTCAACGCTCCATGAGCACGGTGTACGCCTGACGGATCTCCTTGAACCGCTCTTCGGCCAGAACCCTGAATTCTTCTCCCAGATGCTGGACCTTGTCGGGATGATACTTGTTCGCCAGGGTTCTGTACGCCTTCTGGATCTCGTCCTTCGAAGCGCCGCTCTCGAGCCCGAGAACGGCGAAGGGGTCTTTACGCTCTTGGCGCCCATGGTCATAGGCGCCGCCCGAGCCGGCCGGCCCGCCGGACGAGGAATCACCGTCCGCCCGGCTTCGCTCCCGCCGCTCCGAACGCGCGTCGCGGTCGAATGCCCGGCTCGCGACCGGAAAGAGCACATACCGGTAGAGAAGATAGCCGATGAACAGGTCGTCGAGCCAGCCCCATCCGATGAGAAAATCCGGCAGAAGGTCGTAGGGGCTCGCGGCGTAGAGGATGGCGAGCAGGATCATGATAATTTTTTTCATATCTCCCCGTCTCGCCGGGTTGAAAACCCGACGCTCATCACCTTGTATCATATGTGCAATTACTCATCCAGAGCCGCGTGCGAGCTCTTCGAAGCTGCACGGGCGGTCATCGGGGATATCCGGTGGGCGCCTGATCCATCCGGTGCGCCGGAAAACATCCCGCGCATTCCGATCAGATGCTATGAAAAGAACACCGAAAAAACCGGGGATGCTTCTCGAGCTATCTGTCCACGGCTGAAAAAACCGGCCCGGCCGGGCACGGGGTTTCACGAAAGATCATCGGTGTTCGCGCCCTGTTTTCCTCATCATCCGTGCACATCTTGTTAAAGATACGGCGGCTGCGGTGATGATCCGGCCGTGCAGCCGCTGCGTAGCGGAAGGAGGCGCCGCATGTCCCGGCTGTATCGAGAGCTGCCCCGAATCTGCAGGCGAACCCGGCCGGCGGTAACGGCGCTTGTAAGACAGCCTGTCTCTGAAGAAGGATGCGGGGGCCCCGGCCAGAAAAGGGCCCTCTGTTTTTTCGTCCTTACACCTCGATCGCCTCTCCGGACATGAGCTCCTCCGCGGTGATGGCCTCGGCCATGATCCGGCCGATGGTCCTGGAGAAGCGCGAGGGGTCCTCCACCTTGCCGCCCTCGGCCACCACGGCCATGTCGTAGAGGAGCTGTGTGTAATCCTTCAGGAGCGGGTCTGTCCGGTTTTTCTCGAACACGAACTTGATGTTCGCGATTGCGGGGTGATCGACGTTGAGCTCGAGCACCCTTTTCACCGGCTCGGTCTTCTGTCCCGTGGCCCTCATGATTTTCTCCAGGTAGGCGCTCATGTCGTACGCCTCACCGGTGAGGCAGGACAGCGAGTCCTTCAGGTGGGTCGAGGGTTTCACATCCTTCACCTTATCCTTGAGCTCTTCCTTGAGAAAGGAGAAGAATTCGCCGAACTGATCTGTTTTTCTTTCGTCCGGCTTGTCCAGGCCCAGATCCCCTTTTTCAGCGCTGGTGAATTTCTTGTTCTCGAACTGCCTGAGGTGCTGGACCACCCATTCGTCGATGGGATCGGTCATGAGCACCACCTCCAGGTCCCTTTCCTTGAGACGCTCCAGGTGCGGGCTGTTCATCAGGGTGAACGGATTTTCGCCGGTGATATAGTAAATCTCCTCCTGGTCCGGCTTCATACGGTCAACATAGTCTTTGAGCGACACGAGCTTTCCTTCGGACTTGGTGGTGCGATACCTGAGCAGCTTCGCGATGCGCTCCCGGTTGTCGTAGTCGGTGGGGACGCCGATCTTCAGGATGGCCCCGAACTCGGCGAAGAACCGCTCGTACTTTTCGGCATCCATATTCTCAAGCAGATCGAAGAGGCGCTTGAGAAGATTTTTGCGGATGTTCCTGACCAGGGCGTCCTGCTGCAGGATCTCGCGACTGATGTTGAGGTTCAGGTCCGGCGCGTCCACCACGCCGTAGATGAACCCGAAATATTCGGGCATGAGCTCCCGGTAGTCGTCCATGATGAAGACCCGCCTGCTGTAGAGATGGATGCCGTGTCTGCGCTCTCGCAGGGTGAAATCGAAGGGGAGCCGAGAGGGAATGTAGAGGAGGGCGTTGTACTCGGTCGTTCCTTCGAAACGTATGTGGAGGTGCGCCAGCGGGTCGTCCCAGTCGTGGCTGATGTGCTTGTAGAACTCGTTGTACTCTTCCTCGGTGACCTCGGACTTGCTCTTCGTCCAGATGGCCTTCATGGAGTTGAGCGTCTCTTCCCTGGTCACGGTGCGGGTGGTGGAGCCGATGGGCTTGCCGTCCTTGTCTTTGATGATCTCGTGCTCGGGGATCGGCTCGGTCCGCTCGACATCCATGACGATGGGATAGCTCACAAAGTCGGAGTGACGCTTCACGATGCCCCTGATGGTCCACTCGTCGGTGTAGTCGGGCTCGTCTTCGCCCCGCTCCTTGAGCTTCAGGATGACTTGGGTGCCGCGCGACTCCTTGGCCGTTTCCTCGACGGTATAAGATCCGTCGCCGGAAGACTCCCACTTCACGCCCGTTTCCGAGCCTGCGGCCCGGGTGATGAGGGTGACCTTCTCCGCCACGATGAAGGAGCTGTAGAATCCCACGCCGAACTGTCCGATGAGCTCGGGCAGGAGGCCCCCCTTCTTCTTCGCTTCCTCGACGGCGTCGATGAATGCCTTGGTGCCGCTCTGGGCGATCGTGCCGATGTTCTCTACCACCTCGTCATAGGTCATGCCTATGCCGTTGTCCTCGACAATGATGGTCCGGTTTTTCCTGTCCGGGATGATCTTTATCTTGAACTCGGTGTCGTTTCCGAGGATGCCTGGCTCGGTCTGGGACTTGAACCTGATCTTGTCGATCGCGTCCGAAGCGTTGGAGATGAGCTCTCTCAAGAATATCTCGGGGTGAGAGTAGAGGGAGTTGATGATGAGCTTCAGCAGCCTCTGCACCTCGGTCTTGAACTGGCGGGTTTCCTTCTTGTGCTCCATGATTCCTCCATTTATCGTATTCGGTTTTGAATACACATGAATATCACTCGATTACATATGATCTCAAGGCTCAATATTCAAGAGTCGATCCCCATATTTTTCGCCCCTGCCGCCGCTCTCACGGCCTTGAACTTTCCGGAGAATTGGTTTATGGTTCTGGCCCAGGCCTCACGAGAATCCGGTGATCGTAAAGGAGCTGCGGTGCTGTGGAATTCAATGCATGCATGAAGCATAAACTGGTCCGCAAGAGCGTGCGGGAGTTCGCAGAGGCCGAGCTCGGGCCCATAGCCCACGAGATCGACCGGCAGGCCAGGTTCCCATTGGAAGTCATCGAAAAAATGCGCCCGCTGAACTTCTTCGGGCTCCAGGCGCCGAAGAGGTACGGCGGCGCGGAGCTCGACAGCATAAGCTATGCCGTCACTGTCGAGGAGATCTCGCGGGTGAGCGGATCCGTGGGCCTGTGCATCACGGTGCACAACAGCGTGGGCGTCTATCCGATACTCAAATACGGCTCACAGGAGCAGAAGGAGCGGTTCGTTCCGAAGCTTGCGAGCGGCGAGCATATCGGGGCCTTCTGCCTTACCGAGGCGAACGCCGGGTCCGACGCCGGAGGTGTCGAGACGCACGCGATGATGGACGGCGACCGGTACGTGATCAACGGCACCAAGATCTTCGTGACCAACGGCGGTGTATGTACCGTGCCCCTGGTCTTCGCCATAACCGATCCGCTCAAGAAGCCGGGTGAAAACGCGAGCGTATTTATCGTGGAAAAGGGAACCCCGGGCTTTTCCGTAGGCGAGATCGAGGATCTGTGCGGCATGCGGGCAAACCCCGTATCGTCACTCTTCTTCGAGGACTGCCGGGTTCCGCGGGAAAATCTGCTCGGGCGCGAAGGCGACGGGCTGAAGATCGGGCTCGCAACGCTGGACACCGGTCGGATCGGCATCGGCGCCCAGGCCGTGGGCATCGCCCAGGCCGCCTATGAGGCGTCCGTCAAGTACTCCAAGGAACGCCAGCAGTTCAAAAAGCCCATCTCCTCGTTCCAGTCCATTCAGAACATGCTCGCAGACATGGCGACCGAGATCGATGCCGCCCGTCTGCTGGTGTATCGCGCCTGCGCATATCGAGACAGCGGCAAGCCGTTCGGCAAGGAGGCAGCCATGGCCAAGCTCCACGCCAGCGCCACGGCTTCCCGGGTGACGGGCAAGGCGGTGCAGATCCACGGCGGCTACGGCTACAGCAAGGAATACGATGTCGAGCGCTATTTCCGGGATGCCAAGGTGACCGAGATCTACGAAGGCACGAGCGAGATCCAGCGCATGGTCATCTCCCGGGCGATCCTGAGCGAGCCGGTATGATGAGAAGGATGTTGCAATGCTGAAGATGATCGTATGCATGAAGCAGGTGCCCATGGTGAGCGATCTTCCATGGGACCCGATAACCGGGACGCTCACCAGAGGAGCGGCCGAGGGGATGATGAACCCCGCATGCAAGCATGCTCTGGAAGCCGCTCTTCTCCTCAAGGAGAAGCACGACGGACACATCACGGCCATCACCATGGGGCCGCCCTCTGCCGAGGAGATCCTCAGGGAGGCTATAGCGCTTGGCGCGGACCGCTGTCTCATGGTCTCCGACCCGAAGATGGCGGGCGCGGACACCCTTGCCACCTCGTTTACCCTGGCCCGCGCCATCGAGATCTTCTGCCCCGACTTCGACCTCATCCTGTGCGGATGCCATACGTCCGACAGCGAAACCGCCCAGGTCGGGCCGCAGCTTTCGGAGGAGCTCGACATCCCTTCGATCGCATCGGTGGAGAGCCTCGAGCTGCGCGAAAAAACCCTGCGGATCACGAGGGTGTCCGACCACTTTCTCGAAACCCTGGAGATGGATCTGCCCGGGCTGGTCACCATAGCGACCGGCCGTTTCATTCCCCGGTACGCCTCCATGGCCGGTCTCGGCGACGCCTTTCAGGATCCCGGCATCCTGACCGTGGGCGCCCGGGACCTCGGGCTCGACGAACACGACGTTGGCCTGAAGGGGTCAGCCACCAGAATCCTGGACATCTTCACGCCCGTGGGCAGAAAGGAGAACATCGTTCTCACAGGCGCGCCCAAGAAGATTGTCGAAGAGCTCTTCGAGCGCTTCGACGATGCCATCGGAAGCGTGATCCGCAAAGACCTGAAGGCGGAGAAATAGATCATGGCGGAAAAGAAGCACAGCATCTGGGTGTTCGGCGACTACCGGAACTACTTCCAGAACCGGGTGACCCTGCAGCTCCTCTCGCGGGCGAACGATCTGGCCAAGATGATCGATGCCGAGGTGTGCGCCACGGTCTTCGGACACGAAGTGGACGAATGGGTGGGGGAGTACATCGCCCACGGCGCCTCAAAGGTGTATGTCTGCGACCACCCCGCACTCACGTTCTACAGCACGGACATCTATGTGGTTCTCATGGAGCGGCTCGTGCGGCAGTACGGGCCCGAGATCATCCTGGTGGGAGCCACCTCGTTCGGCAGGGAGTTCGCCCCGCGCCTTGCAAAGCGGCTGAAGACCGGGCTCACCGCAGACTGCGTGGGCCTGGACATCAATGATGAGGGCCTCCTCGTCCAGACCGCGCCGGCCTTCGGCGGCAGCCTTCTCACCAGGATCGTCACGCCCGAGAAAAGGCCCCAGATGGCAACTGTGAGACCGGGCGTGTTCCAGGAGATACCCCACAACTACCAGGCTGCGGGCGAGATCGTGAACGTGCCGCTGCCCGATGATCTCCCCGGAGACAGGATACGCCTCGTCAGCTCCGAGAGGCAGGCGGCCAGGGAGCAGAAGCTCGGAGACGCATCCGTGGTGGTGTGCGGAGGCAGGGGCATGGGGAGCAGGAAGAAATTCAGAAACCTTTACGAGCTGGCGCGGGTGCTCGGAGGGGAAGTGGGAGCCACGCGGCCCGTGGTTTATGCCAAATGGGCCGACGAGGACGCCCTCGTGGGGCAGGCGGATAAGCACATCAGTCCGAAAGTGCTCTTCTCCTTCGGTATCAGCGGAGCTATCCAGCACACGGCGGGGATCAAGAACGCCGGGTTCATCATCGCTGTCAACAAAAACCCCAACGCGGCCATGATGAAGATGGCCGACGTGGCCATCGTAGCAGATGCAGGCCAGGTGTGCACCGCCCTGATCAGGGAGCTCAAGAAGAGAATCCGTTCCTGATTGTTGGAGAGGGCGGTCTTCATGCTCCGGGCCGGGTCAGGTCAGGAGAAGAGCTTCTTTGCGGTCTCGGCCACGTACCTTCCCTGAAAGCGCGCCCCGTCGAGCTCCGCCTCGCTCGGCCACCGCTCGCCGCCGCTTCCAGCAATGGTCGATGCGCCGTACGGCGAGCATCCGATGATCTCATCGAGCGTTGTCTGCTTCTTGAAACTGTACGGGAGGCCTACCAAGATCATGCCGAAGTGCAGCAGGTTCACGTGGAACGTGAGGATTGTCGACTCCTGTCCGCCGTGCTGAGTGCCGGAGCTCGTGAACACGCTCCCTACTTTGCCGACCAGCAGATCCTTTGCCCAGAGCGACCCCGCCGCATCGAGAAACTGGCGCATCTGGCCGACCATGTTCCCGAACCGGGTGGGAGTGCCGAATATGATGGCGTGGTAGTCAGCCAGATCCTGCACCTTGGCCACAGGGATATGCGAGAACTTCTTCTGGGCCTCCAGGGAGCCCATCTTGGCAAGGGTCTCTTCCGAAAGCGTCTCGGGCACGCGGCGGATATCCACCTCCGCGCCGTTTACCTGCCTTGCGCCTTCGGCCTCGGCCTCAGCCATGCGGTATATGTGGCCATAACTCGAGTAAAAAAGCACCAGCACCCTCATGCGCACCACCTCCTTTTCTTATTGCCCGGGGCCGCGCCAGTGCGAAGCCGGACCCGGTTGCCGAGCAATACTTCTGTATGTCATAGTACTGCTGTATTGAGTTGAGTCAAGCCATCCTGCCGGCTGTCGCGATCCTGATCACGGGAATTGCGGCTGTCGGTCCCGGCTGCAGAATGACCACCCCCCGGCTTTCCGGCCGGAATGGCCGCCCGACGCTACCGTGGGGAACCACCCGTGTTCCGCGGACGTCCTCAGGCATTCTGGCCCTTCAGTCACATCCGAGTTCCTCATGAACACGACTCAAAGGGAATATCCGCCCTGTGCGGCATCGGCGGGCTGGATTGATATACTCTCGCACATGCGGGATCATATACTGCATGAAGGCATCCCATGCGATCCCGATCGACAGCCGCTGGATAGATCTCGCCTCGGCCATCCGAGAAAGACCGGGCGTGCGGACCGTGTATGTCATCGGTGCGCCGGATCGAGGGAAATCCGTTCTCTGCAGGTATCTCGCCGGGGCGTTGAGCAGGGAGTCGCCGGCTGCATATGTCGACTGCGACCCGGGCCAGTCATCCATCGGCCCTCCCGGGACCATCGGGATGCAGGGGCTGGGCCCGGCGGGAGTACCGGCCGGCAGGCCGCTTCTGTATTTTATCGGTTCGACTTCTCCGAGAGGTCATACACTCGCCTGCATGAGCGGGGTGAAGAGACTCGCCGGAAAGGCGGACGCCCTGGGCTACAAGATCATCATTATTGATTCTTCCGGGTTCGTGCTGAGCAGGGCCGCGCAGGAGTTTCAGTATCATCTGATCGATCTGCTCGAGCCTGATGTTCTGGCGGCGATCCAGCGCGGTAACGAGCTCGAGGCTCTGCTCGGGAACTTCGCTGTGCACCCCGGGATAACGATACACCGAATACCCGTCTCCCCGGCCGTGGCGGTACGTACCCAACGCCAGAGGCGCAGGCACCGGCAAAGCCTGTTCAGGGCATACTTCCGTGATGCGTTTGCCCAGGATCTCGACATATCGGGCATGGGCATGCACGGTATGACCCCGGCCGCTGCCGGACCTCTTTCATACAGAAGCCTGCTGACGGCCATGTGCGACCCGGAGAATCTCGCTGTCGTCCTGGGCATCACCGTCTCGTTCCACCCTGAAAAGGAGAGGCTCTCATTGTTCGCGCCATCATTTCATCACCATGACGCGGCCTCCATTCAGTTCGGTTCGCTGTATCTGGACCTGAACGAGTATAGTGAAAGAACCTCATGATATTTCGGGAAAGCTCGGCTTCGGGGCCTGGCCTCTCTGATGCTGGAAATCCGGAACAAACTGTGCTAGAGAAAAACACCCTTACGTGAAAGGCGCTTCAAAAGAGGCTCTTGTGGTACGGGTGCATGTGTGAATATCCAGAGTGAAAGGAGAAGATATGGCTTCAAAGCTTCGGGGCGCGCGCGAGACGCAGAGAACCTACTGGGTGGAAAAGCTGGCTCGGCGCAGGGAAGAGCTGAGAGAGAAGGGCTTCGACGAGCGACAGATAGAAAAGGACAACGCGGTCAGGAAACTCAAGGCCAAGATTACCGACACGAACTTGAGGCTCGCTGCAATAGCTGCGAACGAAAAGAAGCTCGAAGACATGGCGAGGCTCAGGGAAGAGAAAAAGGCCGCTCCTCAGAAGGAAAAGGGCAAGAAGGCGGCCCCGCCCGTAGAAGAACCCAAGGCCAAGAAAAAAAAGAAAAAGGAAGAAGGGTCCGAGCAGCCTGTGAAGAAGGAAGGGAAGAAGAAGGCGGAAAAGGCCGAGGCCGCACCTGAAGAGAAGCCGGCGGCTGCTGAGTAGCCGGGTTGTACAGGCTCATCCATATCTAAGAGAGCCCCGGTATTATCAGACGCGCCTGCTGAACTCGCATCCGCAATATTTCTGCCGGTAGAGGCGGTATTGACGACTGAGCTCGATGCTGCGGTCATAGCCGCCTCTTTTCTTGAAATCGATGGACTGAAATGTGGCAAAGGCCCTGCCGACGGAAAAGATCTGCGACGAGGATTTGTAGCGGCTCACACTCAGACTCGTCGTGAACGCGGGAATGCCGAGCTTCTCCGCCGCCGCCGCTGCCTTCGCAAGGCTGAACGCGAAGCATTTCCCGCATCTCCCGCCGCCTTCCGGCTCGTCTTCCAGACCCCGTATGTTTCTGAGCCATGCCTCGTGATCATAGGCATCCTGAATGATCGCGACATTCATGATCTCCGCCAGCCTTTCCGCCGCCCGGAGGCGCTTGATATACTCCTCCTCGGGCGCGATGTTCGAATTGCTGAAAAAGAGCACGACATCGCGCTCGGAAGAAAGCCGCTCGACACATGTGGTTGCGCACGGCCCGCAGCAGGTATGGAGGAGGATCCGTTCTCTTTCCGGCATCGTTCATTCTCCAGAAGGATATTATAGGATAATGCGGCGCGCGAGTGAAGTCCTCTTTGGGAATTCACTCCGAAAGGTTATACATAGCTACAGCAGAGGACATGCTTCATGAGCGTGAAGAGAAAAAAGATCGTTCTGGTCGTGGATGACAAGCGTGTGGTGAGATCATTCATCAGGGCGATCATCGAGCACGGCTTCGAAGAGTATGATATGGAAATCCTCACCGCTCCATCGAGTGATACCGCGCTGAAGATCATCGAGCAGAAACACGGGGGCATCGACCTCATCTCGACCAATATCAACCGGCCGGGCATGGACGGGATCGTGTTCATCCATTTCGTCAAGTTCAAGTACCCGCACATCAAGATCCTGATCTGCTCAGGAAGCGTGAAGACAGGCGACTTGGAAGAGCTGTTCGAGGGGAAGCTCGCGGATGCGTACATCAGAAAACCGATCAGGGAGAAAGACTATGTCAACAAGATACGGAACATCTTCGAGTCGCAGAATGTTGTGAGATTGAGTTTCCCGGCATGACAGGCCGGTCCGGGGACCGCCTCCCGCTGAAGCCCGAAGCCGGGAACATCACGGAAAACCTGGATATACCCGGAGCCCGGTTATCCATCGTGTTGTAAAGAGAGACAGTATAGTGGATAATATATTCTATACTGATTTGATGCGGAGTGAATGATGAAATTGATTGCAGGCGATATCGGAGGCACCAAGACCATTCTCGCCCTCTTCACGTCGGAAGACGGTCCTGAGAAGCCGCTTTATGAAGATACCCGGCCAAGCGGATCGTATGGCTCCCTGGAGGCCGTTGTCCGGGAATTCACCGACCGGCACGGCGTCACGGATGTCGACCGTGCAGTGTTCGGGGTTGCCGGGCCGGTGATGGGAGAGCGGGCACGGATAACGAATCTGTCCTGGGAGATCGATGCGTCGCGTCTCCGGAAAGAGTTCGGACTCACAAGGGTGAAGCTCATCAACGACCTTCAGGCGGTCGCCTACGGCATCGCCCTGCTTCGGGACGAAGATCTCTTCACGCTGAACCGGGGCGTTGCGGACAGGACTGGGCCGAAGGCGGTCATCGCTGCCGGCACCGGTCTCGGGGAAGCGTATCTCACCTGGGACGGGCGGCACTATATCGCTCATGCATCGGAAGGCGGCCATACCGAGTTCGGTCCCTCAAACGCCCTGGAGCTCGAGCTGCTGAAGTATCTTATGGAGCGCTTCGATCATGTGAGCTACGAGCGTGTCTGCTCGGGCACCGGCATCCCCAACATCTATTCCTTTCTGAAAGACAAAGGGATTTACGAGGAGCCCGGATGGTTTGCGGAAAAGCTCGCCCGGGAGCCAGATACGACCGCGCTGATTGTAAGCGCCGGCCTGGGCGGGGAGGAATCCTGCGAGATCTGCAGGCAGACTGTCCGCATGTTCCTCTCCATCCTCGGGGCCGAGGCCGGCAATCTGGCGCTGAATTTTCTCGCGGCCGGCGGCGTGTACGTGGGCGGGGGCATACCCTCCAGACTGATATCGATCATTGA
>DCDF01000209.1 GCA_002316295.1 Syntrophaceae bacterium UBA1062 | reverse complement strand
CTCGTCCGGGTCGGCCTTCAGCTTTTTTACCAGCCCGTATTCATCATGTGTGCACGAGCGTATTCCGATCTGGCTGAGAGAATCCCCGCCGAGGAGTTCGTATACCCGTCTCATGACCGTCGCGTGGGACATCTTCTGCCCCAGATAGTCGTCCCTCAAATCGGCATGGGCGTCCAGGTGGACGACGGCCAGGCCCCGATGTGTCTTTGCGGCGGCGCGGATGGCTCCCAGGCTCACCAGGTGCTCTCCGCCCAGCGTCAACGGGATCCTGTCTTCGGAATAGATCTTTATGACCTGCTCTTCGATGAGGCCGAGGGCCGGGTTCGGATCGCCGAAGGGAAGCTCCAGATCGCCCAGATCCATGTATGAGCAGTCGTCAAGATCCGCATTCAGGTCGAGAGAGAAGGTTTCAAGCCCGTAGGATGCCTCGCGGATCGCAGCGGGACCGAATCGGGACCCGGGCCGGTAGCTCGCGGTCGAGTCGAGCGGCGCACCCAGGATAGCGACGGCGCCCTCGCTCCTCGAAGACATGTATGTGCTCATGGTAATCCTTTTCATCAATGGTATGAAACGAAGCAGGCCGCCTTCACAAAAGAGGCCCGCCCGCTCTTGTCTGTTTCAATCGCCGGTCAGCCCGCGGCGCAACCGGGACCGATGCCCCGAGCACTTCCCGAACCTGCGCGGGAGGCTGCACAGATGCCGGGCTGCATACGGCAGGCGCGCTCCTCGCGGTCACGGCCGGTTGCTCTTCTCCGCTAAAAGCTCGGCGGTGCGGAGATCCACAAAAACCGCGCCATGGTCTTTGCCCTGTTCTCGATCCAGTGCTTTTTGTCCGCCGTGTAGTAGAAGGCCTCTCCTCTGGACGCCTTGAAGGTGTCTTTGCCCAGATTGATGATGACCTGGCCTTCCCTGACCAGTCCGCACTCGTCTCCGTAATGCGATTTTTCCCTGAGCGTGGATGCGCCGGGCTGCAGCGTCACCAGCAGGATATCCATCTCTCTGCCCTGGGCCCCCGGTATGAGGACCTCTCTCCTCACGCCCGGCTCGTCCTCGTGCTCGATTACGACTCTCTGGGATGCCTTGAAAACGACGATGTCTGGCCCTTTCTGTGCGAAGAACTCGGCAGGCGTCGTGTCGAGGGCGTTCAGGATCAGCTCGAGCGTGTCCAGCGACGGCGTCTGGAGATCCCTTTCGAGCAGCGAGATGAAACCTTTGGTCAGATCCGATCTGGATGCGAGATCCTCCTGGGTCAACTCTTGGGCCAGACGGAGGTTTTTTATCTTTTCACCTATCTTCAATGCGTCCCCCGATCATAATTACGGCGCGCACCCGCGTCCGTTTCATAATCTTATAGTTTGACATATAGTTTACTATAATAAACATACGAAGGAGGTCTATATGATGGATGAGGAGGCCTGTCAATAATAAATAGAAAAGCGGAAACAGACTCTCATTGCCCGGATGAGATGGGAGCCCGCCCATACTTTCCTTCGGACGGCCGCTTCACGGGTGCTGCGAAAGCCGGTGAGAGATCGGCTTTCGAGCCGTTTGAGAATGTCCCGAGTCTCTGCGACCTTCTCGGGCTGGGACCGGGTGATTTTTTCGCAGAGCTCAATACCTCCCCTGTCCTGAAGACGCGCCTTCTCGCAGTCCTCGATGGCGATCGAATGATGCGGGATCACCGAACGGGACAACCGGATGTCGCCCACAAAGGCCTGAACGCGGATGGCGACGAAGGCCGCTATGAAACGATTGCACTGAGGGCATACATGCCGATGTTGAGGCGCTTGTTCGGGAACATGTGCCGCATGGCGGTGAGCATGGCTGCGGCCATAGGAGCGACCATCACCACGGCCATATAGAAACGTCTCACGTTCAGGAATATGCGGCAGGTCTGTTCAACCTCGACATAGGTGAGCGCCCTCATGATGGAAAATGGAGGGTGACGGCAACAGCCAGCACTGCGTAAGGCCTGTTTTTCATCGCAATCATCTTCCCGTCGGCCTGCTCTGCACGCGTGCCACAGCCTCACGCCCGGCCGTATCGAGGCGTGCTCACATTGCCTGAGGGAATGCAGGAAATCTCATGAACGCGGCCCACTCCTCAGTGCCTCATGATTTCACACTCTTTCACGTATTGACATCCACGCGTCTGCAATGACATACGGTAATCAGGAGGATTTTTATATGCCCATCGACAAGAAGCTGCTCGATATCCTTGCCTGCCCCAAGTGCAAGGGAGAGCTCGTTCTGGAAGACGATCAGAGCGGGCTCGTCTGCAACGCCTGCAGGGTGAAGTACCCCATCGAGGATGACATACCCGTCATGCTCATCGACGAAGCGGTGCCCCTGGAAAAATGAGTCCTTCTCAGGAACGGCTCACCGCCGATCATCTTCTCTCCATCGCCCGGGCCGACATTGCCGTGATCCTGGGCACAGGCCTGGGCGTCATGGAAGAGTCCATAGCCGTCGAGAGGGCGGTCCCTTATGCCGACATTCACGGGTTTCCGGTCTCCTCGGTGAAGAGCCACTCGGGAAGACTCCTGTTCGGAACCCTGGGGGATGCGCGCGTGGCTGTCATGAGCGGGAGATTCCACCTGTACGAGGGGTACTCGCCCCGGGAGGTAACCTTTCCGATCCGTGTATTCGCCTACATGGGCATCCGGAGGCTCTTCATCTCGAATGCGGCCGGGGGCCTGCGGCCGGACCTGGTTCCAGGCAGCGCCATGCTCATCACCGACCACATCAATTTCACCGCTCAGAGCCCGCTCACCGGCCCCAATATCGAGGAGCTCGGGCCCAGGTTCCCGGATATGACCAGGCCGTACAGCCCGGCCCTCATAGCCGAGGCGAGATCTTTTGCACGAGACAGCGGAATAGATCTCAAGGAGGGCGTGTATGTACAGGTGCCCGGACCTTCCATGGAGACCGCGGCCGAGACGCGAATGCTCCGCATGCTCGGAGCGGACGCGGTTGGCATGTCAACGGTGATGGAGGTCATCCAGGCCGCTCACTGCGGTATGGAGGTGCTCGCAATCTCGGCCGTCACCAACAACAACGACCCGGACCGATATACGCCCGCCCCCCTGGAGCATGTCATCGCAATGGCTGAAAAGGCGGGGCCCACGATCGCCCGCGTATTTGCGGGCGTAATAAAAGGCTGAAGCTCTCGTGGGAGAGGGCTTCAGCCTTATCCGTACGAATCACGACCGTCTGAAAGGCTCGGACGGTCAATGCGCCGCCTGCTCGGCGGGTTTGCCTTCTTTCCTCACGCTTCTCCGCCTGG
>DCDF01000157.1 GCA_002316295.1 Syntrophaceae bacterium UBA1062 | reverse complement strand
GATCTTATGAAAAAGGGATTTGCCTTGAGACTCAGGACAGAAGGCGGCCGCACGCTTTTGTGCCTCAAGGGGCGTGAGCGTATCAACGAGCGGGGAGTGATCGGCCGCCTCGAGATCGAGGGCCCGTTCTCGGAAGAGACTATGGGCCGCGTCATCGCGGAGGCGGAGATGCCCTCCTGGAAACATGGTCCGTTTCATCACGAAGATCCCGGGGCCACGCTCCGCGAGATGGGCCTGCAAACCATCCAGTCCCGAACGATGACGAGGCAGCGGCTGAGCGTTCTCCCGGCATCAGGACCGCAAGACCGGCCGGTGGGGGAAATGGCCCTCGACAAGGTAAGCTATCGGATTGCAGGCATCGTGTTCGTTCACCACGAAATCGAGATCGAGGCCGCCTCAAAGGACAGGCGGGAGGCAATACCGGACCTTGCGAATCTGATGCGGGAAGCCTTTCCCGGCAGCCTGTGCCGGTGGGACCACAACAAGCTCATCACCGGGCTTGCCCTTGAGGATCTCGTCAGGCTGAACCGGATCCGGCCTTCATCCGGAAATAAAGAGGTGATCTCCGAAGAAATTTATGGAAAAATCGAAGACTGGATCGGTAAACACCGGGCGGTCTCCGAAAAACCGGACGACACACAGGGTTGAAGATCCTGCGGCCGGTTCGGCTGCGGTCTTGTCGCCGTCCCGACCTTCCTTCCCTGGTTTCCCGAGGGCTGAGACCGCTCTTTTCTACTCTTTGACAACACGCTCGGCCAGGTTCAGGACTTCCTCGAACACTGCTCTCATCTCTCCCAGCTTCTCGGAGATGAGCATGAAGAGTATCTCGAGCCTCAGAACAGGATCGAACGTGGTGCTCAACATCCTGTCTATCTCCTCCTGAGTGGTCATGAGATCGGGATTATCAGACAGGAATCTGTCTCTTTGTCTGATGAGCTCCTGAACTTCCCTGGTTTCGACTGATGCCCTCGTCTTCGGCTGCATGGTGAAATCGTCGTAATACATGGTCACACCCTGATCATTGATCATGTTGTGCGCCCTCTCGCCGCGCCCCTGAAAATGAGGACGGCAAGTGGCGCATGCCATAACGCCAGCAAGGCATATGCCAGTTATTTTATTCTATTATATCATGTAGTTAGGTGAGCCTTCTTTTCCCCTTTACTGCCCGTCCAGCAAAAACAGTAATTTTTTTCCTATATTCTGTAATTTTATTCCCTCTTTTTTATTTTTCAATCATAATCGCCAATAAATGCCGCCCCGAATGCACACGCCGGGCGGACAAAGCCTGGAACCGGTATTTCCCGACATAGAGCTAAGAATAAGGGGATGCGCGGCTATCTCCACTGAATGCGGCCGATATCGTCATTGACATCGTTCAGGCAATCCTCCAATACTACAGAACAGATGTGATATGCTGGTATGAGAGATTTTTTATTTCCGGGAGGAAAGTTATGGGAAAAAATCAGGAGACGACGCATATCCCTGCGCCGTGGGCGCTCACGGGATCGGGCTATATCCTTCTCTTCCGGTTCACTCACGAGTTCGTCCGCGATAAATGCCGGGTGCCGAAAGCTCTTGAAAAATCCTTCTCTGGAGGGCTCGGTACGGTCATATACGCCGACTACCTCTCGTCGGATGCCGGCCCTTACCGTGAGCTGCTGTTCATACCCGGCGCCTTCGATTTTTCCGGAAGGAGGTATTACTCCATCACCCGAATATACGTATCCACACCTCAGAGCGTGGCGGCAGGGAGAGAAAACTGGGGCATCCCCAAAGAGCTCGCAACCTTCGATGCGGTTCGTGATGAATCGGGCATGGAACGCATACGCGTGACAGCTCATGGCAGACTGGTCGCCGAGCTGAAGTTCACGAGCATGGAGATCGGCCTTCCGGTCACGAGCGCTCTGGTGCCGCCGTCGCTGCGCACTCTTGCACATACCGGAGAAGACGGCGTCCTGCTCACGGCACCGAAGGCCCGGGGAGCCGTCGCACCGGCCAGGACCCTGGAGATCCGCACGGACGAGGAACTCTTCCCACCCGTCGATCAGGTGCGCCGCATCGCAACCGTACGGATTCCGCACTTCTTCATGGTGTTCCCGCCTGCCGTCATTGCTTGACAATGCCGGGGAGACGCGTATTCATGGAGATCGTGCCCATTCATGAAAGGAAACAGTCTCCAATCGTGACGGCAACGAAATACATGCAGGGAGGCAACCGCTCATGGAGATCACGATGTATCAGGTGGATGCATTCGCATCCGAGGTGTTCACGGGCAACCCCGCAGCCGTGTGTCCCTTGCGTGAATGGCTGCCCGAGGACCTCATGCAGTCCATCGCCAGAGAGAACAACCTCTCTGAAACCGCCTTCTTTGCGCCCGAAGACGGCATGTTCAGGATACGCTGGTTCACGCCCGATGCAGAGGTGGACCTCTGTGGCCATGCCACTCTGGCCTCCGCATACGTGATCCTCACTATCATGGAGCCGTCGCGCACACGGGTGGGCTTTCTCTCCAGAAGCGGGCCGCTCGGGGTGGCCCGCACGGGCGATCTGTTCGCCATGGACTTCCCGGCGCAGCCGCCCGCCGCATGCGAGACGCCTGCTCAGCTCCTCTCCGGTCTCGGCGGACAGCCGGAGACCGTGCTCTGCTCTCAGGACTACTTCGCCGTGTTTGCCTGCGAGGAAGATGTCCTGAATCTCACGCCCGACATGAACCAGCTCGCCGGCCTGGGCCTGCGCGGCGTCATCGCGACAGCTCCCGGGAAAGAGGCGGATTTCGTTTCCCGGTTCTTTGCACCCGGTATCGGCGTACCCGAAGACCCGGTCACGGGATCGGCTCATTGCGCGCTCATCCCGTACTGGTCGAAGCGCCTCGAGAAAAAGGATCTCTACGCCCGGCAGGTCTCCAGGCGGGGCGGCGAACTCTTCTGCCGTGATCTGGGCGGGCGGGTGGAAATTTCGGGCCGGGCCGCCCTGTACATGAGGGGGACCATCTTCGTCGGACCGTAATGAAGGGGCATATCCGGCCCGGCATCGTCTTTCCGGACGGCCCGATAGCCGCGCATCATTTCTGGCCTGTCGTGAAGATGCCCGAGAACGTTCAGCGCCCGCATCAGATGGGCCGGAGGTTTCATGAACATGAATTCGTGCAGGAGGTATCTATGATGAAGGACATGGTCGGATCCACCAAGGCCCTTTCCGGGCCGCGTTCGTGCACAGACGCGCCCGCCTCGGAGGCGTCCCGGAACAATACCGGCGCCGCAACGCCGTCCCTGTATGCCGAACCACGGCAGCGGCCCGGCTTCTCCGGATGTCCGTGCATCCTGGCCGTGCTCGCCCTTGCGCTCGTATTTGCCGGCGGCTGCACAAAGATGCTCGGCTCTTTCTTTGCTGACACCGTTCAGACGCCGGAAGGCGAAATCGTCATCGAAGGCTTGCGGGAACAGGTTACGGTCCGGAGGGACAATCTGGGCATCCCCTTCATCGAGGCCAGAAACATGGACGACCTCGCCTTTGCCATGGGATATGTCAACTCCTGCGACAGGCTCACCCAGATGATCGGGCTCAAGCTCATGGCTCAGGGAAGGCTCTCGGAAATGGCAGGGGAACCGGCTCTCGACATCGATATCTTTATGCGTACCGCGGATCTCTCCAGGGCCGCACATCTGCTCTACGCGGACATGTCTCCGGAGAGAAGGTCGCTGCTGGACTCATATGCGCAGGGAGTGAACGCCTTCATCGAAATGAACCGCGACAGCCTCCCCCCCGAGCTTGCCCTGGCCGGTCACAGCCCCGGTCGATGGGAGCCCATCGACTCCATACACATCTTTGTTCTGGTAAACTTCGCGCTCGCGTTCAACATGCACGAAGAGGCGGGGGCGTTGGCCATGGCAAAGGCAGTGGGCGCCCGGAGCACTGCATGGCTCCTTCCCATCTATCCGGACGAGCCCATTGCACTGGAAGAGGCCGGCAAGCTCGAGGGCATCGATCTCCAAGCAGCGCTGCCCTCTCTTGCAAGGATCCCGAACGTCCACGGCCCATGGCCGGGCCTGCGGCCGGTTGCGGCGTCCAACAACTGGGCGATCGCAAAGGAAAGAACCCTGAAGAGAGCGAGCATCCTCGCAAACGACACCCACCTCATGCTCACCCTGCCCTCTCTGTGGAATCTGATGCACGTCCGATGCGGCGATCTCGATGCCGCAGGAGTGACTATCGCGGGCGTTCCCGCCATCGTCGCAGGATACAACGGACACATCGCGTGGGGGATGACCATGGTGATGGCAGACAACCAGGACCTTTTTCTGGAGCAGGTGAAGGTGATCGACGGGAAGCTGCACTACCTGCACCGCGGCTCCTGGCTCCCGGCAAGCGAACGGAGGGAAGAGTTCACCGTCAGGGGCAAGGGGCGGGTGGGCGTGACGGTTTACGAGACCGTTCACGGCCCCTTGCTTGACGACGTTCTCCGCAATCCCCCTAAGAGCGTTTTCATGCCCGATACCGTAGAGCTTCCCCTGGGGGTGGCATTTTCCTGGGCGGCATTCGAGCCCGGAGACAAGAGCGTTGACGCCTTCTTCTCTCTGAGCACCGCCCGCTCGGTGCACGATGCGCTGCCCCTCATCCGAAGGATAGAGGCCATACCGCTGAATATGGTTGTCGCCGAAAAGGACAACATAGCCTGGCAGGTCACGGGCCGCTATCCGGTGCGGAAAAAAGGCAGGGGCCTCATGCCCTCCCCCGGATGGACCGGGGAGTACGACTGGTCGGGGTATCTCGCGCCTGCCGATCTTCCCCACGCCCTGAACCCGCCTGAGGGCTACATCGCTACGGCGAACCACCGCACCGTTCCTCCGGATTACCCTCTCGTCCTGTCCTCGTCCTGGTACTGGCCGGAAAGGGCCGAGCGCATCGCGGAAATGATCGCGGCTACGCCTGAGCATACGGCAAAGACCAGCATGGATATGCAGCTCGATGCCACCTCCCTCTTCGTGCCCAAGATACGAGACGCCTTCTTCGAGCCTGATACGGCCCGCTCCATCACGGAAGAGATCAACTCCTGGGAAGACGTCTCCCGCAGAGACCGCGCCCGCGAGGCCCTCAGCATGCTCGGCGACTGCGACGGCGTCATGGCATGCGACTCAAGGGATGCGCTCATCGTAGGCGCGCTGATGCACACGCTGACCATAAACACCTTCCTTGACGAGCTCGGGCCGAGTGACAGCCCTGCCTGGAAGGCGTTCATCACCTGCAACAACGCGAGCTACTGCGCCACGACGGACCACATGATCGTCCGGGGAGACGAGAGCCCGTTCTGGGACGATGTCTACACGCCCGAGCGTGAGACCAGGGCGCAGATTCTGGCCCGGTCGCTGGCCGACGGGATCGTTCTTCTCGAGAAGGAGCTCGGCGAAAACAGGGACTCCTGGAGCTGGGGGGGCCTCCACACCTACCGGTTCGATACGGAATCATCAAAGCTGGCCCCGCATCTGGGGTTTATCCAGAAGACCGCCATGAAGGCGTTCGCCCCCTTCTTCAACCGGGGTCCCTTCCCCGCGCCGGGAGACCAGTCGACGCTGAACGTGTCCGCATACACAATCGGTCGTGACTTCGACACCTGGCTGATTCCGGCCATGCGGATGGTGGTGGACTTCGGCCTGGACGAGCCGCTCTCAATCATCAACAGCACCGGCCAGAGCGACAACCCCGTGAGCCCGCACTACGATGACGGCATACATGCCTGGCTCAAGGGGGAGTATCAGCCCATGCCCTTTGACGAAGACCGTATCGAGAAGCACTACTCCAGGGTCCTGGTGCTCACCCCGGCCGCGAGATGATCCTCCGGGGCCGGACATACTCTCTGCCGGGCGGAGAAGAAAATCGTCTATATTTCCTCTTTTCCTGAAGTCTTTTCTCAGGTAAGAATATTTTCTTCCCAGGTCCGGGAAGTTTTCAGGCCGGCCGGCCTTACAGGCTCCGGCACACGGAACCCGTGCACAGCACGTACATACGCAAAAAGGAGTGTTGCCATGATCCACAAGAATGTGATCACCGATTTCTGTCCGAAGGAATCCATGCCCGACATCGATCAGACCGCCTATGTTCATCCCCTCGCCGCCGTGATCGGCAACGTGACGATCGGCAGAAGGGTGATGGTCGCCCCCTTCGCCGCGATCAGGGGAGATGAGGGTCAGCCCATCCGGGTGGACGACGAGTCGAACGTGCAGGACGGCGTGGTGCTCCATGGGCTGGAGACCGAGCTGAAGGGCAAGCCTGTTGAACAGAATCTCGTGAGCGCCGGGGGGAAACAGTATGCCGTGTACGTCGGCAAGAGGGTCTCTCTGGCTCATCAGGTCCAGATCCACGGCCCGGCGCGCGTGGGCGACGACAGCTTCGTGGGCATGAAAGCGCTGGTGTTCAAGGCCGAGGTCGGTAGAAACTGTGTTGTCGAGCCAGGCTGCATCCTCATGGGCGTCAAGGTTCCGGACGGCAGGTACGTGCCCGCAGGCACAGTGCTCAAGAAACAGGACGATGCGGACAGGCTCCCCGAGATCACGGCCGACTACCCCATGAAAGACCTGAACAAGGGCGTTGTCCATGTGAACACCTCTCTTGCGGACGGATACAACCGATCCGGTCCGAAGTAGCGCCTCGCACGAGCGAAAGGACTATCCTCCATGGAATACGAACGTATCGGACTGAGCGTCCCTGAGATTCTGCTGCCCAGGCAAGGAGCCGACCTCACCAGGTGGGCCGTGGTGGCATGCGATCAGTATACGTCGCAACCTGGATACTGGGAAAGGGTAAAGAGCTTTGTGGGCAGCGCCCCATCGACCTTTCACTTCATCCTTCCCGAGGCATACCTGGAGGAACGCGACCCCCTCAAGGAGGCGGAGCGCATCAGGGTCTCCATGAACGAGTACCTCGAGCAGGGCGTTCTCGTTTCTCAGGAGCCCGGGTTCGTTCTCGTGGAAAGAACCACGGCCCGAGGCGCCGTCCGCAGAGGACTCATGGTCGCCCTCGACCTTGAATGCTATGATTTTCACGAGAACTCCAGGAGCCTCATCCGAGCCACCGAGGGCACCGTGGTGGACAGGCTTCCGCCGAGGATAAAGATCAGGGAAAACGCACCGCTCGAGGCCCCTCACATCATGGTCCTCATCGACGATCCGGAGAAAACGGTGATCGAGCCGCTCTTTGCCGGTGATCTGGAAACGGTCTACGATTTCGATCTCATGGAAAACAGCGGCCACGTCCGGGGATACCGGATCAGACGGAAAGAGACGCTGGATGCCGTCGCCCGGGCTTTGGAGAGGCTTGCGGATCCCGCTCTGTTCGCAGAGAAGTATGGAGTTGAAGGCAAAGACGTGCTTCTCTACGCCATGGGCGACGGAAACCATTCGCTGGCTACGGCCAAGGAGATCTGGGAAGCCATGAAGAATACCGCGGCCGACCGGAAAGCGGTCATGGATCATCCGGCCCGGTACGCGCTGGTCGAGCTGGTGAATCTGCACGACGAGAGCCTGACCTTCGAGCCGATTCACCGGGTTGTGTTCAATACCGGCCTGGACGAGATATTCTCCTCTATGGAGTCCTTCTACACCGCTCAGGGATCTTCCTTTTCAGTAAGGAGATGCATATCCTGCGACGATTTCCAGCCCTATCCCCCCAAGGAGTCCGGAGCGCACCTCATCTCGTTCGTGAGCGGGCGGGAATGCGGCACGAT
This sequence comes from Syntrophaceae bacterium UBA1062, assembly GCA_002316295.1. Lineage (GTDB taxonomy): Bacteria > Desulfobacterota > Desulfomonilia > UBA1062 > UBA1062 > Phosphitivorax. Next base: position 9,651 of record DCDF01000157.1, on the reverse strand, counting down.
CTCCATCGGCAGACCGCGTCTCTCACTGGAGGCGGGAACGCTCCAGTCGTTCCTGGATGCCTGCCTCCCGGGGATGCAGGCCGGAAAGGTCGATTATATCCATGGAGACGAGACCGTGCGCGAACTTGCATCCAGGCCCGGCACCACAGGATTCTTCCTTCCCGCCATATCCAAGCTCGACTTCTTCCGCACGATCATCCTCGACGGGACACTGCCGCGCAAAACGTTCTCCATGGGACATGCGGACGAGAAGCGCTTCTACCTGGAGTGCAGAAAAATCATCCGCTGACAATCGGAATCGCATGAAGAAAAAGCCCCGGGCATCGCTCCCCGGGGCTGTGCGCAGGAAAATCGAAGGGTCCGTAAATATTATCTTCCCGATTGCCGAGAGCGTATGTGCCGGGAGAAACAAGGCACAGAACGAAAACCGGAGGACGCGATGCTCGAATCTCAATACCTCGCAGGGAGAGACGACCTGCTGGAGTCCATGAAAAAGGTCCCTTTCCTCCGCTCATACAGCGACAAGTTCCTGCGGAAAATACTCGAGTTGAGCAAGATACGCAGATACCAGGCGGGCGAGGTGATCACCCGGGAAGGCGAGTATGACTGCTGGCTGTATGTGATTCTGGCGGGGGAAGTGAAGGTGGTCAAGAACGACGAGGAAATCGCCAGGCTCGACGCGGCGGGAGGCACATTCGGCGAGCTTGCCGTGATCGACGGTGAGCCGAGGTCGGCTGCGACCTTCGCCGCGAGCGAGACCACCTGTCTCGCCATAGACAGCTCGTTCATCGACCGACTGGATCCCCGGGAACGCCGGGAATTCGAGGCGGTCTATTTCAGGCTCCTCTCGGAGATCCTGGCCCATCGCCTGCGTCAGACAAGCGAGGAGCTCTCGCTGCTGAAGCAGGAATTGGAGCTCGTCCGCAGAATCTGACACCTTCGAGGGGACGTGGAGCATGATCGAACAGCTTCATGCGAATAACCCCTCCCAGCTCTACCGTTTCTATCTCGATCGCATCGAGAGCTACCGCATCACCCCGCCGCCGGATGACTGGAACGGCGTCTTCACAATCCAGTTGAAATAGGTTTCACTGTTCGATGCGGCCCGCCCCGTTATTCTCCATTCTATGGGGGCTCGGATCCAGGGGCTGATACTGTCCGCCATGCGCGACATTGGAGAAAAACGGTCCTTCGACATTCATGCGGTCATGAGCCGCATCCGGGAGGCTGTCCGTCCCTTTCCGAAAGCGGCCCTCTCCCAGCTCGCCGATGAGGGGTACACATCCGCGTTCGAGCAGCTCGTTGCCTGCATCATCTCGGTGCGCACGTTCGATGAGGTGTCGGCTGTCTGCGCGCGCAATCTCTTCCGCCTTGGCCGCACGCCGGAAGAACTGGCCGCTCTGGATCCGGGCCGGATAGATGCGGCCATCTCCGCCGCCACGTACCACGAGGTCAAGGCGCAGCGGATCCATGCGGCAGCCCGCAGGATCACAGACGAATACCATGGCTCGCTGCCGTGCGACAGAGATATTCTCACGTCCTTCCCCGGGGTCGGCCCCAAATGCGCGAACCTCGTGCTGGCCACAGCCTGCGGACAGAACCGCATTTCCGTGGACACACACGTGCACCGCATTGCGAACCGCTGGGGATACGTCGATACCAGGAGGCCGGAGCAGACGCTCTATGCCCTCGAAGGCAAGCTCCCACAACGCTATTGGGCACAGATCAATCTCCTGCTCGTACCTTTCGGCAAGAACATCTGCACTCCTCGGCTTCCGCAGTGCAGTGACTGCCCGGTCCTCGACATGTGCCGCCAGGTGAACGTGACAGCTCACAGGTAAGACGCCGGCGGTATTCAAGTTAGCGGATTCCCGGCATCGTTCGAACACGACCTGCTGCATGTATCCATGTCTCCATCGGATTGCAGGCCCGCAAAGATCGGGCGGGGAAGCCCCGGGGGCATTTCATAGGGGCGAGGGCGTTTGCGTCGGGAGAGGGAAATGAAGAATTATACAGAAACGACCCCTGGGGTGCCCCTGACGGTCCACCGAGCCCGCCGCTGCTTTTTCAGCGCCGCTCGGCTGTCCTTTTTTTCCATTCTTGCCGCCCGTCCGCTCCCCGGGCCTATCATTCGCGCTCCTTGCCGTCATCCCGGCTTTATTGTCGCTCCGCTGCGGCGCCTCTCAAGGCAGATGCATCAGAATCGCTCTTTCCCTCGAGCTGTTGGAAAGACATGATCTCAGAAGATCTGAAAGATATCGTGAATCAGGAAAAAGAAGATTTCCACAGCGATGAGCAGGATGATGATCCACTCGAGTGTCGAGGAGTGCTTGTGATACTGCTCGGCAGCCAGCATGCTGAAGAGCTCGTGAATGACCTCGAGCTTCTTGTTGAGGATCTCGATCCTGAGCTTCACATCGAGATAGCGCGCAGTCATCTCGTAGGCACGCTCCACCTCGGGATACTCCCAGAAGAACTCGGGAGTGTCCAGGAGATTGTAGCGCAGGTTGATGTCGCTCTGCACCAGGTAAAGACTGCCCCTCATCATCGAGAGCCTCCTGCGGCTCAGACGCGTCCGGCCGGTTCCGGCGATGTTCAGGGGAATATAGGCCGTCTCGGCAATGGTCTTCTCCGCGCTGAGCTCGAACTCCTCCAGCTTGACGGACTGGGCGATGCCGTGGGAGATGGCAAGCCGCTCGAGATTGTCGTCCGATGAAAGAGAAATGTGGTCGTCCCTGATGCCGGTGCTGCCGCTCACGGAGAAGGTGAACTCGTCGGACAACGGCTCGGGGAAAGGGTCCTGCTCGAAGGGTCTGATATCTTCGAGAAGCCTGCCCAGAACATCATCCGCTACCGCCCATGCCACCAGAACGCCGTAGGAAAAGACAAACACGTCGCCCGCTCCGGGCTCAAGATGAATCACATCGCGATACGTGCTGGTGCGGTACTGCCCGCTCAGCGCCTCCCGCAGGGCGCCGAAAGCAAAATTCTTGGCCACACACGTGGCTATGCAGGTGCTCATCGAACGCTCACTCCTTCCTTTGCTCTTCCCATTTTGACACTATAGCCCCTCTCTGGGCTGGAAACAATGGTCTGCTTCTGCAAGACCATTATCTGTCCGGGACAGGCGATGCGAAGCCAAACATCCTCCCGGTGGGCCGGCCGGTCCGAGACCGGCGGCGGATCATCCTGCAGGCGCTCATCCCGGTAGCCTTGCCTGACGATAGGAACAGGGTATGAAATCCATGAAAAGAGCCTCACCCCGAACGAGCACGATCCGCCGTGCCCGCAGGTGCTCGGTATCGCCTGCCGATGATCGGACCCGCTCGCCCCTTCAGGAGTACGATCTGCTCTCCTGCACAATCAGGTTCTTCATGGCCGCTATCTTCGGCATATTCATCGATATCGTCATCGCATGCCTCGCAGGCGTCGTGATGCTGATGGGCTACCGGCCGGGGTTCGGCTGGCTTCTGCCCGTCCTTGTCGCCGTCCCTCTCGTCTGGGGAGCGCTGGGAATTTTCTCTTTCAATGACATGCTCGACCTCGCGGGCGAGATCGTCGAGCGGTTCTTCCTGTTCTGGCGCTGAGGAAGACACCCCGCGGAAAACCGCATCGGAGCCCGGACAGGATGGCTGCAGACCTGTACACTTTCACGCCGATATGTCTGAAGACCCGCCGCCTTGTCCGGCTGCCCGGGAGAACCGGATTACCGCCCCGCAGCCCGAGCAGACGAGCCTCTTTCCGCTGAACCTCGGGGAGATCTCATAGCCGTGCCCGCAGATCTCACAGGCGATCTTCTGCCACCTCCCGGGAACAAAGCGGGCTTCCTGGACCGCACGTTCCGACGGATGCCCGCCTCCCTGATCCGGACAGACCACCCTGGCAGCCGCCGGAGCGCCCATGGCTGATGATGCGCTCAACACAGATCCGACCGCCGCGGCGCCGGATCTTTGCACGGAATGCACGCGGCTGCAGCGAGGGCAGGCGATCCGGTCTTTCGGATACTCCGGTGCCACCTTGATCCTGAGCCCGCATGCACAGGTGATGAAGGCGAAATCATTGAGCGCCCGTATGATGTCCCTTGCCCGCCGGAGAGACTCGGCACGGGTCGCCGGAGCCGAGCAGCCGTCCCGAGACGCCTGCCGGATATCCACCTTTCCCCTTTCGGTAAGGTCTGCGGGGGGTAGGAGAGCGCGCCTGCGGCGGGTGACCCGGGCATATGCCTTGAGATAATCGGTGTATCCCGCCCCGTGGCTCATGGCCCGCAGGATCTGTATACGCTCGGACAGGGGCGGATGTGTGGCGAAGGCGCCGGAGCTTATGTGCTGCCGGTACGGGTTGACGGTGTAAAACGGTGCGACGGCGGACGGAGCGGCGGAAAGCATGACAGGGCTCTGCCCGATCTTTTCCAGGGCGGATGCGAGGCCTTCGGGGTAACGGGTGAGCCGCGCGCTCGTGGCATCGGCCAGATATTCCCGCCTGCGCGAAATGGAAAAGTAGAGCACGCGCGCAAGGATGGGTCCGATAATGGCCAGGAGAAGGGAAACGATGAGCAGCGGCCCTGCCGCCCCTCCTCCTGCGCGGCGGGAGCGGGATGCGAGGCGCGTGGTGGACGTATACCGGAACGATCGGACGAACATGTCGGATATGAAAAGGATGGAGCCCAGCATGGTGGCCGCGACCGTCATGTACAGCACGTCACGGTTCATGATGTGGCCTATCTCGTGGGCCACCACTCCCTGGAGTTCGTCCCTGTCGCACAGGGCGAGAAGACCTGCGGTCACGCAGATGCAGCTCTTTTCGGGAGACTTGCCCACGGCGAACGCATTGGGCGAAGGGTCGTCCACCACGAATATCCGCGGCATATGAGGCAGAGACCCTGCGATGACCATCTCCTCGACCACGTTGATGAGCTGCGGATACATATCGCGGGTGACCTCCCGCGCATGGGTGAGGCCGAGCAGCACGCTGTCCGACGCAAAGAGGCTGACCAGGAGCATGACGACCCACACGGCCCCTGCCGCGGCCGCTCCGATCAGGCCGGCGGCATAGGGGTGTTGCGCATCGGCCAGGGCCATGCCGATCATGCTCCCGCTCGATATGAGGAAAAAACCCATCAGAACGATGAGCAGGACCGTCTTGCGCTTGTTTGCGGCAATAACCGACCAGAACATCCCGTCAGCCGAAGCTCACCCTGGGCGCGGCGCGCTCGCTCTGCTCTTCGAGCTCGAAGAACTGCCCCTTGCGGAAACCGAACATCCCGGCCACGATGTTGGAGGGGAACATCTCCACCTTGTTGTTCAAAAACAGGACCTGGTCGTTATAGGCCTGCCTGGCGAACGCGATCCGGTTTTCCGTGGTGGTGAGCTCTTCCTGGAGCGCGAGGAAGTTCTGGTTCGCCTTGAGGTCCGGGTAGTTCTCCACCACAGCCAGGAACTGTCCGATCGCCCCGCTCAGGGCTGTCTCGGCCCGCGATATGTCAGAGACCGATTTTGCGCCCGCCGCCTTCGCCCGCGCCTGGGTGACGGCCTCCAGGGTCTGCCGCTCGTGGGACATATAACCTTTTGCGACCTCAACCAGGTTCGGTATCAGGTCGTGTCGCCTCTTGAGCTGCACCTCGATCTGCGACCAGGCGTTTTTGATCTGGTTTCTTAAGATCACCAGGGCGTTATACGCGCCCACGACATAGATCAGAACCGCAACCGCGATCACCGCCAGGAAAATGAACACTATGGTCCCTGCCGACATGAGGATGCCTCCTTTTTTACGTTCGTTCTTCTTTCCCGGGTGTGAAGATCTCATCCAGAAGCCTCGCCAGGCCGCCGGTCCGGTCTTCTTCACCGCGGTCCCCGCATTCGGCCTCGAGGATCTTGCTCAGCTCTCCGCCGTCGAACCACAAACCGTGCGAGGGGCACTCATCGAGCAGCACATCGCTGCCGGTCATGAGGACCTTCTCCATGCCCCTCGAACATATCGGACATGCTCTCTTCTTTTCTTTCCGACGAACAGATCCTGGAGCGCTCAGGAGGAGAGCTTCCTTTCCGTCCCGCTCCAGGAGAATCCCGAGCTCTCCCGCGTCGAGCCAGACACCTCTGCATCCGGGGCAGTAGTCGATCTCGATACGGTCAAACTCCAGGGTCAGGAGAATGTCGCTGCACTGAGGACACTTCATGCTCTCTCCTTCGGCATACGATGAAAAAAACGATAGCCGTTTCCGCGCGGTGCGGACGGTCATTCCCACGGCAGCGCTTCCCGGAAGCTCTCCTGGAAGGCGACGGCCTGTCTGAGATGCTCCCAGGCATACTCACGGTTGGTCGGATCTCCAGATTCTGCATACGCGAGCGCCTGCTCCACGGAAGCATCGAGAGACATGAGCTGCAGCATCTTGATGTCTCTTGCAAAGAGCAGAGAATAATCCGGGAGTCTGAGCCCGCTCCAGGCGGCTCTCAGATCCTCCACCGCCCGAGCGCGCGACATGAGGCCGGGGAGCAACGACTTTCGCTCTTTCGGATCGAGGACCGTGCCGGTGGTGGTTTCGCGTTCGGTTATCCCCGCCATCATATCCTCCTGCCCCTTCAGAGCGGCCTCTTCCCTCCCCAGCAGGCCGGCGACCAGGCTGCGCACCTCCTCCATGGCCTCTTCGCGATCTCTCATCTCGGCTTCGGTGAGGACGTCCTGCCGGACGGACTGAACCTCGTAGACATTCACGGGATCCCGGTCTTCAGCGAAGTAGAGCATGTCGCCCTGTATCCAGTAGCCGCTGGTTGAGACGGTCTGGCCGTCGGGAAGATCGACCAGGTAACCGGCCCACGCCGGCGCGGCGGAGAGGATGTTCAGGATGAGGCAGCCGAAAGCTACTGCCGCAATTGTATGCCGAGCTCCGTGCAGAGGGATTGTATGATCTTGTCCTGCCATTTGATGATGATGGAGTCCTCCAGCGTCCTGGTTTCGGACTGGTAGGTGAGCCTGATGGTGATCCCCTTTTTCCCCGGTGCAAGCTTCTCGCCGGTGTAGAGGTCCACGGCCGTCACCGCCTTGAGCTCCTTGATACGAAGCCCCTCAATGACTGCGAGGATGTCCGCATACGGAACAGTCTCATCCGCCACCAGGGAGAGGTCTCTCCAGGTCATCGGGAACTTCGGGATCTCCTGCAGGCCCTTGAACGTCCTCTTCAGGAGGACATCCGCGTCCATTTCCAGGGCGAACACCTCATCGGTGACATCGATCATGGCGAGGATGTCCGCGCCGAGGGCGCCCATATGACCCACCGCCTTCCCGTCGAGCAGGATGTCGGCCTGATGGCCGGGCTTATAGAAGGCGTGGTCGGAAAGTCTCACGGTGATCCCCGGCACCAGGGCCTCGGCAAGCCCCTTGATGTCGTAGAAATCGACTTCCTGGGCTCTCAGCGACCAGTGTGTGTCGCTGCGCTGGCCGGTGATGGCGGCGCCCAGCTTCATGCGCTCCAGCGGCAGGGCGCCTTTTGCCGTGGGGAAGAAGCAGGTGCCGATCTCGAATATGCTGATGTCCCTTCTCTGCAGGCTCTTGTTTCGGGCCGCGGCGGCGGCCAAGCCCGGGATCAGGGACGGCCGCATGATCTTCATCTCATCCGAGATGGGATTGAGGAGCTCCAGCACGCTGTCCCCGAAGAAGCCGCCCCACTTGGGCGGGATGAACGAATAGGTGATGACCTCGGTGTAGCCCATGGCGCTCATGGCCGTGCGGAGCGTGTCGAAGTCCTGCTTTTCCACCGGTGACTCGACCGGTTGGAAGGTGGGGAGCTCCGGCTTCACCTTGTCCATGCCGTAGATTCTGATGAACTCCTCCACCAGGTCGATCTCCCGGGTCACATCGTGGCGCAGGGCCGGCACCTCCACCGTCCACCCGCCGTCCGCCGCTGAAAGGGCGAACCCGAGACCGGTGAGGATGGCACGAACGTCCTTCTCATCGATCGTGCCGATGCCCAGGACCTTTTCCAGATAATTCTTCCTCAGTGTGATCCGCCTGGGCTTCGGATCGAGATGGTTTACGTCGATCACGCCTTTCAGCACACGGGCTCCGGCGAGCTCCTGCATGAGGAAGGCTGCGCGGGTCGCGGCATCGGCCTGCATCGCGGGGTCGATCCCCCGCTCGAACCGATAGGACGCCTCGGTGGAAAGACCGAGACCCTTCGACGTCCTGCGGATGCCCACTGGATCGAAGTAGGCGCTCTCCAGGGCGATATCGGTGGTCGTATCCATGATCTCGGAGTTCTCTCCGCCCATGACTCCTGCGAGTGCGACCGGCTTCTCTTTGTCGCAGATGAGCAGATCGTCGGCGCTCAGACGGCGCTCCACGGAATCCAGGGTGACGAAGGTCTCGCCCTGCGCAGCCTTGCGCACCACGATGCCGCGGCCTGCTATGAGGGCGTAGTCGAATGCATGCAGGGGCTGGCCGTACTCGAGCATTACATAGTTCGTCACGTCGACCACGTTGCTGAGGGCCCGCACCCCCGCCTGGAACAGCCTCCTCCGCATGACAAAGGGGCTCTTGGCGATCTTCACGCCCTGAATCACCCTGGCCGCGTACCGCGGGCAGGCGTCTTTCGCGACGATCTCCACGCTCAGGCGCTCGCCTGCCGGGACATCGTCCTCGACGAGATTATATGCCGGATACTTCAGCCCGGCGCCGAGCACGGCCGCAAGCTCCCGGGCGATGCCGATCACCGAGAGACAGTCCCCCCGGTTGGGGGTGACGTTGATCTCGAAGACCCAGTCCTCCAGATCGAGGGCATCCAGCAGAACATCGCCGGGCTTGAGGTCCGCTTCGATCTCCATGATGCCGGTGTGATCGTCCGTGAGGCCGAGCTCCCGCTCGGAGACGAGCACTCCGAAGGACTCCACGCCCCTGATCCTGGCCTTCTTCACCTTCATGCCCGGCCCCAGATCCGAGCCAACCGGCGCGAACGCGCTGATCATGCCCACACGGCAGTTGGGCGCGCCGCACACTACCTGGAGCGTTTCCGAACCCGTATCGACCATGCAGACCTTCAGCTTGTCCGCGTCCGGGTGCCGCCTCACCTCCACGAGCCTGGCGCAGATGACCTCGCGGGGAATCGACTCATGGACGATGCCCTCCACCTCGGTGCCGCTCATGGTGAGCGCCCGGGCGGCCTCATAGGCGTCCGGCCTCGCGTCCAGGTATTCGCTGATCCATTTATATCCGAGCTTCATGGTTTTCCTTTTCAGGCGAACTGGCTCAAGAACCGCACGTCGTTCTCGTAGAACATCCGGATATCGCCGATCCCGTACTTGAGCATGGCGATGCGCTCGATGCCCAGCCCGAATGCGAAGCCCGTCACCCTCTCGGGATCGATGCCCACATACCGGTAGACCGCCGGATCGACCATCCCGCTGCCCAGGATCTCCATCCACCCCGAGTTCTTGCACACCCGGCAGCCCTTGCCCCTGCACATGATGCAGCCGATGTCCACCTCGGCCGAGGGCTCGGTGAACGAGAAGAACGACGGCCGGAACCGCAGAGGCACGTCATAGCCGAAGAGCCGGTGAATGAACTCGTAGAGCACGCCCTTGAGGTGGGCGAAGGTGGTTCCCTCCTCGACCCAGAGGCCTTCGATCTGGTGGAACATGGGTGTGTGGCTCACGTCGGAATCGC
>DCDF01000001.1 GCA_002316295.1 Syntrophaceae bacterium UBA1062 | reverse complement strand
GGTCCGCTACCGCCGGGGAAGGGCCGGCTCAGGGATAGGGCCCGGAGATGCCCAGCTGCACCTTTATCTCATACAGGGTGATGGCGAGCTGGATGAGATCTTCATAACCCCACTCGCCCTGGTCCGTGAGATGTCCGGCCAGGTCCTGCGGAATGCCGTCGATCCCGAGATAGGCGCCGCTGATGGCCCCCGCCATGGCGGCCGTAGTGTCCACATCGCCTCCCACTCCGATGGCGGTCGCGAGGGTGTCGAGGTAGCTCCGCGGAGAATGGAGGAACGAGTAGAGGCTCCACAGCACGCTTCCTGTCACGAAGGGGGTAAGGCCCTGCCAGCTCTCGATCGACCCCATGGCATACCCTGCAAGGACAATGGACTTCAAGGCTTCTTCCGGTTCGAGCGCAACCCAGTCTATGAGCGAGGTGAAAACGGCCTGTGCCGCCGGGTCGACGAGGGCGCAGAGCTTGGCGATCTCGGTCAGAAAGTTCACATGGTCGATTTCCTTCTGCTCCAGGGCCAGTGCCACGGCTCCGGCAACGGCGACAGACCCTGCGGAGCACCGGAGGTCTTTGTGGGTGATGATGCTCTGGTCATGCGCCGCGTTGACCAGCGATTTCATATCGTCGAAATACATCAGCCCGATCGGTCCGGCGCGCATGGCGCTTCCGTTGCCGGCCGACGGGCTCGGCGTGCCCGCCTGGTCCCAGGGAACTCCCCGGGCGAGCCGGGTTGCGGCTTCGAGTGTGGACAATCCCCCTCCCACGACCTTGCCGCGGGAAAAGATATCTGCGATTCGGGCCGCATAATCCACAGGGTCGAACCTCTTGCGGGAGTTGAAGCTGAGGATGAGCTCTCTGGCGAGCTGCGTATCATCGCTGTACTGGCCGGATACGAACCCCGGTCTCGCCTCGAGCCCCGGGCCTTCTTCGATCAACTCGCGGACGTAATCGGAGCAGACATCGCGGGTCTGTCCCTCGACAGGAAAGCCGATCGCATCGCCCAGTGCCTGGCCGATGAGAGAGCCGATGTACTGTCCGCTGTCCGGGATGTTCGCCATGAATCATCTCTCCTCTATGGTCTTTTTCAGGATACTGCTCAGTGTCTGGATATTATAGGGTTTTGCAATGAACGCGGAGAAGCCGAACCTCTGGGGATCGGTCATGATGGGGTCGCTGGTGTATCCGCTGGAGACGATCGCCCGGACGTCGGGATCGATTTTTCTGAGCTCCCGGATGCATTCCTTGCCCCCCATTCCCTCAGCCACGGTCAGGTCCAGGATGACCGCGTCGAAGCGCTTTCCCTGCTCCAGAGCCATCCGGTATGCTTCGATTGCCTCACTCCCCTCCCGTGCGAATGTCAGCTCATAGCCGAGGTGCGAGAGAGTGCTCATGGCGAGGTCGCGGATAAAGGCCTCGTCATCCATGAACAGGATGCGTCCGCTGCCAGCGCATGCCTCCTGGAACTCCCGGGGCTGTTCCTCCTCCTGACCCGTATGGATCGAGGCGGGCAGGTACAGGGTGAGCGTAGCGCCTTTTCCGGGAAAAGAGGATGCGCAGATATAGCCCCCGTGCTTTTTCATTATGGAATACGATGTCGCGAGCCCGAGGCCGCTGCACTTTTGTTTGGTGGTGAAGAACGGATCGAAGATATTGCCCAGTATGCTCTCGTCGATTCCGCTTCCGGTATCATGTATGGATATCTTCACGTAATTGCCGCCGGGAATCGGGAGGTATTTTTCATTTTCTCCGCTGCAGTTCCGGGCTTCCACTATGATGGCTCCGCCATGCGGCATGGCCTCCTTTGCATTCAGAACGATATTTCTGATGACCTGCCCCAGCTGGGCCTCATCCGCGTCGGCCATCCAGAGATCCTCGTCGATATGAAACCGCGCCGTGATGTCCGAGTGTTCGAGTGTAGAATGCACGGTGTCGCGCAGAATCTTATCCACCATGACGGGTTTTCTCTGCAGTCTTCCCCCCTTGGAGAAGATCATGAGCTGGGAGGTGAGCTCCTTTGCCTTCAGCGATGCCCTCTCGATGTCGTCGAGCTTGCCGTATATTCTGTCTTCATTGCTGATGAGCATTTTCGCGAACGACACATTGCCCATGATCACGGTGAGAATGTTGTTGAAATCATGTGCGATTCCGCCCGCCAGCGTGGCCAGGGAGTCGAGCTTGCAGCGTTTCTGGGCCTCTTCCTCGGCCGCCTTTCTGTCGGTGATGTTCCGGGTGATCGCTATGGCGCCCCTGATGGACCCGTGCTCGTCTCTGACCGGATATCCCATGATCTCCCACAGGGTTCCGTCCGATGTTTTCATGGTGCCTTCTCTGGGGCTTGCCGTGAAAACAGCCTGTACCACAGGGCACTGCTCGCAGGGCGCCGACTTATTACGCAGAGCCTCATAGCACTTTCTCCCCTGAATTTCCTCGACAGGCAGCCCGGATATTTCAGAGGCGGCCCTGTTCGCCCAGATGATGTTCATGTCCCTGTCGTTGAGCAGAATGATATCCGTAATGCCGTTGAGCACGACATCGAGCTCCTCGCTTATCCTCCGGTAGCGCTCTTCGCTTCTCCTGAGGTCGTCTTCTGTTTTTGCATGTTCACGGATCTCACGAAGAAGCTTGTCATTTGACTCGCAGAGCTCCTTCGTGCGGTCCCTCACCTTTTCCTCCAGCTCGTCATACGCCTTTCTCAGGGCCTTCTCAGTGTCTTTCAACTCGGATATGTCCCGAATGATCGCTGCTACGACCCTACGTGCACCCAGAGGAAACGGGCTGAGAATGATGTCTGAAAGAAACATCGAGCCGTCGGCGCGTCTGCATTGCCACTCGAAACGCTCCATGCCGGTCTTCAGCGCGCGAGTGATATGCCTGTGAAAATCATCCCCTAGAGCCGTCCGTCCGTCCGGTCCGGGGAATGAGAAGTCCAGGAAACCGCTCTGGAGGAATTCTTCCTTGTCGACTGAGCGAAAGACCTTCAGTGCAGCCGTGTTGCAGTCTATGAGACGGTCGCGGTCGATCAGGACAATGGCGTCGTTCGTGGACTCGAACAGGGTCGCATATTTTTCGAGGGCGTCGATCAGATCTTCCTCGATGCCCTTGAGAATGGTGATGTCGCGCCCGGTCAGAATGTAGGCTTCAGGCCTCTCCTCATGGTCGAACAGCGCTTTCAGCGTCCACTGGTACCATCGCGCTTCACGGCCGGAGAGATTGACGCGATATTCGAATGTCTGGATGGGCTTATGCGGGGCGAGTTCGCTCAGGCGCTGCAGAAAGCGTTTTCTGTCGTTCCTTGGCAGACAACCGAACAGGGAATTCCCTACGGTTTCACAACCGCTCTTGCCGATGCACGAGCAGAAGGCCGTGTTTGCATAGCTGATGGAGCCGTCGGGCCGGAAAAGGCAAAGAAGATCGGGTAGTTCTTCCAGTATCTGATGATAAGGGAAGAACCGGCTGTCGGGACTCCTCTTCTCTGCTTCCATCAATTGTTTCTGGAGCCGGTCGATCTCTTTGTGAAGATCCTCCACCGTAAGGCCGGTCGGGGAAAAATTCATACTGTCAGGACGCTCCTTTATAGAAATTCTTTCTTCAATCAGATGATGCATGCAGGTGATAGCCTAAAGCGTGCTTCGGGGTTGCCCCTCCGTGCTCTCCACTCGGAAAGAGGGCTCATGAGAAGTTTCAGAATCAAGTGTTGCCGGACATCCATCCGCCGCGGCCAAAGGGGCATCTCATTCCATGCAAAATCATACAACTAAAATATATTGTAATCGTATATCCGGTGATTTCAATATGATGGTTTGATTTTGTGCGAATCAGGCCGTGAAAAAGGCAAAAAAAAAGGATGGCGGTTAGGGCATAGGACGCGCCATCCTATAAGAGGAGGTTAAATGTTTGTTTCTTTCGTTTCCTGGTTTTTCTATTCATTTTGATGAAATTCAGTGCAAAAGGATGCATGATATACCGTAGAGCCGATTTCCCCTGAGATGCCCTGATATTGCGATCGCCGGATCAATGTCCACTGCGGACCGGCTCCGCCAAATCATGGGCGCCTGAAAGGCCTGAAGGGCGATCATCCTCCGTCATCCGGTAACGCATCTGAGGATCTGCAGGGCGTTTTTCCGAAACACGCTCTCATAAAAATCCTGCGAGAGGGCCATCTCTGAAAGCGCCTTGAGCTCTTCGCTGCGGTGATGGAACAGGTTCGGAAAGTCCGAACCGTAGAGGAGGCGGTCCTTGAGCCCTTCCAGCACAATATTGCCCATCCGGTACATCCGGAACCTGTCCGGAAGGAAGCAGTAGGAGGTGTCGAGAAAGATTCCGGGATAATCCTCCAGAAGATCGAAAAAGTCCTGGAACTCAAACGCGCCCATGTGGGCTATGTTCAGCTGGAGCCCGGGATAGCGCTCGAGCACTTTTCTCAGGTGCGCTATCCCCACGTACTCGTTGCCGATGGGGCCGGTCCCGACGTGGAGCAGGAGCCTTTTCCCCTGATCCATGACCATTTCATACAGGGGGAAGAGCCGCTCGTCGTGCGGGTAGATCTTCTGCACCAGGAAATGGAGCTTATATCCGAGCACTTTCGGGTGGGCCAGGACCCGCTCGGCCATTCCGAGGGCTTCGCGGTCGCCGGGGTGAAAGGCCGCAAAGCAGTATATATCGACCGTATCGTCCAGCAGGCGGATGTTCCATTCGTTGAGCCCTTCCGCCACACCCTCCTTGTGCGCGTAGTTCGAGTACACGACGGTGCCGACATTTCTGTTCCTCAGATATTCGATGCAATCGCGGGCATAGAGCTGATGAACAATAGGGAGTCCGTATTCCCTGCTGAAGAATTTCCAGATGGCATCGAACAGCTCGTCCGGAAACAGGTGCACGTGAAAATCAATGATCGTCTCGGGCAGCTGCGGCATGCATCCCTCCGTTTTCTGAAGCTACGACAAAAGCTCTATTCTTTCAAGCAAAAGGGGATAGTCGGCCATAAGGTATGGGTCAGGCAGGGGTCAAAGTAGGGGTCAGGTCTCGACATGTGA
>DCDF01000097.1:16362-19464 GCA_002316295.1 Syntrophaceae bacterium UBA1062 | reverse complement strand
AAAGAAACTGACCTGAAAAAAGACGAACCAAAGGATACACCGGATGGCTTTCATCCGCCGATGATCTGCACGTCGAGCGGATAGATGGAGGCGATCAGAATGAATATCCCAAAAATGCGCCGGGCAGGAAATCATGATCTGCCTGTCCTCCAGAAAATCCGGGCAGCGGCCTTTACGCCGGTTTCTGCCTCGTTCTGCAAAATGCTTGGCGAATCGCTCTACGAGCTGGTGCAGGCGCGCGAGGATGAGGCCCAGCCGGAACTGCTGGCTTCTCTCCTGGCACATGGGTCTCCCTGGGAGCTTTTCGTTGCCGAGGTGGCCGGTGAGGTCGCAGGGTTTGTCGCGCTTCGGCTGAATCAGGAAACACTGGTTGGCGAGATCGGGCTCAATGCGGTCCATCCGGACCATGCCGGCCAAGGGATCGGCACTGCCATGTACGAGTTTGCGCTGTCGCGGATGAAGGCCGGCGACATGCGCGCGGCAACCGTCGCAACCGGCGGCGACGAGAGCCATGCGCCGGCTCGCCGGGCTTATCGAAAGGCAGGCTTTGCAAGGCAGATTCCGAGCGTCTGGATGTGCCGCGAGCTGTAGCCGGCCCTGCTGCACTGCTGCGGACCGGAGCCGGCGGCCGTAGGGGCTGCGCCCTTGGCCCTGGCGTCAGGAATCGGGTTTGTGGGTGAGGGAACAGTTGGAATCCTGGTTTTCATCACTATTACTATAATCTGGCCCATTATCATAAAGAAGATGTCACAAGGAGGAATATCGCATGAAATTTGAAATCCCCCACCCGCTCAAGGTCGAGCATGAAGAGCTTCACGAGAGCTTGCGCAGAGCCACGAAGGAGAACGGCGAACTCGGTGAGGCTGCAAGGGCTGTTGCCGGGCTGCTGCACCCGCACTTCATCAAGGAGGAGGAATATGCACTGCCTCCGCTCGGGCTGCTGCGCGATCTGGCCGGCGGCAGGGTGACTCCTGATATGAAAGACGTGCTCGGGCTGACTGACCGGCTCAAGGCGGAACTCAGCCAGATGCTTGCAGAGCACAAGTCGATTGTTGCGGCGCTCGAGAGGCTGTCCGAAGCGGCGAAGAAGGCAGGCAAGATGGAATATGCAGAGTTCGCCGAGGCCCTCATGCTCCATGCTAAGACCGAGGAAGAGGTGCTCTACCCCGCCTCGATCCTGATCGGAGAGTACGTGAGGGAAAAGCTGGGGTTGCGGTAGCCCTGGGCGCACGCTCAGGCGTTAAAGGCAAATTCCGCGATCGGCTCCATACGTTGAGCGATGCAGCGGCCTGACAATCGCTCGCACCCGGACAGCAGAAAGCGGTTCTCCCCATTCTTCATTCGTTGATGCCCTGATGTTGGCTGGCGGTGATACCGCCGGAAGAATGATTATACCCTTTCCTGCTGGAGCTGGTTTCTTTTGTTTGATGATATTCCCGATCGGGAAAACATGAGGTGAGCGTGATGGACAAAACAAAACTGCCCTTCAATGAAATGACTGTCACGCGCAAAAGGATATCGGCAGGCTGATCAGAGCCATGCGCAAGGAGAGCGGCATTACCCAGAAACAGGCGGCGGGCATGTGTAATGTGGGGGTCAGGTTCTTCTCCGAATTGGAGAACGGAAAGCCGACACTGGAGATAGCAAAGGTGATGAAAGTTCTTGAAGCCTTCGGCCTCCAATGTGTGATCAAGGCAAGAGGGTAAGACTGAATGAAGCTCGGCGTATTCAGGGATACCCGTCTGGTCGGTCAGGTCTGGCTCGACGATAGGCAGAATCTTGTCTTCCAGTATGACAAGGCCTATATCGATTCCGAATATGCCCACCCCTTGTCATTGAGGCTCCCCTTGCGGGAAGCTCCCTATGAGAATGATGAAGCACGGCCCTTCTTTTCGAATCTCCTCCCCGAGGGGGATATCAGGGAACTCATTGCAAAAGTGGTTCATGTGTCAAAAAATAACGACTTCGCTTTGTTGAGAGAGATCGGCGGAGAGTGTGCTGGTGCCGTCTCCATCCTTCCCGAAGGACGCACCCCTCTCGATTCCGGCGGATACCAGGAGATATCCTGGGACGATCTTGAAGATTTGCTCGAGGGCAGGGCAAAGAAACCGCTGCTAGCAAGCAGAAAAGATCTCAGGCTTTCACTGGCAGGAGTGCAAGACAAGCTCCCGATATACCTATCCGCTGGCAAGCTGCATCTTCCAACCGAGAATGCTCCGAGCTCGCACATATTGAAGCCCCAGATCAGGGGATTTTATGATACGGTGCATAACGAAGCCTTCTGCATGATGCTGGCAAAAAGAATTTTCACCCCTTCTTCCCGTATCCCTGAGGTATCCATTCTGCATGGAAAACGAGGGAGGTCCGGGTCTCAAAGAGTGCTTCGCCCTCTTGTCAAGGGTCAGTACACAACCCCTTGTTGACCGGCTGCATTTGCTCAAGTGGGTTGTATATAATTTCATTATTGGAAACAATGATGCGCATGCAAAAAACCTTGCGATACTCTTCCTCGATGGCAAGCCCGCGTTGGCGCCGTTCTACGATCTGATATGCACACAGGTGTATCCTGAGCTTTCAAAAAAGATGTCTATGAGAATAGGCGGAGAGATTCGCCATGAATACGTTCACTTGCGGCATTGGGAACGGTTTGCTCAGGAAATCAATGTCAAAGAAAAATTGGTGATCGAGTTGTTGAAAGAATACTCTATCTCCATCCCCAACGAGGCTAGGGCACTTGCTGAAGATTTCACTCGTCTCCACGGCAGGAGAGAGATCCTTGACCGGGTAGTGGATATGATCCATCGCAACTCGGAAGCAGTCAGAAAATATGGGTAGATCGGGGATGTAAATCGAAGACGGGTTCACATTCGTTTTCCCGAAAGGTTGGGAAGACAGCGCTCGATCAGCCAACCATGATGATGGCTTACAGCCGCCGGCCGGCGGGCTTAAAAAACGTGCAACAAAGGAGCATCGAATGGCTTAATGTTTTTAAAATTGAGGGAGGAGATAAACAGCATTGTGGAAGGCTGGAGCACCAGGCTGGCTGCCCTGCCGTTTGAAGTGATAACCGAACGCAGAAACAGCCGGAACAGAACTGGCCAT
>DCDF01000097.1:0-16151 GCA_002316295.1 Syntrophaceae bacterium UBA1062 | reverse complement strand
CCTCGCTCGCATGGGCAAGAACGGTAACTTGGTCCCACCCGCGCAACTGCGTCGACCCTTTCGGAATAATCAATTCTCTTCCGCGTGTGATCAAGGTGATCACCGCACCGGGTGGCAGCGGCAGATCGGCGATGGTCGCACCGGGTGCGCCTTCAGGGCCGGGAAGATCGACCACGATCAAATCGTAGTCGCTGTCGCTCATGGTCACGAGCTCGAGATTGAATAGAGGCGTGGGGCGCAAGGGGCGGACCAGACCGAGCCATCTCGCAAACACCCCCAGGGTGCTCCCCTGCACACCGATCGACAGAAGAACGGCAAAGAACACCAGATTGAACACCTCTTGACCAATAGCCATGCCCGCCGCCGCAGGATAGGTGGCCAGAATGACCGGAACCGAGCCCCTGAGCCCTGCCCAGGCTATGAAGATCTTTTCCTTCCACTTCAGGCCCATCCTTACTGTGCCGAGCCCGACCGCAAACGGGCGTGCGATGAAGGTCAAGACCGCAAAGAGGATGATTCCTTCGTGCCATAGTTCCGCCCATTGGTGAGGGAAGACTTGAAGACCCAGCAACACGAACATTCCGATGTTGGCCACTGTTGCGAGAGCCGCCGAGAAATTCGCCACCCCCTGTTTGTGGACGAAAGGTCTGTTGCCCATGATATAGCCGGCGATGAAGACCGCCAGCATCCCGCTGGTTTTGATCGATTCTGCAACTCCATACACGAGGAGCACGATCCCCAATGATAGAACATAATAATGGCCGCGGTCTTGAAGGCTGAGACGATTGAACAGCCACAACGCCCCGCGCGCCAGCAGCCACCCCACCAGCGGCGCTACGGTGAATTTCCAGACAAAGACAATCCCCGTCATCAACCACGCCGAATGAGCGGAAGTGAGCACGCCGATCGCCGCCACGGTGAGGATGATCGCCATCGGGTCGTTGGTGGCGCTTTCGATTTCGGTAATCGATGTCACTCGTTTCTGCAGAGGCTTCCGTCGAAGAATCGAGAAGATAGCGGCTGCGTCGGTAGACGAGATAATGACCGCGAGCAACAATGCCTTTTCAAGGGGCCAGCCAAGAAGTGTATATAAAACGCTGAAGGTTGCAGCTGCAGTCAGGACAACACCCCACGTGGCCAGTCCGCCTGCCGGCAAGGCAACATCCTTGAAGTCCGACCGCCTGGTCGAAAAGCCTCCTTGAAACAGAATGAACACCAAGGCGAGATTGGCGACCTTGTTGGCAAGCTCGATGTCGTCGAAGTACCAGAGATTGAGGACATCACTGCCGGAGACAATCCCTGCGCACAGGGCGATCAGAATGACCGGCACACTCCATCGATCGAGCCATACCGCCGCCAGAACGACAGCGATCAGAATCAGCGGTCCAACAACATATATGACGTCCATGGGTTGTCTCTAGCTCCTGCAATTGAGCGCATCCAAATTCACCAACAGAATTCACCATCATCCAGGGCCTCACCGGCGGATATCGACGAGCGCTGCCGGTACGCCTGCACCCGCCTGCATGTCGTCACCAGCTTTGCTCAGGAAGGCATCTACGCACTCTTAGGTCTTCATAACAGGCACATCGCGGGACCTCGCCGCGTTCGATGCACGCTTGCCGCCACTGGCAAGATCCGGTTGCAGTGATCCGGCCTGCCCCTCTTGTTTGCGTGCCTTACGAATGAGTTCATCGAAGTCCTTCATCAATAGAGCTTCTGTTTGATGACGACTATTGCTGTTGCCGGATTTGCCAAATTTCTCTCCCGACGATAATACCTTACCGGCAAGTGTATAGAATCAACAGCCCTTATGGCAAGTCAAAAGATCACTATGAGTCC
The DNA here is from genome assembly GCA_002316295.1 of Syntrophaceae bacterium UBA1062. Lineage (GTDB taxonomy): Bacteria > Desulfobacterota > Desulfomonilia > UBA1062 > UBA1062 > Phosphitivorax. The sequence goes on along the minus strand of DCDF01000097.1, from coordinate 14,309 downwards.
CGAAGCCGGCCCAAAATTCTCTGGCCGCTGAAAGGCCGCGACAGGGGGCCGTAGACGTATGATCGAGGAGGACGGCACCGGCCTGCTCAAGACCTTCACCAAGGTGCGGCCTCATCGATCTTCCGGCCTTGCCTCCAGTTCCCGGGACGGCAATGGACGATGGTGAAGGTGATGAAGATCTCCTTAAGGGATGAGGCAAGCGGCCAAGAGCAGGCAGGCGAGAGAACGCTGTCGACTCCTAGACTCGGCAGGCAAGGGAGTGCCCCAAGAATTTCCGCAATTACGGCAGAGCTCAGCCCTCAGGTGGGGATCAGGCCATTATTCTTCTTCGAAGCGCTTCTGACACTCGGGGCACAGGCCGGAAACCGGTAGGGGACGGACCCGGTTCTCACCAGCCGGCTCGATCCACGATCCGGAGCTCCGGCGAAACCCTCCGCCTACCAGATCTGGCCTCCCCCTCCCAACACCCTGCTCAACGTACTCCCGGTAGAGCTCCCTGCCCCTGTCAACAGCCTTTGCAAAGTGCGCCGGCACAAAGTACGTGTCCTGCCACGACTTAGTGCTCCTTCCCATGATCGCGCTGTGGCTGGTGTAGGGGTATGCATCGAGCTCTGGCATACCACCGACTATCCCCGCCCTGAGCGGATTGAGGTGAATGTAGCGCACCAGCTCCAGCAGGTAGGGCTCTTCCTGGCAGAGTATCGACTTGTAGCGGTTCTGGAACAGGCTCCCGTGACGCCTATACTTCCGGTTGAAACGCACAGCATACCCGGTCAGGAGCCTCCGCATGAGCGTGGCTATGGGAACGTCTCCGGTCCTTATGAGAAGGTGGACGTGGTTGGGCATCAGCGCCCAGGCGGCGGAGGAAATCGTCGCGGTCGTCATCTCCGGCAAAGATCTCCCGGCGCTCTCCGCGGACAATGATATGGTGCAACGCTCCTGCCGCGTCTATTCTCGATCCCCCCGGCATGGTGGCAGGATACCGCCTTCGGAATTGCCAGGCAAGTTAATTACTCATGGCCGTCCCCTTGGCCCCTCCTGCGGATCAGCCTCTCCTGGAACCTCTTCCATACGGGATCCCCAGCACGCGCATGCGATGCCTGAGGGTGCTCGGGTTCACACCCAGCAGCTCGGCCGCACCGCCCTTCCCCTTGACCCTGCCGCCCGCGATCCCGAGTACTTCCTGGATGTGCCGTCTCGTGGCCTCATCGAGGGTGAGGACCGTCCTGCCGGGGTCAGTGGCAGGCCGCCCAGCCTGCGATTCGGAATGCGGGTGGAACTCCTCGAAGTCAAGCGGCCGCGACAGGTCCGTGAACCGCATCCGGATCAGCGAGCGCTCGACGATGTTCTGCAGCTCACGCACGTTGCCCGGCCAGTCATAGGCCATGAGCCGCTCCATGGCGCCCGGCGCCAGTTCCGGAACGACCCGCAGGTTGAGCTCTCTCGCCTTGCTCTTGATGAAGTAGTGAACCATCTGGGGGATGTCGGCCTTTCTCTCCCGAAGAGGCGGGATATGGATCGGAAACACGTTGAGCCTGAACCAGAGGTCCTCGCGGAAGGAGCCCTCCTTCACCAGTTCCTCGAGGTCCCGGTGGGTTGCGGCGATCACCCGCACGTCCACCTTGATCGGGCTCGTGCCGCCGACCCGCTCGATTTCCTTCTCCTGCACCACGCGAAGCAGCCTCACCTGGACGGAGGCAGGCAGGTCCCCCACCTCGTCCAGGAATATGGTCCCCTTCTGCGCCCGCTCGAAGCGCCCCGGCTTCCGGGAAACGGCCCCGGTAAAGGCCCCCTTCTCGTGCCCGAAGAGCTCGCTGTCGATGAGCCCCTCGGGTATGGCGCCGCAGTTGATCTTCACGAACGGGCCTTCGCTGCGGGGCGACGAGTAGTGGATCCGGTTGGCGATGATCTCCTTGCCCACCCCGGTCTCTCCCAGCAGCAGCACCGGGGTATTAAGCGGCGCGACCTGGGACACGGCCTCCATCACCCCGCTCAAGCCCCCGTTCGCACCGATGATCTCGGTGTCCGCCGATTGGTTCAGCTCGCGGCGCAGCCGGCGGATGTCCTGGGAGAACAGGTCCTTGATGTTCACGATATCGTGGTACTGCAGGCTGTTTGCCATGGCGATGGAGAAAGGTTTCTCCAGCAGCTCGATGAGGTGCGCGTGCTCCTCGGTGTAGCGGTTGCGCCCGCGAACGAAGAAGTCGATCTGCCCCAGCCTCTGCCCCTTGAACCTGGTGAACAGCAACAGGCTCGACTTTTCGATGAGCCCGAGGGTGCGCCATATGATGAAGGGTATGAGGTACTCCTCGGTATCGTTGAATATCCTGACTGAGGTCTTCACCCGGCTGAGCAGTTCGGGCGCCTCAGGGGGCATGGGGATGTTCGTCACCTCTTCGTTCAAGGGGATCTCGGACTTTACGGCCATGATGACGAAGGACCTGCTCTTCTCGTCGAAGTAGCTCACCACGACCCCGTCCAGGGGAATGTAGCCCTTCAGGTAGTCCAGGCACTCCTGCGCCACCTCGCCGATGTCCAGGCTGCTGCAGATGCGGAGCGTGGCCTGGTTGAAGAAATCCCGCTCATCTACCATGATGCCTCTCCATGATGCTAAAGTGGAATATTTGACACCGTAACACATAAGTGCCGGATACGCCACTTTATTTTTGCCAAATGTGGCACTTTTCACTCCACGATCTGTCTATGCGCTTGAATTATCTGAATATAATTCATGGCACGCGTGTGGCAAATACGCCTGGCGGGGCACATCTTCTCCAAAACCAAAAAACGGAGGTACTGCATGAAAAAGAAAAACGGGTGTGATGAAGGACGCCGAAACTTCCTGAAGGGATCCCTGGCAGCCGGTGCTGCAGGGCTGGTTGTGGGAGTGGGCGGGGTCGCCCCCAAGGCCGCCCAGGGTGCCGCAGCGCCGGGCGGCGATTCGCAGGCCAAAGGCGGGAAGTACTCGTTCGAGAACCCGCCGGCCCCGATCCCCGACAGCCAGATCAAGACGAAAAAATCTGCCGATGTAGTCGTACTGGGCGCCGGGCTGGCCGGGTTGTGCGCTGCCTATGCAGCCGCCGACAAGGGGGCCAAGGTCGTACTGCTCGAGAAGAGGAACACCTTTACCTATCACGGCGGGTGGAACGCCTCGATCGGCGACCGCCTGCACAAGGCAATGAACGTGGAGGTACCCAAGGACAAGGTCCTGGCCGAGGCAATGCGCTTCGGCGCCTATCACCCCAACCCGAGGCTCATAAAGCTCTGGATGGACGAGAGCGGGCGGGTGATGGACAGGCTGCTCGACATGGCCGATGCCGCCGGTATCAAGTATATGCTGGACACGAACAACAAGTCGTACTGGCCCTACACCGAGTTCCCCCTCGCCGTCCAGTTCCTGCCGGGCTGGAACTTTACGCTGTGCAGCATGATCGAGAAGAACGTGAAGGCAAAAGGCGTCGAGATGCTCTATGAAACCCCAGCCGTTCAGCTGATCCGCAAGGGAGGCAAAGGCAAGGTGACCGGCGTGATCGCCAAAGGAAAGGAAGGCTACATACGGATCGATGCCAGGAAAGGCGTGATCATCTGCACGGGCTGCTACGTCAACAACCCGGAGATGCAGGCGAAGTACTCGCCCCGCGCCCTGCGCGTGGTCGGACACGCCTACCCGGAGGAATCCAATACCGGTGACGGCATCCTCATGGGCATGTGGGTCGGGGGCGTGAAGCAGGAGGCCGACTGCCCCATGCTCTGGGACGGCTTCACCTCCCTGCCGGGCGGCTACACAAGCAAGGTGGTGAGCCTCGCGCGCCAGCCGTTCCTGTACATCAACCAGCTGGGCGAGCGCTATGCCAACGAGGACGCTCCCTTCGGGTACACCGCGAACCAGGATATGAAGCAGCCGGGCGGCCAGAAATGGACCATCTGGGATGCGAACTGGAACACCGACAAGGAGAAGTTCGGGGGCACGGTCTGTGAGAACATGCATCTCCCTCCGCTCTGGAACGACAAGAGCTACCAGAACTTCAAGGACAAGGGCGTCATCATAGAGGCTGACACCCTCGAAGGGTTGGCCGACAAGATGGGCGTGCCGCGGGACACCTTTGTCGCCACGGTGAAGCGGTACAACGAGCTCGTCAAAAAGGGCGTGGACGAGGACTTCGGCAAGGACCCCGCAAAGCTCACCGCGATCGCCAAGGCCCCGTTCGGCGCCGCCAAGACCGGTCCGGGCCTGCTGGTAACCTGTGACGGGCTGCGCATCAACACCGAGCTGCAGGTCCTCGATGCAAAGGGCAACCCCATCCCCGGCCTCTTTGCAGCCGGCAACGCATCAGGGGACTTCTTCGCCAACGACTACCCCATCACCACTACCGGCATCAGCCACGGCCGGGCGTACACGTTCGGTTGGCTGGCCGGTGAGCGGGTTGCCGGGCTGAAGGGCTGACGATGGATGCGCCGCTGACTGGAACACGCAGGACAAGAGATGAAGCCAGCCCGCAAGGACCACCGGAGGCGCGCGTGAAGAGCGGATGCCTGATTGCCCGCAAGCTCGGATGGGCCGGAGCCCTCTGCCTGGCCGGGGCGCTGCTGATCATGCTCGCCTCATCGGATGCAGCCTGGTCTCAGGGGGGGCCTGGGGCGGAAGGGCTACTGGAGCAGGTGCACCGGGATGCAGGGATAACCTGCGCCCGGTGCCACGGGGAGAAACCCTCGGAGCCCGTTCCTACCGCGGTCTGCGCGGGTTGCCACCCAAACGTCAAGGAGCCATCACCATCCGGCGACCTGCACAACCCCCACGATTCCCACATGCCCTTTCCCGACTGCTCGAGCTGCCACCACGCGCACAAGCCTTCGGAAAACCAGTGCAACAACTGCCACAACTTCGAGTTCAAGATGAGATGAGGTGACCGGCTGGCTCCGATGAAAGGCAAACGGGCCTTGGTTCCTGTAACGGGAACCAGGGGCCACTTAACCCTCCCGGCGGGGTGGACCGGGATGTCGAAAGGCTTCCCGAGGGTCGTCAGTGTGGGAGGGGTCAGGTCTCAACATGTGACAATATCCCAAAAGATACCAGATATGTTCAACAAGGAATATTGTCAAATGTTGAGACCTGACCCCAGGATTCCCTGACTGAGCGGAGCGAGTTTACGGGGCCGCCCTGGAGTCGAGGCGGAGATGTTTCTTCACAGAGGTTAGAAGAGCCTCTTCTATCCCGGTGCCACTCGAAGGTTCGCCCATCCCTGATTTTTATGTTTTACTTGGTATTCACCCGAATTTTCACTTCTGCCTGGCTATGATGTGCTCATGAAAACTCGGCAAGGAGATGGTGAGAGGGCTGTGCTGAATTCAACGAAAAGCAGACTCGATCGGGCTTCACGACGGCACGCGAGAATCGGGAAGCTATGCGCAGAGCATCTGCTGGAGCCTCATGAAAAGCTCGCCCAGGGCATTCGAGAGCCTGATGTTCTCGTTCGAGCCTCTTCTGATGCTGCGCAGGCAGGATACCGCTTCCTCCAGCTCCAGATAGTCCACGCCCCGCAGAGGAAGCCGCTTGAGCTCCTCGTTGACGAGATCTCCTCCGCCGTGGAGAAGCACGAAAAGGTCCCGGATAAGAGACTCGGCAAGGAGAACGAAAAGTGGCAGAAGCTCTCCCCCTTTCTCCTGGGACGGGAAATACCTGTTGACGAGGCGCACCGGATCGCCCTCCAGGAGGGCCTGGAGGATCTCGGACCTGACACTGAGCACCTGTGCTTCATCGAAATCTTTGAGCCCGCCCAGGGTCCCGCAGGTGAGCCGCAGTATGTAGGGGTCAGTCGGCCCTTTCGAGGATGCGACTGCATCGAGCGGGGTGAATCGGAGGACCTGGCATCGGGAGACGATCGTGGGGAGCAGCAATATCGGGTTGTGAGTCACCAGAACGATCAGGGTTGCGCCAGGCGGCTCCTCCAGCGTCTTGAGCAGGGCGTTCGCGGCAGGGTTATTCATCCGCTCGGCGGGCTCGATCACCACGAACCTGAAACGCGCCTCGAAGGGCTTGAGACTCACTTCGGAAATCACGCCCCGGATATGTTCGATCGTGATCACCGTCCGATTGTCGGACGGCCCGACCATTATGAAATCCGGATGGGAGCCGCTGTCCATCTTCACGCACGACCGGCACGCATCACACGCATCGCCCGGGCTGTCAAGGCAGTTGACCGCCTTGAAAAACTCCCTCGCGACCATGGTCTTGCCCACGCCCGCCGGACCGGCGAAGAGCAGCGCGTGCGGGAGCTTCCCTGTCAGGACAAAGGTCCGCAGCGTGCCGATCAGGCTCTCGTGCCCGACGATATTCCTCCACATATACCACTTCATATATCAAGAGGAAGAAACGGGCAATCCCGATATCCTCGCAGCTGAGGCCTTCCGCTTGCGCGTTTCTCCAGCGTGATCCGGTGAGAGCCGTGAGCGAGAGACCGGAGACCTTGCCCGATCCAGGGTATGCCATGGAAATCCTTCATTATCGCCCGATCAGCAATGGCTTGACTTGATCATTGGTTTTCAGATAATAGCCTATGCTCTAAGATAGTAAGGATACGGAAGGGAGAACAGATGAGGAGATACCGTACGGAGAATCTGAGAGACGTAGTCATTCTATCTCACTCGGGGGCCGGCAAGACATCCCTGGGTGAAGCGCTCCTGTTCAACGCGAAGGCGACCACGCGGCTGGGGAAGGTACTCGAGGGCAATTCCGTGCTCGATTTCGAGCCAGAAGAGCAGAAACGGCAGTCATCCATCTTCAGCGCGCTCCATACCTATAAATGGAAAAATGTGGGCACCCTCATTCTCGACACCCCGGGAGATCCGAACTTTTCGTCCGAGGCCATTCTCGGACTCAAATCAGCAGACAACGCCGTCTTTGTCATCGACGCCATCGATTCCATCAAACCCCATTCCGAGAACCTGTGGGGGCTCGCGAGCAAGGAAGGCATAGCGCGCATCTGCTTCATCAATAAAATGGACCGCGAGCGGGCGGACTTCGACCAGGTTCTCAGAGACATAGCAGAGGTCTTCGAAATCAAGCCCCTGGTGCTGACCCTGCCCATCGGGGCCGAGGACAAGTTCGCCGGCGTCGTCGACATCCTCAAGAAGAAGGCGTATCTCTATGAGAAAGACGGCTCCGGCAAATTTACCGAATCCGATATTCCTGCGGACATGCAGGACACGGTCGAGGAGATCTACGGAAGAGTAGTGGAAGATCTGGCGGAGGTCGACGACGCGCTGATGGAAAAGTATCTCGAAGGCGGTGAGCTGACCGCCGAAGAGCTCGCGTCGGCGCTGTCATCAGGGCTTGCCCAGGGCAACTTCCTGCCGGTGTTCGCGGGGTCCGCGCTGCTGAACATGGGCGTGCAGCCCCTCATGGACTTCATCAATGCTTCGGGGCTCACTCCCCAGCAGAGAAAGCTTCCTGAGCTCAGCAACAAACAGGGCGAAACGCGTCCGATCAAGGCCTCGGAGGATGAGATGTTCTGCGGGTATGTCTTCAAGACCATGAGCGACCCGTACACCGGAACGCTGAGCATCATCCGCTGCTATTCCGGAACTCTGACTCCCGACTCCTCGGTCTTCAACTCCTCGAGAGACGTCAAGGAAAGGATCGGTACACTGCTGCAGCTGGAAGGAAAGGCCCAGAAACCGCTGGAAGAAGTCGGTCCCGGCGATATTTTCGCCATCGCGAAGCTCAAAGAGACCAAGACCGGAGACACACTGCTCGGCGAGTCATCGGAATACGTACTGCCTTCCCCGGAATTTCCCGAAACCATCATGAGCATGGCGGTCAACCCCAAGACCAAGGCGGATGTGGACAAGATCATGCCCGCGCTGCAGAAGCTCATGGACGAAGATCCGGTGCTCGAGGTGCATCGCGATGAGCAGACAGGCGAGTTCATCCTCTCAGGTCTGGGACAGCTCCATATAGAAATCGCGGTGGACAGGCTGAAGCGGCGCTTCGGCGTGGAGGTGGAGCTCAAGACCCCCAAGGTGCCCTACAAGGAGACCATTACCGGGTCGTGCAGGGTCCAGGGCAAGCACAAGAAGCAGACCGGCGGCCACGGCCAGTACGGCGACTGCTGGATCAAGGTGGAACCTCTCGAAAGGGGCCAGGGCTTCGAGTTCGTGAACGCCATCGTGGGAGGAGTCATACCAAAACAGTATATCCCCGCGGTGGAAAAGGGCATCGTGGAGTCCATGCAGAACGGTCCGCTGACCGGAAACCCGGTGGTGGACGTGAAGGTAACGCTGGATTTCGGCTCGTACCACGAGGTGGACTCTTCCGAAATGGCATTCAAGATCGCGGGCTCGCTCGCCTTCAAAAAGGCGATGGAAGAATGCCGGCCCATACTGCTGGAGCCCATCATGAACATCACGGTGGTGGTCCCGGAGGAGAGCATGGGCGATGTCATGGGCGACCTCAACAGCCGGAGGGGAAAGATCGAGGGCATGAACGCCCGGGGCAAGTATCAGGAGCTCAAGGCGCAAGTCCCCCTTGCGGAGGTGCTCACCTATGCGCCGAACCTCACTTCCATGACTTCCGGCCGAGGCACGTACACCATGAGCTTCTCCCACATGGAGCCGGTGCCCTACAACATTCAGGAAAAGATCGTGGCGGAGGTGAAAGCGGCAAGAGATGGAAAGTAACGGAACAGATGCAACGAAGACGTTGTTCCAGTCCATCCAGGCCATGAGCGTCTCCGAGAAGATGGACCTGGCTCGCAAAGGCAGCAAGGAAGCCCGGTCTATCCTCATACGGGACTCGAACAAGCTGGTTCAGCTCGCGGTCATACAATCACCCAAAATCACCGAGGGCGAGGTGCTGATGATCGCCGGCAACCGGCAGATCAACGAAGAGGTGCTCAAGCACATCGCCATCAGCCGGGACTGGCTGAAGAATTACCAGATACGGGTCGCCCTGGCGAATAATCCCAAGACCCCTCTGCCCGAAGCGCTCAAGCAGGTCCAGTTCCTGAAGGAGCGCGAGCTCGCCCAGCTGGCGAAATCCAAATCCGTGCCGCGGGCCCTTGTCGTTGTCGCCGCCCAGCGGCTCAAGCAGGTGAAGAGATGAACCGAGCAGGAGTACTCACATTAAGCGATAAGGGATCCAAGGGCCAGCGGGAAGACAGGAGCGGAGAGATCCTCAAACGCATGCTCTCCGACTTGGGGCTCACCATCGACCGCTACGAGATCATTCCGGACGAGGAAGAGCTGATCAGGGACATGCTCATCAAATGGACCGACGAGCTCTGCCTCGATCTGATCGTGACTACGGGCGGCACCGGCCTCTCCCCACGGGACGTCACCCCCGAGGCCACCCTTTCCGTGATCGAAAAACGCATATACGGCATGGAGGAGGTCATGCGGAGGAAGAGCCTGGCAAAGACTCCCCATGCCATGATCTCCCGGGCCGTCGTAGGGGTTCGGAAGAAGACCCTGATCGTCAACCTACCGGGAAGCCCGTCGGGCGTTCAGGACTGCATGGAGAGTATCTCCCCCGCTTTGAACCATGCCCTTTCCAAGATCGGCGGGGACATGAGCGAATGCGCCCCGCCGAGGTAATGAGGCGACCCTCAGGCCAAGCTGCGGGGAGAGCAGTTTGATCATCCTCCCTTCCCCTACAGAGGGGAGGCGGGAAAGGGATGACCCCGCATGAAAGCAGCGGGGCACCTTCTGAATAATCGTTATCATGTAAAGGTGCCGAGCCTGCGTGCCGATCCTGTAGTGATATGAATCATGCACAGGAGGAGGGCGGTTGAGGCTCAGGCGTGATCCCCGCTACATAGCCGGTCCCCGCGATCCGGGAAAATTCGTGCGGTTCCAGGATTTCCAGGGCGTGGAGCGCACCTGCAGGGTAAGAGATTTCTCCCGAACCGGACTTTCCTTTTTCCTTGAAGACGGCAGCCTCATCTTCCGCATCGGAGACATTGTCGAGCTGCATTTCTTCTCCGTTGACAAAGAGGTGCATTCGGGGGCTGCCACCATCATCCACATCCAGGACGAATGTCTCGACAAGAAGGTGATATCCAGGATCGGCTGCCACTTCGAAAACGCCATGGATATATCCACCATCATCCGTGCGGACAAGGTCACCATGCTCAAGACCGAGTATAGAGACTTTATCCAGTCTCTGGCCGTGGAAGACAACCTCAACGAGGAGTTCGTGCATCTCACGTCCCACCTCCACTATCTCCTCAGCAATTTCCGGAAGAAACTCGGGGAGGAAGAAGAGAAAATCCTCCAGGAAGAGGAGCATGTCCGGGAGGATCTGCTCGATACACTCAGGATGCTGACGTTCGATGTCATAAATGACGTCACCTTGAGATACTGTGATCAGTTCACCAGGATAACGGCCTCCTTCCCCGATTCGAAGCAGCATTTCATTCACCGCGACTACTTTCAGAAGACCCTCAACGAATTTTTGCTGACATCGAAACTCTTCAACAGGGCGTATACCAAACCGCTGGGGTATGCAGGCGATTACGAGATGATGAACATCATCTACCGAAACGAGTTCGAGGGCGATGATATTTTCTCGCAGGTCATGAACAGAATCGACTGCGAGGGAGCCGCCGCAAAGGCGGTGCGCAACCGCCGGTCATACTTCTTCAGCAAGCTGGCTACCCTCTACAACGGCCTTCAGGACGGGAGCTCGTGCAAGGTCGTCAGCGTCGCCTGCGGCCCGTGTGTGGAGATGGGCGACTTTTTCCACTACATCAGGGAAAACCCCAGGCCTGTCACGATCGACGTGATAGCCATGGATCAGGACCGGCAAGCGCTTCGGGATGCGGAACAGAGACTGCTGCCCCTGATACAGGAGAACGGAGCCGTCCGTGTTCAGCTCCTGCAGGACAACATAAAGAGTCTCATTCTGGGCAGAGAAAAGGAGACGCGCCGCTACTCGGGTGCGGACCTCATCTACACAGCGGGATTGTGTGATTATCTTTCCGCCAATGCAGTGAGCAGGCTCATAACCGAGCTCTACCGGCACCTGAACCCGGGGGGCTGCCTGGTGATCGGCAACTTCGGACCATACAACCCCCAGCGGTTCAAGATGGAGTACGGCGCAGAATGGTTTCTCATCCACCGCAGCGAGGAAGAGCTCAAGGATCTCGCCCGGGGACTGCCGGAAGACGTCCTCCTGTCCGTTGAAAAGGAGCCCGAAGGGGTCAACCTGTTCCTGAACATCGTCAAGCCCCGCTGACGTGTCCGAAACCCGTGCCCTGCAGCACCCGAATATGCACCGCCTTTATCCCGCCGGTCTGTACCGTCCGGAAAGCCCGGTCATCCCTCTTCCCCGGCAGGGTTGCCCGCCTCCTCGCGGAAGACCTCTTCAAACTGCCTGAGATCCGGCAATTCGGAGAGCGAGTCGAGACCGAAGACCTCCAGGAACCGGCTGGTCGTGTAATACAGCAGGGGTTTACCGTTTTTGATGTCGATGAGCTGGTGCTTCAGAAGGCTCTTGAGGGAGGACGTGGAATCCACCCCCCGGATGGAATCGATCGCCTGTTTGGGGCACGGCCCCTTGTAGGCGATGACGGCCAGAACCTCCAGCGAGGCCATGGACAGCCTGACCGGGGTATGCAGGGCCTTGAGGTACGGGGCATATTCCTCCCTGGTCACATACTGGTATCCCGATGACGCCCGTTCGATACGGAAGCTCCTCCCGGACTCTTCATACATCCGGTTCAGCTCGGTCACATACCGCTCGATGTCGTCCGGTCCCGCACCGGGAACCGCCTTGAGGATGTCCTTCTCGGGAAGGGAGCCCTGCGCCGAGAAGATGAGCGCTTCAACAATCTCGCGGGTGTGCATGCGCGTTATCTCCTTATCTCGCCGGATCTTTTCGGCCTTTCTGCACTCCGGGTCATCTCCGCATGAGATAAATGGTCGAGAACAGGCCCCGCTGAACCAGCCGGACAATACACCGCTTGGAAAGCTCCAGGGCGGCGACAAAGGCCCCCACGAGCTCCATGCGCTCCTCCGTTTTCACCACATCGTTCAGGGCGACCCTCCGCCTGTTCAGCAGTATGGCTTCTATCCTCTCGATCATTCCCTGGATGTCGAACCGATTTGCGATGACATCCATGACATACTTTCTGGTCCTCGCCCGGATTGCATTGACGGCCTGAAGAAGGGCGCCAATGCTGAGCGAGGCGACGTCGCGCTCCTGTTGGGATGAACCCCTGGGAAATTTGTCGCGCATCAACAGCGGCCTAGCGGAGAGGTCGAGAGAGGCCTGGCGGATCGCACGGTAGGCGATGAGCATTTCTTTCAGCTCCCGCGCGGGATTGAAGTCTTCCCCGCCCTCGCCGCTTTCGGCCGAGGGCAGCAGCAGACAGGACTTGAGCCAGATCAGATACGACGCCATTTCCAGGAACTCGCCGGCCAGGCTCACATCCAGCGACCTTGCCTGCTCCACATAGTGCAGGTACTGGTCGATGACCGGGCAGACTTCCAGGTTCTCGAGGGTGAATCGGTTCTTCTCAATTAGATAGAGCAGGAGATCCAGCGGCCCCTCGAACTCGGGAAGCCTCAGGATAAACTCAGGAGCAGGACGTTCCGCCTCAGCCGGAAGCACCGCCCTCTCCTTCTCTACCCGGACATCCGCATGGCGGCGCGGACCTTCTGCATGGTCGCCTCCGACTCCTCGGACGCTCTGCGGGCGCCCTGATCAAGAATCTCGTCGACCTGGGAGGGGTGATCCCGGTAATAGTCGATCTTCTCCCATATGGGTTTGAACTCGCTGATGAGGTTCCTGATGAGAATCTGCTTGCACTCCACGCAGCCCAGGCCCGCGCTCCGGCAGCCGGCCTGGATCTCCCGTCTCTTTTCCTCGTCCGTGAAGTACTCGTGCAGCGGATAGAGATTGCAGTCCTTCGGCTCCCCGGGGTCCTTTTTCCTCAGGCGCTTGACGTCCGTGAACATCTGCATGACCTTCTGTCTGATGCTCTCCTCGGTCTCGTAGATGAAAATGGCGTTGCCATAGGACTTGGACATCTTCCTGCCGTCGATCCCCAGCACGCGGGCGGCCTCGGTGAGGATCTCCCTGGGCTCCTTGAGGATCCCTTCTCCGTAGATGAAGTTGAACCTCCTGACGATCTCCCGGGTCAGCTCCAGATGAGGGAGCTGATCCTCGCCGATCGGCACCTTGTCCGCATGGTACATCACGATGTCCGCCGCCTGGAGCACCGGATACCCGAGGAAGCCGAGATTGCTCAGGTCCTTTTCCTTGAGCTCCTCCTTGAGCTCCTTATAAGTGGGGTTGCGCTCCAGCCACGACACCGGTGTGATCATGGACAAAAGCAGGAAGAGCTCGGCATGGCTCTTGATGTCGGACTGCCGGAAGATCACCGAGGCGTTCGGGTCGATGCCCACGCTCAGCCAGATCATGACCATGTCCCGGGAGCTCTTCCGGATGACGGAGGGGTCCCGGTACTCGCTGGTCAGCGCGTGCCAGTCTGCGGTGAAGTAGAAGCACTGGTACTCCTTCTGGAGCTCAACCCAGTTCTTCAGCACGCCCAGGTAATGCCCGATGTGGAGATCGCCGGTGGGCCTGATGCCGGATACGATGCGTTTTCTGTTCATAAGTCTCCCGTTATATGCTGAGCAAAATATGCACGATTGTCCTGATTATGGGAAAGATCACGAAATCCACAACCCTCGTGAAGATCAGCAGCAGCAGAATCATGAAACCGTAGGGGGCGATGGCGGAGTATGCCCTTGCCATGTCCAGAGGGAGCAGGCCCTCCACGATATGGCTGCCGTCCAGGGGGGGTATGGGAATGAGATTGAACACGGCGAGGCCCACGTTGATCATGACCATGATCTCGATCATGAAGCTCAAAGGGAAAAGGTACGATGCCGCGAGCATGCCGCCGAACAGTTTGTGCACGACCGCAAAGACCACTGCGAGACCGAGATTGGAGGCCGGCCCCGCCAGGGAGACCCACATCATGTCCTTCCGCGGGTTCCTGAAATACCGGGGGTCCACGGGAACCGGCTTCGCCCATCCGATCATCCGGGTGATGAAGAGGACGAGAAGCCCGACGATGTCGATGTGCTTGATGGGATTGAGCGTGAGCCTCCCGGCGTTCTTCGCGGTGGGATCCCCGAACCGGTAGGCCGCATATCCGTGGCAGACCTCATGGACCGTAATGGAAAAGAGCACGGGCACGATGAGGAGAATGATCTGTTGAATCATGCTGTTCATGTCTGAGGCCTTATACCGTATGGATGCATCGGTGTCAAAAAATTACCTTCTCTCTCCATTGACGATC
>DCDF01000271.1 GCA_002316295.1 Syntrophaceae bacterium UBA1062 | reverse complement strand
ATGGAGGACCTCGTCAAGGGCGACAGCGCGTTCGAAAACTGCAGCTACGACGTGGATGCCGACGGTGTTGCCGTCATGACGATCGACAACCCTCCCATGAACACGCTGGGCCGTAAGACCAAGTCGGACATCACGAGGAACGTCCTCCAGGCGGTCGCCGACCCCAGGGTTCGCGTCATCCTTCTCACCGGCAAGGGCAGGGCGTTCGTCGCCGGCGCTGACATCGAGGAGCTGAAGCGGTTCAAAACCCTCGACGACGGGATCGAGCTCGCACACCGGGGATACCGCATGACGAACACCATCGAGGAGGCGGACAAACCCATTATCGCGGTGATCAACGGGTTCTGCCTCGGGGGAGGCCTCGAGCTCGCCATGTCCTGCCACATGAGGATCGCTTCCGAAAAGGCCAGGCTCGGTCTGCCCGAGATCACTCTGGGGCTCATTCCGGGCTTTGCCGGCACCCAGCGGCTTCCCCGGATCGTCGGTAAGGCCAAGGGGCTGGAGATGATCTTGAGCGGAGCGCACTACAGCGCAAAAGAGGCGTGGGAGATGGGGCTGGTGAACAAGGTTGTGCCCCACGATCGGCTGATGGAGGAGGCAAAGGCCCTCGCTCGGACCATTGCGTCAAGGAGCAGGGTTGCCGTGAGCGCCGCCATGGATGCGGTCATGGGCGGGCTTGAAGTGTCTTTCGAGGAAGGGCTGCTCATCGAGGCCGAGAACTTCGCGCGGGTCGCCGTCTCGCAGGATGCGAAGGAAGGACTGGACGCCTTCCTGACCAAGCGCAAGCCCGACTTCAGGGACAGGTGATCCCGCCCGTACAGGGCCCGGCGTAAGGCTGTTTGCCGCAAGCCGGCGGAATGATATGAGAAACAGGCCTCAAGGCTTATAAAAGGCTAATAAATATGTAGGAAGGAGGATCATGTGAATACCGTCGTATGTATCAAGCAGGTACCTGACACGGAAACTCTGATCAAAGTTCAGGGTGCAGGTATTGTAACGGAAGGAATCAAGTGGGTTATGAATCCGTACGATGAGTTCGCCGTTGAAGAAGCGCTTCGGCAGAAAGAGAAGATGAAGGCGGGGAACGTTACCATCGTTTCTCTCGGACCGGACAGGGCGATCGAGGCGGTCCGGACCGGTCTTGCCATGGGTGCCGATACCGCCGTTCACATCAACGACGCAGCCTACTACGACAAGGCGGACCCGTACGCCACCGCAGCAGCGCTGGCAGCAGCCATCAAGGGCATGCAGTATGACGCCATCTTCGTGGGCAAGCAGGCCATCGACGACGACGCGGCTCAGGTCCCCGCTATGCTGGCTGAGATGCTCGGAATTCCCGTCGTTACCATGGTGATCAAGTTCGAAGTCGCCGCCGACAAGAGCAAGGCGACCGTGACAAGAGAAATCGAGGGCGGCCAGGCTGTGGTGGAGGTCCCTCTCCCGGCGGTGTTCTCGGCTCAGAAAGGGCTCAACGAACCCCGGTATGCGTCCCTTCCCGGCATCATGAAGGCAAAGAAGAAGCCCGTCGATGTGAAAAAGGCTGCGGATCTCGGCGTAAGCGAAGGCCCCAAGACCGCTATCAAAGAGATGTCCCTGCCGCCGGCACGCCAGGCAGGAAAGGTGATTACGGGCGACGATGCGGCTGCGAAGGCCAAAGAGCTCGCGAGAATCCTTCATGAAGAAGTGAAGATCGTTTGATAAAGGGGGATACGAACATGGCAGGTACACTCATTTATGCGGAAGTCCAGAAGGGCGAGATCAAGAAAGGCTCTTTTGAGGTGACGAGCAAGGCTAAGGAACTGGGCGGCGATGTTGCCGTATGCCTGATCGGCAAGGGTGCGGAAGGACTCGCCTCTCAGCTTGCAAAATATGGTGCGGATAAGATATACGTGGTTGACGGCCCTGAGTACGAGAACTACGTGACCGAGGCGTATGTGCAGGCATTCAAGCAGGTGGCGGACACAGTGAGCCCGACAGTCATTCTCGCAAGCGCAACCGCACAGGGGAAGGATCTCATTCCCGCTATAGCGGCACGGCTCAATGTCGGCGCCATTTCCGACTGTGTGGATCTCAAGAAGGAAGGCGACAAGATCGTTGCCAAGAGGCCTATGTATGCCGGCAAGGCGTATGCCATGGTCGAAGCGCTGGCAAATCCGCAGATCATAGCGGTGAGGCCCAACTCTTTCGCCGTGAAGGAGACTGCGGGCGCCGGTGCGGTCGAGAAGGTTGCGGTCAGCCTTGACACTTCCAAGATCAAGGCGGTCGTGAAGAGCATCGAAGTCGCCCAGACCGACGAGCCCGACCAGACCGAGGCGGAGATCATCGTATCCGGCGGCCGCGGCATGAAAGGCCCCGAGAACTTCAAGATGCTCGAAGATCTGGCCAAACTGTTCGGCCCGACAGCAACGACCGGCGCATCCAGGGCCGCGGTCGACGCGGGTTGGAGAGAGCACTCCTATCAGGTGGGCCAGACCGGCAAGACGGTCAGCCCGAACCTCTACATCGCGTGCGGCATCTCCGGAGCCATCCAGCATCTGGCCGGCATGGGAACCTCCAAGGTCATCGTTGCCATCAACAAGGACGCTGAGGCCCCCATCTTCCAGAAGGCCGACTACGGCGTCGTCGATGATCTCTTCAACGTTGTCCCGGCATTGATCGACGAGATCAAGAAGGTAAAAGGCTAGGAAGTAAGACCTGTGGGATGGGGAATCCCCATCCCACAGCATACAAGATTCAGGGGGGAGTGCAATGCACGGATCAGGAGCAGAAATTTCAAGAGAGGTTTTTTGGAACATCTTGGGACCTGGATTTCCTACAGAACAGGTTCTCCTCTATGTGCTTGTTGTCATAGCGTTTCTTCTGTTCTTCCACGGTCTTGCGAGGAGCGGTTTCTTTACCCGCATGAAGGCGGTCACCAGTGCTCAGGGGCCCGACGTCGAGAGGGTCAATAACGCGTGGGACCGCTTCATGTACATGGTGGTGGACGTCTTCGGGCACCGGAAGATCCTGAGAGAGCCCTACCAGGGTGTGTTCCACTTTTTCATTTTCTGGGGGTTCATCGCACTGGCCATCACCACAGCGATCGTCTTTCTCCAGGCCGACGTGATCTGGCCCATCTGGCACGTGTGGTTCATGCAGGGCGGCTTCTATCTCGGCCTGTCCCTGTTTGCCGATGTATTCGGGCTCGTGGCCATTGTGGGCATACTCATGGCAATGGCCAGGCGGTATTTCATGAAGCCGAAATGGCTGGATGAAAAAGGCGAAGACAAGGTCATCCTCTGGTTCATCCTCGCCATTCTGGTGACCGGATTCGTGGTCGAGGCCCTGAGGATCCAGGCCACCGAGACCGACCCGGCCAGCCCCATGAACCCGTACATCTGGTTCTCGCCGGTGGGAAGGACCGTGGCATTCCTGTTCTCCGGCATGAGCATGGATGCGCTGAGAGACACCCATGTGGTTCTCTGGTGGACCCATGTGCTCGGCGCTCTGGGCTTCATCGTTTTCATCGCGTACTCCAAGCTGCTTCATATCGTCATGACGCCGGTGAACATCTTCCTGCGCCCCGACACCCCTCAGCCGCCCATCAAAGCGATGCCGCCCGAGATGTTCGAAAACGCCGAGACGTTCGGCATCCACAAGCTCGAGGAATACTCCTGGAAAGACCTGTTCGACAGCGAGGCCTGCATGCGCTGCGGGCGGTGCGTGGAGGTATGCCCAGCGTTCAACACAGACAAGCCTCTGCTTCCCAGGGACGTGATCCAGAACATCCGCACGTATATGGAAAAGAAGGCGAAGTTCGCCCTTGACGCGGATGGCAATTATCACATCCTCCCCGATGAGGAGTACACCGGTCCGGCATTGATCGGCGACACCATCGAAAAGGATACCATCTGGGCATGCACGACCTGTATGGCATGCGTGGAAGCCTGCCCCGCCTATATACTCCAGTTCCCGAAGCTGATCGATCTCAGGCGCTATCTCGTCATGATGGAATCCGACTTCCCGGCAGAGGTCTTGGATGTCTTCAAGGGCATGGAGAACAACTCCAACCCGTGGAGCATCGGCGCTCACGTCAGGGCCGACTGGGCCAAGGGGCTCGATGTTCCTCTGCTCTCCGAGAAAGGCGAGGCCGAGTATCTCTTCTATGTGGGCTGCGCGGGTGCGTTCGACGACCTGAACAAGAAGGTCGCCGTCGCCCTGGTGAAGATTTTCAAGGCGGCCGGGCTCGATTTCGCCATCCTGGGCACCGAGGAGGGATGCTGCGGCGATTCAGCCAAGAAGATCGGGAACGAGTATGTCTATCAGGCCCTTGCCATGGCCAATATCGAGACCTTCAAGGCATACAACGTCAGCAAGATCATCACCATGTGCCCCCACGGATACACAGTCCTGAAGAACGATTACAAGGAGCTCGGCGGCAACTTCCAAGTGTTCCACTACACCGAGATCCTCGACAAGCTCATCAAGCAGGGCAAGATCACTTTGAAGCAGCCTATCGAGAACCTGGGCGTTATCACCTACCATGATTCCTGCTACTTGGGCAGATACAACAAGATCTACGATCAGCCGAGAGACATCCTGAAGGCCCTGAACTCGGGCAGTCTGGTGGAAATGAAGAGCCACCATGCGAAGAGCTTCTGCTGCGGAGCAGGCGGCGGCAGAATGTGGATGGAGGAAGACCTGGGCACGAGGATCAACCAGAAGCGCACGAAAGAGGTTGAGGCTTCGGGTGCGAAGACCGTGTGCACGGCATGCCCGTTCTGCTATACCATGCTCTCCGACGGCATCAAGGAGCTCGAGCTCTCAGAGAAACTCCAGGCAATCGATATCGCACAGCTTGTTGCCAAGGCGGCCGGCCTCGACCAGAAAACGGACAAGGCCGGGAATGAAAACGATCAGGAGGCTGCAAACTGATCGAAGACTGAGGTACGAAACCCCTGAATCATCCGAAAAAAGAGGAGGCTGCACAGCCTCCTCTTTTTTCTTGCCATACCCGCCCGGCGAAGATATTCTGCATGACAGGGCTGTGAGGGACAATGGGCATGCAAGTCGGTATTCTTCTGGAGGAAACCTCTCTCCACAACGATCTTGTCGAAGGACTCACGTCTGCAGGGATCGGGGTGGATGTACACGTAATATCTCCTGTCCTGTCGGGAGCCCGTGCTCTCGAGCAAGCCGGTTCGTTCCTGAACCGGGCCGCAGGCTGCGACATCGTGCACAACCTCTGCGGCTGTTTCGGGCTCCTGCTCGCACCCCTGTCCCCTGTCCCCGTTGTCTGGTCCGTCCCAGCGACGCTCACCGAAGATGAGGCGGCCGTATACCGGGCCGTGCCCGGCAGATGCTTCTTTGTTTCTGAAGAAGCCCGGGAGCTTCCGGGCCTCAGAAAAGTCCCGGGCCTCGGCCTGTTCGACGGAGACAGGGTGCGCTACTATCTCGACGTGTATTCGCGGGTTCTGGCAATGGGGAAATCAAAGGAGCATCGCCCGTGGGGAAACTATGAGATCCTTTCAGAGGACCGGGATGACCACAAGGTGAAGCGCATCACCGTGCTGCCGGGAAAGCGGCTGAGCCTCCAGTACCACGGCAGGAGAAAAGAGCACTGGATCGTCATCTCCGGGC
>DCDF01000038.1 GCA_002316295.1 Syntrophaceae bacterium UBA1062 | reverse complement strand
GGCACGGTAGGCCCTGCACTCAAGGACACCCTCGTTAAGATCGGGGAAGGCGGCGAGGTGCTTATCAAAGGCCCGCAGGTGATGATGGGATATTACAAGAACGAAGCCGCCACCAAAGAGGTGATGACCGAAGACGGGTTTTTCCGGACCGGAGACATCGGGGAGATCGACAGCGACGGGTATCTGAAGATCACGGGAAGGATCAAGGACTTGATCGTCACCTCCGGCGGCAAGAATATTTCTCCGCAGAACATAGAGAACTCTCTGAAGACCTCTATCTACATCGAACAGGTTGCGGTTATCGGCGACAACCGCAAGTATCTCTCCGCGTTGATCGTGCCCGCGTTTGCCGAGCTGGAAAACTGGGCGAAGAACAACGGCATATCGTTCGCCTCGCGAAGGGAGCTCCTCGAGCACCCTGAAGTGCAGAAGCTCTTTGCCGGTGAGATACAGGAGAACACGAAGCACTATGCCAGGGTGGAGCAGATCCGAAAGTTCAAGCTCCTGGACGCCGAGTGGTCCCAGCAGACCGATGAGCTCACACCCACCCTCAAGGTCAAGAGACGCGTCATCGACAAGAAGTATGCCCGCGAGATCGAGAGCATGTATGCGGAGGATAGAGGCTGACGTCCGCGATCATGCCTTCAGAAGGCGGGCTTCGCCTGCCGACCGCCGGATAAAGACTGCCTCCGGGGCGCGGTATTTCCCTGACGCGCCCTGGGACCCGTTCCCGAATCGCTTGTCGTTTCCTGACCGGAATCGTGCGTTTTTTTATTTATGCAGATCTCTGTGATCATCCATAGCTTGCGCCCGGAGCCGTCCTGCGGCCCGCAGTGTACAGCGTGTATCCGCCGGATCGTTGAAGGGCGGCAAAGCAGTGAACAATGTGAATGAAAAAATCTGAAAAAGAGGCGAAAAGCGTCCGCATACGCGGAGAACAAGAATGAGTAGCCGTCTGGGGGATGAGCGATGAACGGCAGCTCGCCCTCGATTCCGGCGATGGACGATGAGATAATGAGCAGCAGGCTGATCGTCCATATCCTCGGGGAAGAGGGTGCCGCATTTCAATCGCTGCAAGTGGGGAAGAGGTTTAGGCTCTCTTGCGGAATACACCGCAGGAGCTCGATGCCTCGCTTCTGGACAGAATGATCGAAGATCACGCTCCATATCAGAGCATGGAGCAGGAGCTTCATCGCATGCGGCCACAGTTTCAACGGTATTGAATATCCCGGTACAGGAGACAAGGTCAGGGCTGTTACCAGCCCCCGTCTTCCTGCAAGCTCAGTGTTCTCTCCTGACGCCCGAAGCCCTTCATCTGAAAAGCGGGTATCTCAGTGGGATGCCATGAGCGTGTTCTTCAGGATGTATTCATATGCCGAAAGCGCCGCCTTGGCCCCAGCGCCCGCTGCCACCACGATCTGTTTCTCCGGCTCGTCGGTGACGTCTCCTGCTGCGAAGAATCCCGGCACCTCGGTCGACTGGTCCCGCCCGACCGGGATCTCCCCGTTTTCGTTCAAGCTGATGAGGCCCTTGACCGCATCTGCATTCGGAGTAAGGCCGATCTCCAGAAACACTCCATCCACCGGCAGGTCGAACCGCGAGCTCCCGTCAATGGCCTCCACCCGGATGCCCTGAAGCCTCTCTGCGCCGAGGAACTCGATCACCTGCATGCCGGGGTGAAGCCTGACGTGCCGCGCGTTCTTCACCTCGCTGATGAGAACCGGGTCCGCTTGAAAATCGTTCAGGATATTGATGACGTGGATTTCCCGGGCAAAGGGGATGAGATCGCGGGCGGAGGAAAACGCGGAGTTCCCTCCCCCCACCACGGCAACGGTCTTATCCCGGAAAAGAGGGGCGTCGCATGTGGCGCAGAATGCGATACCCTTGCCGATGAATCGGCTTTCACCCGGGACGCCGAGCCTGCGGTATTCCTTGCCCGCGCAGTAAATGACGGAGTGCGCCCTGAACGATGCTCCGTCGGAGGTTTCCAGGACAAATACGTGATCGTCTTTGCGGATGGAGTTTACCGTCACGCCGAGCAACTCGGCGATAGGGTAGTGCTCCACATGGTCTCTGAACCGGCGGGCCAGGTCCTGGCCGGTGACCCCCGGAGTCCCCAGCCAGTTGTCGATGTCCGCGGTGCCGGTGATCTGGCCTCCCACCCGGTTGCCGATGAGCGCCAGGTCGAGATCTTTGCGGGCCGCATAGATGGCGGCTGAAAAGGCGGCCGGGCCCGCGCCCACGACAATGACCTGATACACTTTGTCTGGATCGACCTCCGTGGCATACCGCTCGCCTCTCGCCTCCCGCATCCGGGCGTCGATACGGTCATACACATCAGGCTTGACCAGCTTGAGGATCTCCATGATCGCCTCGAAGGCGGGCAGCGCGCCCTCGAATGCAGGAAGCTCGTTGATGATCGTGCGGGGGACCCCCTGCACGAAGTACCGCTGGACGAGCTGGGGAAATTCAGCGGCATCGATCATGTCCGCGCTGATTTCATCATTGGCCACCGCCATCTGCTGGGCGAGGTGCACCATCTGCGGGCAGTAGGGGCAGGTAAGGGTGACCATCACCTCCAGATGCACCGGCACATCGATGAGCGTCAGGATATCCTCGATCTCCTTTCCCAGGCCGGATGTACCCCGTGAGACCATTCGGATGGCCTCTACGAGCGAGCCGAACTCATAGCCCGCAGTGACGCCGTAAAAGCGGATGCCGTAGTCTTTCCTGCCCACGACCGCGGTTCCGGGCACCTTGTTGATCCCGTACTCGCGGGCCTTTTTCGAGTCTTTGACCAGATCATGCACATCCAGGGTGAGCTTGTCGGAGAGAGCGGCTACGGTCTGAAGAAGCTGTTCCTGCTGCCGGCACGTCTCACAGGCCATCTCCTGGGTAAAGAAAACGAGTCTGACCGGTTCCTTCAGCCCTGCCAGGATTGATTTGAGCTCCTTTTTTGTCTTGTCATCGATCATTTCCGGCATGGATACGCCTCCATTCATTTCCAGGCTGAAGGGATCGGAATCTTCCCGCCCAGTTTGTCGAAGCCCCATGTCCTTTCCGGGCATCCCAGGTCCGCATGACGGGGCCTCTTTCAATTATAGTAACGGCCTGTGGTTCGTTGTCTACTTCATGAATCAGACCAGAAGATCAAGGAGGTGTGTCTTCCAGGGCCCAAGCTCAATGTACAGTCCTTCTCCGGTCACCTCGTCGAGGGAACGGATGTAGACCTCCTTTGTGAGGGCGTCTCGGAAGACCGGAGGCTGCCCGACGATGAGCTCCGGGGGGATGCGGATCCTGCCCTGTGAGCCCGTGTCCGAATAATTTATGCACACGAGCTTGATCGTTTCCCCGTCGAACCACAGCCATGCCAGGAGATTGTCCGAGCTACCGTTCCCTTCCCATGCAGGCCGGACATCGAGAGCCTTCCAGGTTCCTGTAAACATCGGCTCTTCTAAGCTGTAACCGAGCAGGACGTCGTAGAATCTCACCATTCCCTGGTCGACCGGCTCTTCGGAGGTCCTTGCAAGCTGCACAGGCGCATGGAGTCTGCTGCCCTCGATCTGGCCGTCGTGAAAGAGGTGCATGCCCGGAACGGTCGCCATGACGGCGGCTGCGGCGCATGCCCGCTCTCTGCCGAAGGCCGATACCGCTCTCTGCTCGTCGTGATTTTCAATGAACCTCAAGCATCGCCTCTGGATGCTCTCGGAACCCTGCAAGTGACGCCTCACCTCTCCCGGGGCGGCGTGGAGCATGAGATCGTAGAGCACCTTGTCATAGGTATAGTCGAATCCCAGATCCTGGAGTTTCCCTTCCAGGCCCCAGTACGCCTCGGCTATAAACATGAATTCCGGCTTGGCCGACTTGACCCCGGCTATCGCCTCATCCCAGAATTCCGCTTCAGGCACAGGCTGTCCGCCGAGATGCCTTTCCCATGTCCTCGCGAACGTGTCGTTGAGAACGAGCATGGCCATATCGCAGCGGACGCCGTCCGCATATTCGGCGATACGCCGCAACTCCTCAAAGAGCGCAGCTCTTGCCCGGTCCGAAAAGATGTTTATCTGCACCGTGTCGTTCCAGGGCGGGAAGTACGGATCTCTTCCGTGGGCAAGGATCGTCCCTCCTTCGGCGGGAAAAAACAGCGAGGGTTCGCGTCGGATCGCTTCCCTGTCACCCCGGATGAAGCATTCGGGCATGCTCACGGTCCAGGGATGGTCCATGGCCAGATGATTGGGTACGAAATCGAGGATGAGGCCCATGCCCGCCTCGTGGATCATGTTTCTCGCCTGCACCAGGTCTTCTTCGTCGCCCAGGTGCGGGTCGACGCGGTAGGAATACACCGCATACGGGGACCCAGCCACATCCTCAGGCGACCAGTCCGGCAGGGCCTCTGTGTAAGCCTTTCTCAAACCCTCGTTCATGAGTGCGCGGCTCTTTGATGCCTCGCTTCTTTCCCACACCCCCATGAGCCAGAGATACGAGAACCCGCAGGAGGCGATCCGCTCCCACTCACGGGCCGGCACAGACCCGATGCTCAGGCCCGTGCCGTACCGCCTTCTCATGCGGTGCATGAAAGCCCAGGCATTGATCTCCAGGAGATGAGGATGAGCCGAAACTCTCTGTTTCACCGGCCGCCAGCCTTTCCTGTCCGTAATTCGCTCATTCCCGTGTATCCCGCCGTGATGTGTACAGAGAAACACCGCCGGCGGCTCACGGGTTCACCGCGACCGATACCCGGTGAGGCTTCAGTGCCCTTTCCAGATTTCCGGGATCGATCTCCACCATGAATCCCCGTTTGCCCCCGTTGATAAAGATCCTGTCGAGCTCGAGGATCGAGGCCTCCGCGTAGACTTTGAGCCGCTCTCTCGTGCCGAACGGGCTGATTCCCCCAACTTGGTAGCCGGTGCTCTTCTCCGCCGTCTTCACGTCACAGGGACTCGCACGCTTCACGCTGAGCTGGCGAGCGAGCATCTTGGTCGAGACCTCTCGGTCGCCGTGCATGAGCACGATGACAGGGTGCCTCTCGCCGATGTCCATCAGCAGGGTCTTGATCACCCGGTGTTCCGGGACGCTCAATGTGACGGCCGCCTGCCTGGTTCCTCCGTGCTCCTGGTAGGGGTAGAGGTGGGGGACGAAATCAATGCCGCGTTCCCTGAGAAACCGCACGGCCTGGGTCACGGGGTATTCGTTCTTTCCCATGTCGTTTTCCTTCCCCGGCATCAGACAGCTGTGGCGTCTTTCGCGATAAGGCCTGTAATGATCCCTGCGGCAGGAGCATCTGCGGTGGGGCCGGGGAAACAGACCGAGGCCGTACCGGAAGGGATGGCCATCACCGCATGATCTCCGTATCCCATTGAAATCACTGCGTCGAGGCTGAGGAGAAGCGCGAGCAGGGCGCCGCTCGCTGGAGATCCGTCATGGACGAGGAATATGGATATGCCCATGAAGACTACAGCCGCAGGGGTCCGTACGGCGCGCACCAGGCCGGGCTGTATCTCCTCCGTGGGGCTGAAGGGACGGGCTGCCGGAAGATAGACACCTCCCGATATCGGGACGCAGATGAGAAAATCCATGACCGACCGGATATTACAGACCGCTCCGGCGGCAGGGCTTACCCGCAGCGCCATATATCACCCCTCGAACCGTGATCGAAAAAAACGGCACAGCCTCTATCGAGCGCCTCACATAACTCAATACGCCAAGCACATGAAAAATCAACCCCTTGAAGATGCATGGCTATGCGATTGAGACGCCTGGTATTCCCGGCCGGGAATGACTTACCCGGTATCGTCCGGAGCTCTTTCCCCTGCTTCGTCTCCGCCCGCCTCCCGGTCTTCCTCCCGTGCGGACGAGGATTGCTGCGCCTCTTCTCCCTCCTTGTTCTGAAGATCGCCCTGCGCCGGCTGCTCAAGATGCATTTCCTCAATCCACAGGGGGTGCCTCGACCGGGCGTAGTCGAGACGGACATGCCCGGTGAAGATGGACCTGACCAGGGGGCGGTTCGGCTTTATGGCAATGGCCGCCATGTGTGCGACAAAGGCGAGCACGAACAGCACAAAGAAGATGTTGTGCACCCAGGTCGCCCACATCACGAGTGTGATCGACATATCCGGGGCATACACGTTCATGTAGGTCTTGAGGAGTCCTGAAAGAATCAGCCCTGCTATGACAAAGGCCATACCGGCGTAGGCGAGCCTCTGCTCGGGCAGATATTTATGGAACGGCGGCTCCTCTCCCCTGCCGAAAAAGGCCATGATCACGCTCACGGACGCCTTCAGATCGCCCTTTTTCGGGAGCATGGCCGTATGCCCGTGGAGGCAGTGATATATGACGTGAAACAGAGACGCTGCAACGAACACCGCCGAGGCCGCGTAATGGATCTTGAGCGACACAATGAAGTCTCCTGCCCATGCCATTCCCGGCAGATCGGTGATGTAGTAGCGCGTCGCGATGGGCAGCTCGAAAAGGCCTGTTGCGATGAGGACCAGGCCCGAGAGGGCGATTGCCCAGTGTTCGACAATCTCCAGGGTGCTGTGGCGCCTGATGAGGTTCACGCGATGTTCATCATGCCGGCTCATTTCTTCCGGTCCTCCTCCTTGCGGCCCACCGCAGGTTCCTTCAGGGCTCCCGCTACCGCCAGGATGCCCGCCGTGAGCCCGACGACAGGCGCCAGGAGCACGGATTTGCCCCAGCTATCGGCTCCGGCCATTCGCCTCTGCACCGGGGCCATGTGCGGCCTGCCCGGGCCCTTTTCCAAGGCCGCATCGATCTTCGTGAAGGGAACGGGAGACACATACACGGTCGCGGTGCCTCCGTTTTCTTCCATGCCGTAGAGAAAGCCGCCCATCTCAGCGGCCCGTTTCCGGGCTTCGGCTGAGATCTTGCTCCTTGAGCCCACGAGCATGGCGTCTCTCGGGCATGCATCAGCGCATACGGGGTTTTCTCCTTTCAGGAGCCTGTCGTGGCACAGATCGCACTTGAACATGGCGCCGTTTCCGGCCAGGGTGGGGGCGATATGAAGGTAAATGCCGACTCCGGACTGCCGCTGCGGGATGCTCCAGGGGCATACCGTCCGGCATTTGGCCCCGCCGAAGCAGATCTCGCTGTCGATCACCACGGCTCCGGTTCTGTGCTTGTGGTTTGCCGCAAAGGGACAGAGGGTGGCGCATGCAGGGTTGTCGCAGTGCATGCACCGTCTGGGGATGCTCAGGGCCCATCTCTTTCCGCCGTGCTCCACCTCGGCCTTGTGGATGAAGAGGTAGTTATAAGGCGTAAGCCTCGTGGTCAGGTGTTTTTTGTCTGAAAAATCTTCGATCCCGCCGCGTGGGAAAACCTCGGGAATGGGCCGGATGGGCTCGGGGACGTTTCCCGAGTTTTTCTCTCTGCAGGCCTGGACGCAGGCGGGGATGTCTCTGTCTGGGCATCCGTCGCACCTGCTCAGGTCGATGAGCGTCGCAACGGGGCCCGCTGCGGCGTTCGCGGCGTGCCCGGGCAGGCCCAGGCCAGCCGCGAACGCCGCCGTCATCGCGGTTTTGAGCAGCGCCCTGCGCGAGAGGCCTCTCTTCATATCATCA
>DCDF01000194.1 GCA_002316295.1 Syntrophaceae bacterium UBA1062 | reverse complement strand
TGATCTGAGGCGCTCGGCGTGGGGGATCTGTCCCCATTTTTCCTGCGCCTGCAGGGTGCGCCCGATCCCGGGGAAGAGGCGGAACAAGGCGTCGAGGTCGGCTGGTACTGTCTGGCCGGCGCCGGTCAGGGCGCTGAAGGCCTCGGCCTCATCCGGCCCCAGATCAAGGTCTGCAACCGCAGACGCTCTTTCCAGGACCACAGTCTTTTTCCGGTTCAGCCGGACCTCCTGATAGGGGTTTCGGTAGGTGACACTGGGATGGATGGACGGCAGATAGTAGGATACCCGCAAACTCGCTCCTGCGGCGAGAACCGGTGCCATCAGCGCACGGCCGAAATACAGACGGCCGTTCTTCCGCTGATAGAGCCCGGCGCCTTCGGCTGCGAAGGACGTTTCGAGGCCGTCCAGCACCGACGGATCGGCCGCACAGGAGAGGCTTCTGATCATACCGGTTTCGGTGATGTCCTCGTGCCCTTTCTTCAGCCGCTCCGCCCACCGGTGGCGCGCCGCACGCGCCTGGTACCGCTGGCGGTAGATGAGCGAGCAGTAGTTTACGGCCGGTCCGATTCCTCTTTCGGCCGCATGCGCGAGCACTGTCAGGGCCGCGATCTCGGACTCCGCGACTCCGGTCGCAGGGCCGTGCACAAAGGTGTAGCCGCGTGATACAAGATTCGGGTAGTTGAATGCGGTGCACCTGATCTGGTGGAGATTCAGGAAATCAACGCCCCGCTCCTTCATCTCCGGCAAAAGGCTGATGAGCTCGTCAACGCGCTCCGGCACGGCCGGAACCTCGATAGTGACATGAGGAATGACGCCGACAGCCTTCGAAACGCGATCGAGGGAGTAGCCGACGGCGCCGATATTGAACCGGATCTCGTCGAGCCCCGCGTCTCTGAGCCGCCTGAGCTTGTCGTCAGCGGCGAGGATGCCGTTGGTGTAGAGCCAGAGATAGATCCTCTCTCCGAAGCGCTTCTTGATCTGGGACGCAAAGGCGAGCGTCCTCTCGAAGGTCATAAACGGCTCTCCGCCGCTGATGCTCGCGCCCTTGAAGCCGAAATACTCCAGATAATCCACGTAGTCTTTCGCATGCTCGAAGATCAGGGTGCTCGTTCCGGGCTCGTCGACCTGCTGCTGCCGCGAAGGGCAGTAAAAGCACCGCGCGTTGCAGATATTGTTGATGAACAGGCACGACCACTCGCCGCCGCCGCAGAGTCTGCAGCCCGGAGACAGGCTCCCGGTAAAGGGCTTGGTATTTCCGAATGCCGTCGCGGCATTTGATGAAAGGATGTCGAGCAGCTCCCGGCGCCGGCGGGTCATTTCCTCCGCAGCTTCAGGCGTTATCCAGCGGAGCTGATCGTAAAAGGGCGCAAAGTCCCGCCTCGTTCTCTCGATGAGGCTCTGGTGATCGAACTCTGTCAGCTGCATATAAATGGCGGCGAAGGGATATATGCGTGAAAAGCATTCCCGAAGTCAACGAAAAATCGCGAGGAAGAAATCGGGGCACAACCCTCACGGGTGTCCCCTTCCTCACAGCACGAGCAGGATATCGTCCTGGGCGTTCAAGGCTTCGTACGCGCCCAGGCGGTCTTCATCGCTCTGCACCAGGAGCTCGAGATTCATGCAGTGATACCGGTTGTTTCGGCTGCTGCGGGAGGGCGTGAGGGCATGCCGGCGGCCGGAGATCATCCGGGCGACCGCCCTTTGCATCGCTTCACGGTCACGGCCGAATATCTTGAACAGCCAGGTGCAGGGATATTCGATATCGGGTTTTTTCGTGCCGGAAAAACGTGCCATGGCCCGAAGCATAGCCCCGTTTATTTCGTATTGCAACGGCCAATACCCGGCATCCTGCGATCAGACATGCAGGTCCGGCCATGAAGTGTTCCGCTCGCGGAGGCGGATATCTCGCGACCACCATGAAGGCGGCCCCGGCACACCAGAAAACCCCTATATCCGTACCGCACACCACCCCGCGTCCGATGCACCGGGAATCAATCCCTTGATTATTATATCGCGTCGATATATATTGCGCCACTATAGGAGAGAGGCTCTCATGGACGTCCGCTCGATCATTCTCGGGTTTCTCATGGATCGCCGACTGACGGGCTATGAGCTCAGAAAGGCCTTTTCTCTCTCGTTCTCCTTTTTTTCCGGGCTGAGCTACGGATCCATCTATCCCGCCCTGAAAAAGATGGAGAAGGAGGGCCTCATCACCCTGGAGGTGCAGATGCAGGACGGGGCCCCCAACCGCAAGGTCTATACCATCACCGAACAGGGACGACGGGAGTTCATGGCATCCATCAGAGAGCCCTTCCCCCTTGAGCGGCAGCGGTATGGCTTTATCATGTATCTCTTCTTCTTCTCTCACCTCGCCCCCCAAGAGCGCATCAGGCTCGCCCGCGAGCACCTGCTGTCGGTGCAGAAGGTCAGGGAGGAGCTGGAGCACGCCTCACCGGCGATTGAAAAGCACGCCGATACGTTCCAGCTCATGTGCTTCAGGTTCGGGCAACGGTTCTTCCGCGATCTCGAGCGCAATGTTCGGGATATACTCGGAGAAATCGAGAAAGGCGTCGGAGATGAAACAGACCATGACGAAGGGAAAGGGACGGAAGAGTCGCCCTGAATGAATAAAGGAGGTCGGTATGAAGGTGCTGGCGATCAACGGAAGCCCGAGAAGCGATGCAATGAGCAAAACCAAGATGATGCTCACCGCCCTGGTCGAAGGGATGCGCGAGGCAGGGGCGAGCGTCGAGGTCGTTGACCTCAGAGACAAGAAGGTGCAGACCTGCAAGGGATGCATGTGCTGCTGGACCACCTCGCCCGGGGTGTGCGTCATCAAAGACGACATGACAAAGGAGCTCTTCCCGCGGTGGATTGAGACCGATTTCGCGGTCTATGCATTCCCGCTGTACCATTTCACGATCAATGCCGCCATGAAGGCCTTCATCGAGCGCACGCTGCCCGTGCTCGAGCCCTTCTTCATCACGGCGGGAAAGGAGACGCTGCATCCGCTGCGCTACAGGCATCCAAGGGTGGTCTTCCTCTCCGTGGCGGGGTTTCCCGAATACTCGGTCTTTGACCAGCTTTCGTCATGGGCCCGCTTTATCTACGGCCGCTTCGGGGCGCTCACGGCGGAAATCTACCGCCCCATGTCGGAGGCCCTGGCCCTTCCCTCCCTGAAGCCGAAAGCGGACGAGATCCTCGACGCGACGCGCCGGGCGGGCAGAGAGATCGTGGAGCGGGGCAAGGTCTCAGAGCAGACCATGTCGCAGGTGACCCAGGACATCGTAGACGACCCGAAGCTCTTTCTCCAGGTGGCGGACATCATGTGGAAGACCTGCATCAGAGAAGGAATCTCTGTCCGGGAGTTTTACGAGAAGGGCTGCATTCCCCGGCCGGAAACCATTAAAGAATTCTCGAAGCTCATGCGGGCCGGATTCAACCCCGAGGCGGCTGGCGGCATGAAGGCCGTGATGCAGTTCGACTTCCGGGGAAGCCGCGAGGGATCGTGCCATTTAACCATCGATGGCGGTGCGATCAGCGCCTCCGAAGGACCGGCGGAAGCTCCCGACATCACCATCTCAAGCGACTTCGACCTCTGGATGGACATCCTGTGCAAAAAAGCGGACGGCCAGCAGATGTTCCTGGAGCAAAAGTACGCGGTCCAGGGAGACCTCGGCCTCCTGATGCGCATGAACAGCCTCTTCGGAGTGTGACGCTTCCAAAGAGCCGCCGGCCTGGTGCAGAGAGGCCGAAAAGGCCGCAGGACCGTTGCCGGGCGTGAACATGCTCATGGCATGCTCGTTGCACTCTCTCATCCCGGCAGGCGATCCGCCGCACGGGCTCCGGGGGAGCGACCGGCGTGGTGTCCACAGCATTGCCCGGCATACGGGCATGCCGCGGCCCCTTTGAACGCAGCCGCAATCCGCCATCGCCGGGCCCTCCGCATGCTGCGCTCCCGGTCGCGCCTTTTCTGCAGCGTCTATGGTCCTATTCCGCAGCCCTGATCCTGTGACATGAGATCGTCCTCTCCCGCAGTACGCTCCGAAAAAGAGGGCTCCCGGTGGCGGCAATGGCCATCAAGAAAAAGCCCGGCGATACGGCGACAAGCTCGCGCAACGCCCTCCCCACCGCCTGCAGGAAGGCTGCACGGCATCTGCGGGGCTCCCGAGCCCGATCACGTGAAAGCGAGGTGAGCGCGATGAAGGATGACAGGAAAAAACAGGCGTTTCCGAAACAGCACCAGGACCGGCACCCCGGGCATCGCAAAGAAACCGTCCCCAGGCCGGAAACCCGGGGAAGGAGGTACCGGCCCGCCGGCAAGCTCAAGGGCGATGTGGCCTTGATCACCGGGGGAGACAGCGGGATCGGCCGTGCGGTGGCCATCATGTTCGCCCGGGAAGGGGCTGACGTGAGCATCGTGTATCTCAATGAGCACGAAGATGCGGAAGACACCCGGGCAGAGGTGGAAAAACACGGCAGACAGTGCCTGCTGACGGCCGGCGACATCGGAGACGAGGACTTCTGCGTGCATGCCTTGAAGGAGACGGTAAAAAGATTCGGGGGCATCGATATCCTGGTGAACAACGCGGCCGAACAGCACATCCACAGAGACCTTCAGGACATCAGCTCGGATGAATGGCTGAGGACCTTCAAATCAAACATATTCGGCATGTTCTACATGACCAAGCACGCCCTGAGCCACCTCGGGGAGGGCGGCAGGATCATCAACACCACCTCGGTGGTTGCGTATGCGGGCCATCCGACCCTGATCGATTACGCCTCCACCAAAGGCGCGATCGTGTCATTCACCCGGTCTCTTGCCATAAATCTGGCCGAGAAGGGGATACGGGTGAACGCAGTCGCCCCGGGCCCGATCTGGACGCCGATCGTTCCCTCGTCCTTCGGCGAAGAACACGTCGCCTCATTCGGGCTCAACACTCCCATGGGGCGTGCAGGCCAGCCGGACGAGGTGGCCCCCTGCTATGTCTTCCTGGCGTCGCAGGATTCCTCCTACATGACCGGACAGGTACTGCATCCCAACGGCGGGAGAATCGTAAACGGGTAGACGTGCCTGCCCTTGAGAGAAAAAGAAGGAGTGTCGTCATGACCTCCACAGGAATCCATGGGTTCGTAAAAACCATTCAGCTGAACAATGAATGGATCAAGGACGTGATGGATGAAATGCACACGGACAACCGCAACGAGGCGTATCTGGCCCTGAGCTCGACCCTGCACGCCCTGCGCGACCGGCTCGTTGTCGATGAGGCGGTGGATCTCGGGGCCCAGCTCCCCATGCTCATCAGAGGGGCCTACTACGAGGGGTACAGGCCGTCGGGTAAACCCGTCAGGGCGCGCAATAAAGATGAATTCCTCGCACTCATGAAGAAAGAGCTCGCACGAACTCCAGGCATAGATCCCGAGAAGGCCGCGCGCTGCGTCTTTTCGGTCCTGGAAAAAAGGCTCAGCAAAGGCGAGATCAGAGACGTGAAACGCATGATGCCCGAAGGTGTCCGGGAGATCTGGCACTGACGCACGGATGCGGAAGATGCTGTTTGATGCTGCGGAGCAGCCGGAGCATGGGCAATATCGAGCACGGCCTCGGCCTGCCTGAAGAAACCCGTTCACATATCGCACGGGCCATGGAGGCCTGCGGCAATACGCAGGCGTGATTCCGGGCGTGCCCCTCTTTCCGCCAGGGGTGTCGGGCGGGACCGAACTCTGCAGTTTTCGAGAACGGTGGTCACCTGCGAAACGTGCTCACGAGTCTGCCCGCAATCGAGGTCCCGCTCAGGACATCGGATATCCCGACGGCAAGCACGGCAATCAGACTCAGCAGGACGGGACTCACACCTGTGAGGCCGAGGACGCCCAGGGTGACGGCGCCGAGCCCGATGAGCACCTGAACGCCCGCGGCCGCGGCTATGGCCTGCCGGGCCACCTCGCGTGCGAACCTGCGCGACTCGACCCTTTCCACCAGGAGCATGTTCATCCGCGCCGTGATGCTGCTGCCCAGGATCAGGGTGCCGCCGAGCACAATCACCGCGGCGGGCAGCAGGACCAGAGGATAAATGTTCAACAGCGAGAGTATCCCGAGAACGATCCCAGCCACTCCCCCGATAAACTCCGCAGTCATGCCCCCGCCCACCTCGGATGCCGTGATCCGGCTTGCGGAGGCCTCATTGATCAGCGCGGAGAATCTGCCCGCTATGGCCCCGCCCTGCAGCATGAGGGAAGCGCCCGCACCGATCGTGGCCACGGAAAGCAGCAGCCGGGGCCATACGCCGGTGAGAGCGACGACCGCAACGGTGGCGGCGGCGGCCCCCACCACCCCTTCCGCTATGGAACCGGCCGCAACTGTCTGAGCGATCCTGGATTCACGGGTTTCCTCGATCCCCGCTTCATCCGGCATGCGTTCCACCTTTCACCAGTGTCGTTCTCCACTTCTTCTCGCACCGCCATTCAGTGAACGTCCGCTTCCCCTGCCTTATGAAGGGCGGGCGGAAATGCACGGACTTCCGGCCGGGGCAGGGCCTGTTCGAACGGACAGAAGTATGACCTCACGAATTACCGGTTCTGTACAAGACGAAATAGTGTTCCGGACAGCAACCCTTCCAGCCTTGTATCTTTATCTTCAAGCGTGAGCATGAGCGTGGTGAGGTCACGAGCTCGAGATCGACTATGAATAAGGAAACTTGCGTTTCTGTCTATCCCCGCCTGCAGCCGGATCGTCCCGCAACTTCATCTCTTGATATATAGGTATATCGTGCCGGCCCGATCTCAACCTCTCGTGTATCCCGGGGAACATGATGCCGGGCCGCAATCGCCGTCCCCGGATCTGAAAATTCGAGGGCGGGGACGTAATGCCCGTGGAGTCAATCACGCCGGTGCTCGTGAATGAAGAGCCTGTAGGCTGTCTTCCGGCGCACGCCCGCGAGGGCGATCCCCGCCCAGTTCAGATCGCGGGCGACCTCTCTGCCGCAGAACAGCCGCTCGCACAACCGGCCGGAGGCTTCCGGGACGATCGAGATCCCGACGCCCAGACGCGGGCTCCAGAGTTCGGCATCGACTCCCCCACGCTTCCATGCAGGGATATTCCCGCCCTTCCATGTCACTCCTCCCGACCGGAGGAGGTCGAATGATGCCCCATCGACCTCGTTGAGCATAATGAGCCGTCCCTTTCGCTTCAGAGCGCAGCCGTCCACCCGGAAATCCACTTTGCGGCCGGACACCTCGAAGCAGACCCGGCAGTGTCCTGCGCCCTGAACCGGGAGCATCCTGCCCGAGAGCTGGAACAGCGCAAGAAAGCGGTCGCGGATGTCCAGCATGCGCGACTGATAGGCGGGAGCTCTCATGAACATCTCGACCAGCCGTTCGGACACTCCGGTGAGGATGTACGGCGCCTTCTTCCCGGACATGTGCCATACCAGCGCCCGGTCCAGAGGGAAAACCATCTCTCCGCCGCCGTGGCTCGTGCGCTTGAGTTCGGCGGGGCCGGGGAAAAATGTGGTTCGGCCTGTTCTGAATACCGGCACCCCGAAGCCGGCTGAGCCGCCCGTGCACACCCTCCCTCGCACACAGAGAAAGAGCCCTTTGCCCATGAGGGCTGTCTTGCCCTCTCCCGGCCGTGCGCTGTGCACCAGGGAGATCTCATCAGATACACTGAACTCGATCAGGCTCGTGTCCCATGAGGTATCATGCGCGGGCAGGTCTTTTTCTGGCGGAAAATCGCTCATATGTCTCTTCAATGCGCCTGTGGAGGTATGATTCGTCGAACTCCGACTGGTAGGTCATGCGGTTTTCATTCTCATACCGCCAGTCGAAGTTGGAATGTATTCCACAAACCCTCTTGTAGAGTCGGGTGCCGGGAAGCGGCACCGGAGTGGTAAAGGAAATCTCGTCCAGGGGAAGGCTCAACGCCCATTCCAGCGTCGTCTCGATGGTTTCAGAGGTCTCGCCCGGATATCCGACCATGAAAAATCCTGCGGTTTCGATGCCGTGCTCAGAAAAGAGGTTGACCGCCTCAGTGGCGGACTCCACGGTGGTGTGCTTGTTCATGAGCTTGAGCACCTCGTTGCTGCCGGACTCCAGTCCGAAAAACACCTTTCTGCACCCGGCGCGCTTCATGAGATCGATGTCCCTCTCCGGCATTCTCTCGGCGCGGGAGAGGCAGGTCCAGGTCATCCGCAGGCCGTCGCGGATCATCCGCTGACAGAATCGCCGCACATGGCCGAGGTCCAGGGTGAAGCAGTCGTCGGCGATCCAGAGGCCGTCGTAGCCCTGCGACCTGATCGACATGATCTCCCGGAAAACGCTTTCGATGTCCCGGAGCCGGAAATACCTTCCGAAGACGGGCCTGGAGCAGAAATCGCAGTCATAGGGGCAGCCGTAGGTGGTCATGATGCAGGCCGGGGCGAATCCGGCGCGTTCCCTCCAGAACCGCTGATATTGGCCGTGATCGAAGTCCCGCAGGTCCGGTACGGGCATCCGGTCGAGCTCATTCTTCCTTGCCGGCCGCGCCGGTGTACGAGACACGCCATTGCGGTCGTGGAAATAGATGCCCGGATACCGGCCGTGATGCGCGAGCACGTTTTGGAGCCGCCCCGACTCGATATAGTCAGAGCAGAACCTGGGGAACGAACTCGAGGCCTCGCCCCGAAACACGATATCGAAATCCCCGACGAACTGAGAGGGCCTCACCGTGGGCATGGGCCCCCCGCACACCAGCACTGTTCCGGGCATGCGGCGGCGTATCGCCTCCGCGAGCGTGCGGGCGTTTTCGATCATGGTGAGAGCGATGTACACCCCCACGATCCGGGGCCGGGACTCTTCCAGCTCGTCCACGACCTGCTCCGCACCGCGGAAGGTCAGATCGGCCACGACTGTATCGAGACCCCGTGCGCGCAGCAGCGCGCTCAGCTGCGCGATCCCGAGCGGATAAAAGAGCGCGGCGCTGCGGGCGTGCCGGTATACATAGGGATAGACCAAGGCGACATCGGACACTTCTCTCAACGATTCCTTTCCCTTCCCCATTCCGGTGAATGACGGATATTATACTGATATCAATGGCTAATTTTTTGTTTCCCGAGAAAGAGACATGTCGAGAAAAATAATAGCGCCCCCCCGGACAATATCAAATCGGGATTGATGTCCGCCGTGCGTGTTGTACTGCGGCGGCGCGGGCACAGCGCCAGCATCAGGCAGATCGGCATCCTGACATTACGGGGCAGGAGCCGCGTATGGAAGGCTCAATCCGACTCGCGGGTCCCCGGCGGGTGGTGGAGATCTTCGGCATCCGCCCGTCAGGCATCAACGCCGAGAACGGGAAGAAGCTCATCGTGTGCTTCAGAGGGCCCGCCCGGGCGCCGCATCCGGAGCGAACGCGCGCCGCCCCGCGGGAAGCGGCCTCTCCCGCTCGGCGGCCCGCTTCTCGAGCGCAAGGGCCTTGAGGTTCCGTTCATGGAAGGTGGGAGGCTCGTAGGTCCACCCGCTCTCCAGTCGCCTGTGTTCCCGGCCTATCGCCAGATAGGCGTAAATGCCCATCGCCGCCGCGGCGATCCTGGCCTTGAACCCGAATTCGGCGTAAATCTCTTTGAGAATACCGGCGAGCTTCGCATGCATCCGACTGTCGCTGCGGTACCACCTGGCCATGGCCCACAGGGCCGCCGCATAGGCGGTCGCCAGCCCGCGCGTCTCGCGCCGGAACCTCCTTCTGATGCATGCATCCGGGTGATGCCGGTAGCGCCTCCAGCCGCTGATCATGGTGCGGATCATCCTGGCCAGGCTGGGGCCGTTCACCCGGAAGTCCCGGAGGAAGGCCTCGCGGAGAAATCCGGTCTCACGGCCGTCTCTGATGTGCTCATGGGCATAGTTGAACCGGTACTGTCCGTGATTGTCCGCTGCAGGCCTTTCGTCTTCGTCCAGCAATGTCCCGTTCTTCCGGTGATGCTCGTACAGAGGGGTGCCCGGAATGGGCGTGTAGAGCATGAACTGGTGGAACACCGTGTCATGGCTCACCGCGTAATCGATGACGGCGTCCATGTTTTCAGGAGTGTGGCTCTCGAGCCCGATGATAGTGGAGCCCAGGACGCGGATGCCGTGGGACTGCAGCTCACTGACAAGCAACCGGGTGTCGACGCCGCTGAGCTTCTCATACGAGCTCTCCTTGCCTTCCAGGCCCATCCACACCCAGGAGATGCCCAGGCGCACCAGCTGTTCGATCGAATATGACTTGAGCACCCTTCCTGACGAGAAGACG
Source organism: Syntrophaceae bacterium UBA1062 (assembly GCA_002316295.1). Lineage (GTDB taxonomy): Bacteria > Desulfobacterota > Desulfomonilia > UBA1062 > UBA1062 > Phosphitivorax. Next base: position 5,052 of record DCDF01000194.1, on the reverse strand, counting down.
AACAGAGACCACGACTTCCCCTTTTCCTCCATGAGCTCGAGCAGCCTCAGGGCCCGCCTCCGATGCAGGAGAAAGTTCTCGTCCATGACAAAGAACGACTGAACGCCGTGAGCGGTCTCCAGATCGTGCATGACCTTGAAGAGCTCGTCGCCCGTCTCGTAGAAGTTGACGAACCTGCCCTTGCCGCCGAACAGGGCGGAGGTGGAGCAGAAGTTGCAGCCCACGGGGCATCCCACCGAGGGGATCAGGACCGCGGCCGTCGTCCTGGGATCGTCCCTGAGGCCGATGCCCAGGATCCGGGTACCGAACCCTGAGAGCTCGTAGGGATGCCTGACCGGCGCGTTCTCGTCCAGCCCCAGGTACCGGCGGAACCAGCGAACGCCGTCGCCCCGGCAGATATGATCGGCGTCGATCCTGTTCTCGAGGCCGGGCATGTTCGCTATGTGGCCTCCGACCACGATCACGGCGCGGGGGAGGTGCGCGCGGATCATCCGGCACATCTTCGCCACCTTGCCGATGTTGGGCATGATGGCGCTGATGCCCACGATATCGTAGGAGTTCTCCGAGATCTCTTCCTCGAAGCGCTTCAGGTCGGGAAAATCCAGCAGCGTGCAGGGCGCGTCGATATTCTCCTTCATGAGAATGAGCCCGAAGGATCGGTGGAACATGCGCAGTGAAAAGGGCCCCTGCTCGCGGGTGACCTGGTTGTGGTAGAGCTCCATGGGGTTGACGGCGCGGCTGCCGTACTCGTCGTCCTGCGCGAACGGCCCGAACACGCTGGTGAGGAGGATGTTTGCCTGAGATCCGAGAGGATGGACCGGGGTGCCGGAATTCATGGGTGCTCTCCTTTTTCGAATGTGCTAGCGAAAGGCTTAGTGCACACCGGCATGAGGCACAACCTGAAATGTAGGGATTCAAAATAGAATTACATATCGATCACAGTAGTTTTACATTCCTCCTGCACGCTGCGGCACTTCGGCCGAACCGGAGGGCGGACGCGCGCCGCTCTCACGGGCGCCGCCCGGGGGCCTCGCACCGGATCACGAGGCGGCGGCCGTCACTCGCTCTGCCTCGCAGGCCCCATGCCCGGAAGCATGGCACGCCCGTGCAGGAAGCGGCTTTGCAGTCAGGGGGTATTCATGCCCGGCAGATCGGCGGGAGGGGCTGAAGGCCCGTCGTTGACAAAGATCCTGCGCAGGAAATCCCCGACCTTTCCGAAACCGGATCGGGATGTGCTCTCCCGTTCCCCAGACCGGGCGTTTCCCGGGGCCGCTCCTCCGGCATCATCCGTCCGGGCCGGAGACACTTCAGAGGAATCCTCTCGAGAGGCGCCGGATAGCTCTTCCCGGCCCTCGCGCCCCGAGACATCCGGCGCCCCCTCCCCGTCCCTGATCTCTTTGAGAAGATCATGATCGATGATGCTCAGGAGCATGTGGTTCTTGTTGAAATTGATCTTCAGGACCTTCCGGATGCCGGTCTGTTCCCACCGGTACTGCTCGGCCCGCAGATACTCGAAGGATGCGGCGAACGAGGTGGGGCCGAAGAGGTCCCGGCAGGCCTGCCTGAGCGCGAGGAAATTCCCGCTCTGAAGTCCCGGCTCTTCGCCTTCGCGGATCTCCGCCGGGGCCTCGATGCACACCTCGGTAAAGTGTTTTCTGAAGGTCCGGTAGGTGATGGAGGAGACCCGGGCCTCCCCCATGCTCAGGTCATCGCCGCTTCGCGCATATGAGCAGAATGCGCCTTCACAGGAAATGAGGCGCATCTCGGGGTGTGTGGAGAGGTCAGTGCCCCAGGGGATGCCGCGGAACCCCTCCTCGTCTGCGGCCGATGCGGCCGGCGGCATGCCGACGATCAGGATAAAGAGAGCCAGAAAAAGCCTTGGCGTGTGTGTGCTCTTCATGTCGTGTTCTCCTTGGTGTACGGGAGCTTTCCATCCCCCTTATCACATCGCCCGCGCCGGGCATAATCCTTTCTGGCATTATTAGGCCTGAGCGGCCGCATTCACCGGGATGAAAATGCCGGGCATTCCATGTACTGACATGCGCAGGATTTCTGTTTGATATCTGAAGGCTTGTCCGCTAAAAGGATCGTAGCGTTCAGCACCCGCGCAGCATAACCCGCAGAAAGGAGGGCTCTCATGGCCAAGATGAATGCGAGGGTCCGGGCCCTGTTCGAGGGCCAGGCGATCGTTTCCCTGGCGACCGCATCCGCCGGAGGCGTTCCCAATGTCGTGCCCGTCGGGGCAAAGAAGGTTCTAGACGATGAAACCGTCCTGATCTCGGATCAGTATTTCCGGAAAACCCTCGCCAATCTCAAGGAAAACCCGAAGGCGGCCCTGAGCTTCTGGGATGCCGGGACAGCCGAGTCGTACCAGATCAAGGGCACCGTGACCATCGAGACCTCGGGCAGGATTTTCGAAGAGACGGCTGCCTGGATCGAGGAGATGTCCCGTGCCAGGAACCGCCCGCTGAAGTCCAAGGGAGCGCTCGTCTTCAAGATCCACGAAATATACTCGAACGTGCCGGGGCCCGATGCAGGGGCCAGGATCGCCTGAACGGAAGAGAGGGCCGTACCGTGCTGCCTCCCGCCTCGATCTCCGGCTTTTCCCGCCGTCCTTTTGCCTTCCCTGTCTGGAGCTGCATGACGCCATGATGAACGGCCGGTCGAGCATCGGGGGACACAGAGCCGCGGATGTCAGGTTCGTTGACAGCCACTGCCATCTCGATATGGTGCAGATCTTCGACAGCGAGGCGATTCCCTGGATGAAGGAAGCCGGCTGCCTGCCGGTCTCGTGGAGCTTCTGCGGCCGGGTCGATACCGCCGACGATCTGAAAACATACTTCGTCGGGCAGAAAGACGCGATCGCCCGGCTCAACCGTGAAGGACTGCGGTGTTATTACCTCTGCGGCGTCCACCCCCGCAACATCCCGCCCGATCTCGCCCCTTCGCAGGTCCCGGAGCTCCTGCTGCCCTGTCTCGACGACCCTTTCTGCCTCGGCATCGGCGAAATCGGGCTGGAGACGGGAAGCGGCCGGGAGAAGCAGATCCTCCGTGCGCATCTGGACATGGCGGAGGAGGTGGTGAGGCGCGGCAAGGTGTTCGGCATTCACACCCCGAGGCGCGATAAAAAGGCCGTAACGGAAAAGATTCTGGACATGCTCAAAGACTATATACGCCACCGCAGGAGCATCGTGGTCGACCACTGCACCGGAGAAACCATCGCTTCGGTGCTCCGGATGGGGCTGTGGGCGGGGATCACCATGAGTCCGGAGAAAACCCGGGTTCATGACCTCATCCGGATCATTCACGCTCACGGCGGGGATACGGGGAGAATCATGCTCAACACCGATTCGGGCGCATCATATCACCGGGACCTCTCTGTCCTGGTCAGTGAGGAGTCGATCGGCAAGGCCGCACGGGCCGCGCTGCTCAGGGAAAACGCCCTGGTGTTCTATCGTCTCGCATGAAGACTGCGAATCGAGTAAGTTAATGATATTATATATGAATTAACCGTGTTTGAACGCGGAAGGGAAAAACGACAAGAAACAATATCGAAGTGAATGTGAATATCCGCCGCCCCATCGCATCGTGAAATCCGCCAGGCACCGATAAGTGCCCAATACATTTGACTCCGGCATGCAAACAGTGTATAAAGCTCCCGTGGATCAAAACATCCTGACCTCATCTGTGAGAAATACCGAATCTTGCAGCTCCTGCTGCTCCTATTATTATCTCTACCCCGGCTGTTAAACCGGGGAAAAATAGAACGTTCTCATCGCGAATACCTGTGTTTTTTCAATCCTGAAAAAGCTTCCGCCGTTGCGGGACAGCACAATGCACCATCGCATGCCCTGACGTCAGCGGACAACCAGAACCCTTAAAAGGAGCGGCAATGAAGACATCACTCGAAGCGGAACACGGCACCGGCCCGAGCGGCTCGTGCAGGGCTTGCGGCGCCGCCTTCGTCCTGAGGGGCAGAAACACCATGTTCTACTGATCTCCCGAACATCACACCGGACTCCGGGCAGCCAGCGACGAAAATTACCACAGAAAAAAACGGAGGAAACAAACACATGAATATCAGCTTGTCAGACGGAAGAGTGCTTCCGGTAGAAATGCACCAGGTAAGAATCGTACAGAAAAAATCACTCCCCAACATCGATCAGAGGCTCAAGGCGATCGAGGAGGCCGGCTACAACACCTTCGGCCTGCGCACCAGGGACATATTCATGGACATGCTCACCGACAGCGGCACCAATGCAATGAGCGACAACCAGCTCGCGGCCATGATGGTCTCCGACGATGCGTATGCTGGGTCCGAGAGCTTCTACCGGCTCAAGGACGCGGTCGCGGAGGTCTTTGGATTCGGACACGTGCTGCCGGTCCATCAGGGCCGTGCGGCCGAGCACCTGCTGGCAAAGGTGTTCGTGAAGCCGGGCAATGTCATTCCCATGAACTACCACTTCACCACGACCAAGACCCACTTCGAGCTGGAAGGCGGCAGGGTGGTCGAGATCTGCACGGACGAGGCGTTCAACACGCAGAGCAGCGAGCCCTTCAAGGGCGACCTGGATCTCGCGAAGCTCGAAGAGGCCATCGCCGCCCACGGCCCGGACAACATATCGTTCGTCCGGATGGAGGCGACCACGAACCTGATCGGCGGCCAGCCCTTCTCTCTGGGCAATCTCAAGGCGGTCAGGGAGATCACGTCCCGTCACGGCATCATCCTGGTCGTGGACGGCAGCCTGATATCGGAAAACGCCTACCTGATCAAACAGCGGGAAGAGGCATACAAGGATGCATCCATACAGGATATCATCCGCGAGATCTGCGGCCTCTCCGACCTGTTCTACCTCTCCGGCAGGAAGAGCTGCAGCGTCCGGGGCGGGTTCATCGCAACGAACGATGCACTAATCCACGGGAGGATCATGCCTCTGCTTCCCGTGTTCGAGGGATTCCTCACCTACGGCGGCATGTCGACCAAGGAGATCGAGGCCATGGCCGTGGGCATTCGCGAGATGACGGACCTTGACGTCGCGGGCGCTTCGGTGG
>DCDF01000016.1 GCA_002316295.1 Syntrophaceae bacterium UBA1062 | reverse complement strand
GCCGGCGCGGCACAGAAATGTCTCTCTCCCCCAAGATCCATCCGGCTGTACGGAGTCGAACAGCGGGCCGGGCTGTCCGATCATCCGCCAAGGCCCTCGAGAAGGGCTTGCAGGTTCTGTTTCGCGTCTCCAAACACCAGGATGGCTCTCCCGTTGGTGTAAAGGGTGTTGGGGACACCCGAATAACCCGGCCTTTCATCGAGGTTCAGGACTATAATGGAGCGAGCCTCATGCGCCAGGAGGATCGGCATGCCCGAGATGGGGGTGTCCTCCACCTCCGCCGCGGCCGGGTTCACCACATCGCATGCGCCCATGATCAGGGCGAGATCGGTGTCGGCAAACTCGGGGTTGATGTCTTCCATCTCGATGAGCTTGTCATAGGGGATGTCCACCTCGGCCAGAAGCACGTTCATGTGCCCGGCAACCGGCCAGAAAGGTGTCGAGGTAATTGGCGCTTTTCTCGGTGAGCCCTGAGAGATGTGCGGTGACTTTGTCGCGGATCACCTTTTCGCCTTCCCTCTCTATCCGGTAGGCGACCCCGGCCAGAGGCAGGATCGACAGGAGGAGGAATGAGGAAATCAGCAATATTCGCAAGGCCCTGAAATTCATTGCATGATGATCTTCTTGACGCCCCGTGGAGCTGCGGACACGCCCGCACGATGACGGGAGCACGCCCAGGCCTGCCCTCCGGTGCATCGACCCCTCCCAGAACGCCGCTTCCGGGAGTCCAGGAGAAAGGGCATCCCGATGGTCGGTAATCGAAGATAACGGGTGGTGCGCCCGACAGGAATTGAACCTGTGGCCTTAGGCTCCGGAGGCCTACGCTCTATCCAACTGAGCTACGGGCGCACATGTGTTAATGCCTGGCCGTCAGCCGTTCGACGGCCTTCTCCAGCCCGCCGAGGGTTATCTCGAACATGGGGAATATCTCCCCGATGGCCTCGATGGTCTGGGTGTGGGGCCATGTGTACGCATATTTCGGATTGAGCCATACACTATGTTTGAATGTTTTGGCAAGATATTCTAACCGCTTTATACTCGGCTCGCCGGACTGGCTCGCATAGTAGATGCTGCCGTTGCGGCTGAAGAGCTCGTAGGGCGCCATGGATGCGTCTCCCACGATGATGAGCCTGGTCTGCGGATCGTACCGGGCGAATTCTTCCAGAAACACCACCTTGTACTGCCTGGTGGGGTCTTCCCACACATGAGAATAGATGGTGTTGTGGAAGTAGAAAATCTTCAGGTCCTTGAACTGGTTCTTCGCATGGTTGAAGAGCACCTGGACCACGTTGATGTACGGGTCCATGGAGAACCCGCCGTTGTCGATCATGAGGATGACTTTCAGCTTGTCCCTCATGGAGCGGTCGAACACGATCTCGATCTCGCCCGCATTCTTCATGGTCTCAACGATGGTCTTGTCGATGTTCAGCGAGTCTTTCGGGCCTGTGGGCTGCATGTGCCTGAGCCTTCTCATGGCCTCAGAAATCTGCGAGGGCCCGAGCCTCGTATCCTCGGTGTAGTCCTTGTACCGACGGTCCAGGGCCACCTTGACGGCGGATTTGTGCTGTGAGGCACCGCCCACCCGCATTCCTCCCGGATGATAGCCGGAGTGGCCCACCGGAGAGGTTCCGCCGGTGCCGATCCAACGGTTTCCCCCGTCGTGCCGCTCCGTCTGGTCTTCGAGCCGCTTGCGGAAGTAGTCCTCCAGCTCCTCGGGCGAGAGCCTCTTCAGTGCCTCCTCGTCGATTCCCAGGAAATCCGCCATCATCTTCGGATCCTTGAGCCATTCCTCCAGCATGGCCTGGATCGCGAGCTCGATCTCGGCGCTGATGTCCTCGCTCAGTTCCGCGCCGGTGAAGTAGTGCGCAAAGACGCGGTCGTAGAGATCGAAATGGCGTTCGGACTTGATCATGACGGCGCGCGATATGCAGTAAAAATCCTCCAGCGAGGTTATGAGGCCCTGATGAAGCGCGTCCTGGAGGCGCAGGAATCCGGACGGCGAGATCGGAAGCCCCTTTTGTCTGAGAAGGTAGAAGAACTCGATGAACATGGCGGCCTGCCCCTACCGGTACGAGCCTCCGAGCTGTTTCTGGAGAATATGGTAGTCTTCGCTCTTCTTGAAGAGCACCCCGAGAAACGGCACATTGTTCCTCGCCAGGTGCTTCGGATCGAAGCTCTTGTCCATCAGCAGGATCCGTATCCAGTTGATGAGCTCCCTGGTGGCCGGCTTCTTCTCGATGCCGCGGATGTTCCTCAGCCGGTAGAAGGCCTCTACGCAGGCATCCGAAATGTTCTTGTCCAGTTCGGGGTAATGGGCGCTCACGATCTTGCGCATCATCTCGGGGTCGGGAAAGGCGATGTGGTGAAACACGCATCTGCCCAGGAACGGATCCGAGAGGTCTTTCTTCGCATTGGAGGTAATGATGATGATGGGCCGGTTCTTCGCCCGGATGGTCTTGTCGATCTCGATGATATCGAATGACATCTGGTCGAGCACGTCCAGAAGGTCGTCCTGGAAGTCGGTGTCCGCCTTGTCGATCTCGTCGATCAGCAGCACGGTTTTCACGTCCGAGACAAATGCCTGGCCTATCTTGCCCATCTTGATATAGTCTTCGATATTGCTCACGTTGCGGTTTGAGTCCCCGAACCTGCTGTCGTTGAGGCGTGTGAGCGTGTCGTACTGGTAGAGGGCATCCACGGCCTTCATGCTGGATTTGACATTGAGGACGATCAGGGGCATTCCGAGATTTTCCGCGATGGCGTGTGCCAGCAGGGTCTTGCCCGTGCCCGGCTCTCCCTTGATGAGCAGGGGCATTTCCAGTGCGATGCTCGCATTGACGATCTTCGAGAGCTCACTGTCGAGAACATAGGTGCCGGTGCCGGTAAAGGTGTATTGTCCCATGACCTCTCTCCTATGGCGGGGAATATTTTTGGTTTTCTTACCATAGAAAATAGGACGATACAACGGCTGGCACAAGAATGGAATAGGAATTCCGGCCGCTGTCTTTTTTGTCTTCCGGCCTTTTTAAGATGTTTTTCGGTCGGTTGACTTCAATGGAATGTTTGAGATAATAATTGAGCTTCATTCTACATGAAAAGGAGTTTTTCTTGGAGAGTAACGACGATAACCAAGATAGCATCAGTTATCTGAAGCGGTTGTGGGCCCTGCTGACAGGAGAGAAATCCTCGCGGGATACCAAGGAAGAAATAGAAAAGATCCTCGACGAGGTGGAAGAAAAGGGAATCATCGACGAAGACCAGGGCGACATGATCCACAACATTATCGTCCTGAAAGATACCATGGTCCATGAGATCATGGTGCCCAAGATCGATATGGTGGCCCTCGAAGCGTCTTCATCGCTCGACGACCTCATCGAGGTCTTTTCACGGGAAGGCTGCTCGAGGATTCCCATCTATGAAGAAAACCTCGACAACATCATCGGAGTGGTTCACGCAAAAGATGTCCTGAAATACTGGAATGTGAAGGACAGGCCCAAGGATGTCCGCGCACTGATGCATCCCCCGTATTTCGTTCCCGAGGGTAAGAAACTCATCGATCTTCTCAAGGAGTTCAGGGAAAAACGGCCGAAGATGGCCATCGTGATCGATGAATACGGGAATGTGGACGGGCTCCTCACCATCGGGGATGTCGTGGAGGAAATCATCGGTGATATTGTGGGCGAAGACGATGCGGCCGGTGAGGAGGAGATTGTCGAGGAGGGAGACGGCGTGTACGCCGTAGACCCCAGGCTCTCCATCGACGAGTTTTCCGAGGAGTTCGGGGTGGAGATCCCCGAGGGCAATTACGACACCATCGGCGGGTTCATCACCTGCCGGATGGAGCGGATACCCGAATCCGGAGAAACCATGGAATACGAAGGGTTTCTTTTTGAGATCGCCGATGCGGACAAGAAGAGGATATCAAAGCTCATCGTCCGCCCACCGGCAAGGAAGGAATCTTGAACAGACTGTTCCTCGCGTTGACCGCGGGAGTGCTCTGCGCCTTATCGTTTCCGTCATACAACCTCTGGCCCCTGGCATGGGTATGGGCTGTCCCCCTGCTGTATCTCATGGAGGAAGCGCGCCCTGCCGAGAGAGTTTTCCACGGGATGGCGGCAGGCTTCGTCGCCTGGGCGGGCATTCTCTACTGGATCGCCTATGTGATGGAGACCTACGGAGGCATGAGCCTGCTTCCGGCCGCGGTTCTGCTCTTTCTCCTCCTGCTGTATCTCTCGATCTACTTCGGGGTGTTCGTCTGGCTTTCCGCCGGGCTCATCCGATCCCGGTGGGCATTCGTCACCGTGCCCGGGCTGTGGGTCATGCTGGAGCTCATCCGGTCGTACGTGCCGTTCTCAGGGTTTCCCTGGACCCTCATGGGATACACCCAGTTTCCCTTCAAGCCGTTCATCCAGATCGCGGAAGTCGGAGGGGTGTATCTCATAAGCGGACTTGTGCTCATGGGCAATGTGGCCCTGTATCAGACTCTCAGGAGAAAGCAGTACACGCACCTTGCGATCGGCGCGCTCGTGATTGCGGCATGCACCGTCTGGGGGGCCTGGAGGATGGAGCACCTGCCCGTCCAAGGGGAGCCCTTGAAGGCGGCGGTCGTCCAGGCCAACGTGCCTCAGGATGAGAAATGGCTTCGCGAAAAGATCGCCCCCACCATCGAAACCTATGAGCGCCTGACCCTGTCTGCGGTGGAGCGGGGGGCCGAGCTCGTGGCGTGGCCGGAGACATCCTGTCCGTTCTACCTTTTTCAGCAGTGGGAATACACCCCGCGGATTCTGGACCTGAGCAGATCGCTCGACGTGAAGCTCCTGGTGGGAAGCCCTGCCTATGAAGATGGAAAGTACTACAACCGGATGTGGCTGCTCCACAGGGGGAGGATCGAGGGGTACTACGCCAAGGTGCATCTGGTGCCTTTCGGCGAATATCTGCCGCTGGCAGGCCTGATCGAGCCCTATTTCGGCAGCCTTACCGGCGGGGTGGGCAATTTCTCGCCCGCGCAAAAGGCGAGCCCCATCGGAGATGTCGGGGTGCTGATCTGCTTCGAGAGCATCTTCCCGGGCCTGGCCAGGGATCTCTGCAATGAAGGAGCCGCTTTCCTGGTCAACGCTTCCAACGATGCATGGTTCAAGACCTGGTCGACTCCAGAGCAGCACCTCATGATGGCGAGCTTCCGGGCGGTGGAGAGCAGGCGGTGGCTGCTCAGGCCGGTGAACCACGGGATATCCGCCATCATAAGCCCGGCGGGAGAGATCGTGCAGGAGATCGGGCTCCTGAAGGAAGGCTTCATCACTGCGGACATCGCCCCTATCCATGAAAAGACCTTCTACACCAGATTCGGCCCGGTCGCAGCCTTTCTCTGGACGGGTTTTTCTCTCATTGCGGCATTGACAAGGCGCCGCCATGGGTGCTAATGGCTGAGGGCTATGAGCGGAGACTACCAGCAGGCAATTGATCTCATTGAGGAAAAGCTCGAACACGTACGAGGTTATCTTTGAGATACCCCGCAGGAAAGAGCGTCTGGAAGAACTGGAGGCAAAGCTCGCCGATCCCGGCGTCTGGAAAGATCCGGTAAAGACGCGCGAAATCCAGTCGGAAAAGTCCCGCATCACCGATATCCTCGACAGCTGGAAAAAGGTTTCGTCCCTCTGGGACGATCTCCAGGTTTTTCTGGATCTGGCAAAAGAAGACGAGCAGGCGGTTTCGGCGGACATCAGGGAAACTATCGCCGCTCTGAACAAGAACCTCGGCGCTATCGAAAAGACCCATGTTCTCTCCGGGCGTGACGACCCCAAGAGCGCATTTCTGGAGATTCACGCCGGTGCGGGGGGGCTCGAGGCCCAGGACTGGGCTGAAATGCTGCTTCGCATGTATCTCAGGTGGGCGGAGAAGGAGGGCTTCAGGACACGGATCATCGATATCCTCTCCGACGAGGCCGCGGGGATCAAGAGCGCTACCATCGAAGTGGAGGGGCAATGGGCCTTCGGATATCTCAAGGGAGAGACCGGCGTTCACCGGCTCGTGCGGATATCCCCCTACGACTCCAACAGCCGCAGGCATACGTCGTTCGCATCCGTGATGGTCACCCCTGAGGTGGATCAGACCGTGGATATCAAGATCGACGAAAAGGATTTGAGGATCGACACCTACCGGTCATCCGGTCATGGGGGACAGCATGTGAACAAGACGGACTCGGCCGTGAGGATCACGCATATCCCGACGGGAATCGTTGTGCAGTGCCAGAACGAGCGCTCACAGCACAAGAACAAGGCCTTTGCCATGAAACTGCTGGCTTCCAAGCTCTATGAGCTCGAAGAGGCCAGGCAGAAGGAGCGCATGGACGAATTCTTCAAGGAGAAGAAGGAGATCGCGTGGGGATCCCAGATACGTTCCTACGTGCTCCAGCCTTATCAGATGGTCAAGGACCACCGGACAGACCTCGAGGTAGGCAACGTGGATGCGGTCCTGGACGGAGAGATCACGGACTTCATGGATGCCTTTCTCGCCATGAGCGCGACCGAAGGAAAGAACAGTGCATGATGCCATACGGCAGCGCAGGAGCATCCGCCGGTTCACGCGGGAGCCTGTTTCCGATGACCTGGTGGAAGAGATACTCGATGCGGCGAGATGGGCGCCCTCGGGGCTCAATAACCAGCCGTGGCGCTTCGCCGTCATCCGCGATGCACGGGTGAAGGAAAGGCTCGCTTCACTCACCCGTTACGGGGCAATCATCCGGTCTGCAGACGTGATCATAGCCGTGTTCTTTGATACGGCGTCGGGCTATGACTGGACAAAGGACCTCCAGTCGATCGGCGCCTGCATTCAGAATATGCTGCTCGCCATTCATGAATCGGGTCTCGGAGGCGTGTGGCTCGGTGAGATTCTCAAGAGCGGCTCCGAGGTCAAGTCGCTTCTCCAGGCGCCCGATGCCTATGAGTTCATGGCGGCCGTCGCCGTGGGGCATCCGGACGGGAAGCCTCCCCGCGCTCCGGCGCGCAGGCCAGTTTCCGAGCTCGTCTTTTACCGGAAATGAGCCGGATCTCGGCTTCTCTTCGATCCCGGATGATCCGGATGCTTTCAGTCGTACGGCTTGACCTGCCGCCCCTTCCCATATATACACTGGTGCACCATGCCCATTGAACGGATAGAGCTGCCGGATAAAGAAGTCATGATCGTAGGAACCGCTCATGTATCCCTTGTGTCGGTGGACGAGGTCCGCTCTGCAATACGCGAATACCGACCGGACGAGATCGCGCTCGAGCTCTGCCCGAACAGATTCGAGGTGCTGAAGAACCCCTCGGGATGGCAGGAGATGGACATCGTCAAGGTCATCAGGGAGAAGAAGACCCTGTTTCTGTTCGCAAACCTCGTCATGGCTTCCTTTCAGAAGCGGATCGGGGAGCGTTTCGGCGTTAAGCCAGGTGACGAGATGAGGATCGCCATTGAGGAGGCTGAAGAAACGGGGACCCCCCTGGCTCTCGTGGACAGGCCGATTCAGCTCACGCTCCAGCGGGCATGGAGATCCCTCGGTGCATGGGAAAAAGCCAAGCTCCTGTTCTCTTCCCTGTTCTCTATTCTGTCGGTTGAAGATATCGAGGAGGACGAGATCGAAAGGCTCAAGGAAAAAGATGTGCTCACCGGCACAATCGAGGAGGTGGCCAGGCAGGCCCCTACTGTCAAGAGGGTGCTCATCGACGAGCGTGACGCCTACATGGCTCGCAAGATAGCCGATCTGAAAGGGAAACGGGTCCTGGCGGTTGTGGGAGCAGGCCACATGGAGGGGCTCATCGGGCAGCTGAAAGACCCGACGGGAGACATCGACGCCCTGGAGTATGTTCCTGCGAAAAGGCAGGGGATGCTCAAATGGTTCATACCTCTCGCAATTCTTGCACTCATCATCGCCGGATTTTTTTTCGGCAGCCCCGAGCAGGGGTATGAAATGGTCAAATGGTGGCTGCTGTGCAATGCCGTGTTTGCCGCCATCGGCACAGCCGCTGCATTCGCCCATCCTCTGTCCGTTGCTGTAGCAGCCGTGGCGTCGCCCATTACCTCCCTGAATCCGACACTGGCTGCCGGCTGGTTTGCCGGCTTGAGCGAGGCATATATCAAAAAGCCGAAAGTCTCCGATTTCGAAGCCATCCAGAACGATATCACCCATCTCGCCGGCTGGTGGAAGAATCCTGTGACCAGGATCCTTCTCGTGGTCATCTTCGCCAACCTGGGGAGCTCCATGGGTGCTCTCGTCGCCATGCCCATACTGACCAGGATCGTGCTCGGCGGGTAGCGCTTCTGTAGTTTTCCGCCGGTTATTGGCTCTCTGGGGAGCGACTCTTATATTAATACTTATATAGGTAAACCCACTCCCGGATCGTTTCCGGCAATTCCCGGTGGGAAGATATTTTCTATGAAAAGCCATCCTTTTTTCCCATCCCGGCTGGAATACCGGCAAGGTTTATAGATAACCCATTGAATCAATAGAGGCTATTTAATGGTACATTATTTGCTTTCGAAGTTATGCTTATTTATGTTTTCTTCATTTCCCGTGCAGGATTCATGAGGGGTGTGTGGGTAATATCGTCAGTGCAAGGAGACACTATGGATAAGATCGGCACCGGATGGTATGGCCGTCCTTCCATCATGAAACTGCTGGACATCAATCCTGTCGTGCGCAGCCGGCTCCTGGAGTACGGTGATATAGGAGAGAACGCATTTGATGTCTACACCCTGTATAAATCCGCCGCAAAGAGACGGCTGACGGATACCATAGAGACAAGCGACACCCTGGACATGCAATGCCTGGCCTGGATGACGAAGGGGCAGCTCCTCGAAGCCAGAAGGCTCCTGAGAAAGCTCGGTTACATCACCGAGGTCATCGACAAGGGCGAGGGCGGGAAGCCGGAGGTTCGCTATGTCAAGATCGAACACCGGATCGACAGGAGCCAGTAGAGTCGACGCTCTTGCCCGGCATCTGGAATACCGCGCAGCCTTCTTGGAAGAGAAGTCTGTGGGCGATCACATGTTTGCTGCCCGGCGCTGCTCTGTTTTTTCGGCGTTTCTGTTGATGAGCTCATCCACTGTTTCTTTCAGTCGGGTAAGGTCATGAGACTTCAGCACGTAGGCATCGGCGGTCCTGACAATAGGGTTGTCGCGGTAGCCTGCATAGGCTGAATGAATGACGACGGGGATATCGAGCTTTGACTTGAGAATGTAGCCCAAGGCGTCGATTCCGTCCATTTTGGGCATTCTGATATCCATGATGATGAGGTCGGGTTCGTTTCGATTCCCGTCAAAGAGCAGGGACAGCGCCTCCTTCCCGTTCGATGCCGCCGCCACGTCATATCCCGCGTCCTTGAGCTCCTCGGTGATGAGGAACTGGAGATGGCTGTCATCCTCTACCAGCAGTATGTGTTTCATACGTAAACCTCCTCCAACATGTATTCTATAGGGTTTTGAACCTGGAAAGCCAACACCCTGCATCACACAAGTTGCCTTCAATCCGCTTCCGCTTCGCGTTGAACCCGATCAATCTCTTTGCAGCATAAAATGTGCCATTGATCGTTATGGCGCAAATAGCAATAAAATGCAGGAAGTTATGATTTGGTCAGAGATATGTGAGAGAATGGGGGGATGAAATGCAGCCGGTTTTGCCAAAAATCTGACAATATTATCCCGCCGGAGTTTCCCCCCGAGTTGACGGGGGCTGAAAGACTGTATGGTTTTGCCAGGGTATCGCTTCTTGTCGGAAGAACCCTACACCGGATGATCGCAAGAGTCTTACACGAATATCATCGGATGTCTTATTTCCGTGACAGACTGGATATGATACTTACTGAAACTGCCAGAAGATAGGAATTACATCAAATGAATATGCACCAGTTCTTCTGGCTTTTTTTTTGCCCTCTCGACCGGAACCCCTGAAGCATTGAGAAAAGCAGGTTGTCTTCAGTCGTCCAGCGGTTCGTCACAGTGTCGCCGCAGCCGGTAAGCCTTCAGAAAGGCTATTCCCCACCCATGACTTTCGGGCCGTTGCCGTCCCAGACAAGCCACTTGCCCGTATCGAAAAAGGCGGGAAGGACGATCAGCTCACTGCTCATAAAGCCGCGATGTAGATGTCCGCAGATGACGGTATCGACGCCCCGGCGGCGGGATATGTCTTTGTCGATAGCTGCGCGAGGCGCCCTGACAGCGGCCGACGATCGCACCAGGAACCGGGCGAAACGCTCTTTGATCTCTCCATTCAGATGCCGGTCCAGAAGTCTGAGCACCGGCCATCCAAGGGCATGGAGGAGCTTGAATCCGTAGTCGTCCCTGGTCAGGGTGTGGCCGTGTGCAAGAAGCAGACGTACGGAGGAGGGCGGTGCAATGATCTCCTCTTCTCCGAGGATATGCAGACCGAGATCTCCGGCGTTTGCCATCAGGAAATCCCGGTTCCCCGGAATGATATGGACACCGGGAGATGCGAGGGCCTCCACGACGTCCCTGACTTCTTCATGAACTCCCGTGAACCAGTAGTCAAAGAGATCGCCGAGGATATATACGTCGGATGCCTGCAGCTTAGCATGATTCAGCCAGTGAATGAATTTTTCGGAATCTTCACGGCAACCAGGCCTGATGTGGGCATCGGCGACAAATATAAGCATTGAATGATTCAATCAAAAGTCGCTTGCCTTGGCAAGCAAATCATTTTATAAATGAATTCCCATGAATATCGATCAGCGGGCCAATCCTTGGAAATGGAGCACATTCGTCCTCGCTGTCCTGTTAGCTTCCTGCGTTTTCTGGTACCTTAGCACCGGCGACAATGTGCGGGGATCGGCCGGGGCTGCCTCAGAGCATGGCGAGAAAAACATGGCCGGCCAGGACGAATCCGCATTGTCTGCGCAGGACGATGTTGTCCTGCCGGAGCACGATGTGGAGAAGGGGCAGGACTACTCCGCTCTTGTGCCGGCACCGGATGCATCCGCAGAGCCTATCCGGAAGATCTCCACCATCGACCGCGGGGACAGCTTCTACGCGATCCTCATGCAAAACGGGGTGTCGGCCCGCCAGGCTTATGATATCCTGAACGAGACCAAGCCCGTATTCGATCTTTCCAAGATCGTACCGGGCAGAGAGCTTGTGCTCATATTTTCTCCCGACAATCAGGATCTCATCGGCGTCGAGTACTCCATCTCCGATATTTCGCGGCTTGACGTCTCCATCAACGGCGAAAGCATAGACGCAAGAAAACAGGAAATTTCCCGGGTTCTGCCATCTGGATACTCAGGGCGGATCAAACAGACCGATTATATTGTGGAAAAGGGCGACAACCTCTATACTGTCCTGCGCAGTAACGGGGTATGCGACTACCAGATCGGCCTGGTGATTAAGTCAGTCAAGAAGGTCTATAATCTCTCAGGCATCATTCCTGGAAACGCCATGAGCATATGGGTCACCGAAGAGGAGCCGGCGCGCCTCGCACGGCTCACATACGAGATAGACTATCTCAACCTGCTCGAGGTTGTCCCCGAAAACGGCGCCTACAAAGCCACCAAGCAGACATTCGATGTGGATGTCAGGCATGAACGGGCCGAGGGCACGATCAACAGCAGCCTCTATGAGTCGGCGATCCAGGCTGGCCTGTCTCCTGAGGTGGTGATGGCCCTTTCTGACATTTTTGCCTGGGACATCAACTTCTTTACCGATATCAGGCAGGGCGACCATTATACCGTGATATACGAACGCTACTATGTCAAAGATACCTTCAGAGGATACGGAAGGGTGGTGGCTGCACGCTTCGTGAACCAGGGGAGCCCCCATGTGGCCGTTTACTTCGATGACGGCGACGGGGTCAAAGGATATTACGACGAAGAAGGCAAACCCATCCGGAAGCTTTTTCTCAAGGCGCCGCTGAACTACCGCAGGATATCCTCCGGTTTCAGCCGTAGCAGGATCCATCCCATTTATCAGGTGGCAAGGCCTCACTTGGGAGTGGACTACGCAGCGCCGTCAGGCACTCCGGTCGTCGCCCTCGGAAACGGGACAGTGACCTTCAAGGGTACGTCAGGAGGCTTCGGCAAGAGCATTCAGATTACCCATCAGGCCGGCTATGTCACTTATTACGGACATCTTTCGGGTTATGCGAAGGGAATTTCCAAAGGCACGCGCGTGAGCCAGGGAGAGGTCATAGGCTATGTGGGATCGACCGGTGCCTCCACAGGGCCGCATCTTGATTTCAGGGTACGGCACAATGGCAAGTTCATCAATCCGCTGAAATTGAAACCGGTCAACGGCCCGCCCCTGAAAGGAAAGTCTCTGGCCAGATACAAGGAATTTTCGACCAAGCGGCTGGCCATGTTGGACGATCCTTCCTTGAACCATACCGCAAAGATGGATATTGAAGATGTATCCCTGTAAGGAGGTGTAGGTAATGAGTGCATACGCTCTGATCACGATTGTTGTCATAATACTGCTGTTTCTTTTCTCCGCGATCAAGATCCTCAATGAATACGAGAGGGCGGTGGTTTTCAGGCTTGGCAGAGTCCTCCCCGCACCCAAGGGGCCCGGTCTCATCATCATTATCCCTGTGGTGGACCGGTTCGTCAGGATCAGTCTCCGCACGGTCGTGCAGGACGTTCCTCCCCAGGATGTGATCACCCGGGACAACGTGACGGTCAAGGTCAACGCCGTGGTCTATTTCCGGGTCATAGAACCCATGAAATCCGTCATCGAGGTGGAGAACTACCTCTATGCCACGAGCCAGCTGTCCCAGACGACGCTGCGGTCGGTGTGCGGGCAGGCCGAGCTCGACGAGCTCCTCGCCAACCGTGAGGAGATCAGCTCGCGGATCCAGGAGATGCTTGACCGCCAGACCGACCCGTGGGGCATCAAGGTCTCCGCCGTGGAGCTCAAGCACATCGATCTGCCGGAGGAGATGCAGCGGGCAATGGCCAAGCAGGCCGAGGCCGAGCGTGAGAGAAGGTCAAAGATCATCCATGCCGAGGGCGAATTCCAGGCCTCTCAGAAGCTGCGGGATGCAGCCGATGTCATCGCCGGGCAGCCCATCGCCCTGCAACTGAGATACCTGCAGACCTTGCGCGAGATCTCCGCCGAGGGAGCCGTCAATACTCTGATTCCGCTCCCCATGGAGATCATCGCACCCTTCCTCAAGGGCCTCAAGGGCTGAGCCCTGAAAAAGGAAATGCCCCGGGTCCCCGTCATGGATGCCGTTAAGCCGGCCGCCTGCAGGCGGCCGAACTTCCCGCCGGTATCGATCAATGGCGGATATTTCCGGAGGAAGCGGCCCTTCCTTTCTCCGGACGGGCTATTCTTTTTATGAGAGTCGTCACGAGCCACAGGAGCCTGGCTTTCCGGGCCTTTCTCGCTGCAAAAAAAGACAAGGGGATGATGCTTCTCGAAGGAAGAAGGCTTGTGGAGAACGCCCTTTCCAGAGGCCTGGTTCCCGGGCTGGCGGCCGTGACCCCGGAATATATCCGAGCGCACGGCCCGTCCCGTTTTCCGCATACAGTTCTGAAGGAAGAGCTGCTTGCACGCATCGCCGATACCAGAACCCCCCAGGGAATACTCGCCTTTTTCCCTGTTCCATGGGCGGCGGCGGAAGATCTCGCCGGCCGCGAGAGGATCGTCATCCTCGACGGACTGCAGGACCCGGGCAATGTAGGGACCATCATCCGGACCGCCGAGGCGTTCGGGTTTGATGCAATAGCGCTGACAGAAGGGTCCGCCTCCCCCTTTTCCCCCAAGGCCGTCAGGTCTTCCATGGGTTCGGTGCTGGGCTTGACGATCGCAAGGGTTCAGCCTGAAGAGCTTGCGACGTATCCCCACCGTATCATCACCCTTGCCCCCCGCGGCAGCGCGAGGCTGAGCGCCGATCTTTTCAGGAGCCCCTGCGCCGTCTGCCTGGGGCAGGAAGGAGCGGGCGTGAGCCCCGAGATGCTCGCCATTTCTCACGAAACCGTGTCCATTCCCATGAAGAAAAATGTTGAATCGCTCAATGTGGCCGTGACCGCGGGGATCGTTCTGGCCTGCGCGGGCGGCGTTCTCCCCGGCTGAGAACGAGCGCCCCCTGCGGGAGCTAATCTCTCCCGGCCCCTGTCAGATTGATCCGCGCCCTGATCACTTCGACATCGGTGTTGGCCCGGGCGGACCCGCCGAAACGCTCGATGACATGACCAGGCCTCAGGAAGCGTTTCGTTTTCAAACCCCTCTCATCCATGTCGACCTCGACGATCCCGTGTTTGATAATGGTCACGTAGGCCTCGTCGTCGAAGGAGAGGGCCTGCCCGCGATGAAACCGCGCAATGGTGAGCATGTCGTTTCTCAGGTCCGCCAGGGGGTGATGAAGCAGCTCTTCTCCGGCCTTTTTGAGGATGCGTTCATGATACAGCGCTTCCAATGACTGCCTGAGCCCGGGAAAGCGTCTGCAGAGCGGCCTCAGTCCGGCGGCCGAAATCCTTGAGATCCTGCATTTCAC
>DCDF01000051.1 GCA_002316295.1 Syntrophaceae bacterium UBA1062 | reverse complement strand
ACCGATCACCTTCCATTAATCCCCGATATCGGCAATTATCTTTTCGGCGGAAGCTCCTCCGACCAGGCCATCACCTTGGGAGGCGTAACCCCCGAAGGAGAGGATGCGGTCAATGACATGACCTATATCTTCCTGAAGGTGACAGAGATGCTCGGGATCAGGGACCCGAACGTCAACGCCCGCTTCCATAGAGGAAAAAACAGTGAGGCCTATCTGCGCAGGCTCTGCGAGGTCAACATCAACACCACGTCGACCCCGTCCATCCACAACGACGAGGTGGTGATGGCGTCTCTGGAGGAGTTCGCCTATCCTCAGGAGCATCTGAGAGACTGGGCTGCAACCGGATGCGTGGAACCCACGCTCTCTGGCAGGCACATCGGCCATACCAACTGTATGATGTTCAATATGGTGGCCGCCCTGGAGATGGCCATGTACAACGGACGTCATCCCCTGATGCGCTGGGATGTGGGCCCGAAAACCGGCAATGTCGATAACGGCTCTTTTCCGACCTTCGACGACTTTTTCCAGGCATTCTGCACGCAGCTCGACTTTCTCATGGATAACTCCTGCGAGTACAACAGGCTCCTTGGAGAGGCCCACAGTGTACTGCGTCCGACCCCTTTCATTTCGGGCCTCGTCGAAGGATGCACCGCATACGGACGGGATGCGACAAAAGGCGGAGCGCTCTATAACTCTTCCGGCACGGCGTGCATCGGGCTTGCCGATATCACGGACTCGCTCATGGCCATCAAGAAGCTCGTGTACGACGAAAAGAAAGTGACGCTCAAAGAGATCCGGGAGGCCATGGAGACGAATTTCGAGAATAACGGGTATCTCCACTCGCTGGTGCGCAACAAGGTCCCCCTCTTCGGCTCCGGCAGCCCGGAGGCGGTCGAGATGGCCAACCGGGTGACCCGGTTCATCCACGACCGCTTCGGCGCACACACGAACTTCAGAGGAGGCCGTTACACCGCAGGATTCTGGTCCATGTCCAACCATGTGGCCTTCGGAACACTGACCGGCGCCCTGCCTTCGGGCAGGCTCGCAGGCAAGCCCTTCACACCGGGACTCACCCCGGAGGCGCATGCATCGAGGAACCTGCTGGACAATATCCGCGACGTCTCCCGGCTCGAGCCCAAGAGCATGAACAACAATATCGCGTTCAATGTCAAGGTCGTGCCTTCGCCCAAGGAAAGTCACCAGGAGGCGGTTGACCATGTCTACTCGTATGTGAAGACGTATTGCGATCTTGGCGGCATGCAGATGCAGTTCAACGTGGTGTCTTCATCCACCCTCAGGGACGCCATGGCCCATCCGGAGAACTACCGCGACCTCATGGTACGCATCTCCGGTTACAACGCCTATTTCGTGACGCTCAACAGAGATATGCAGATGGAGCTCATAGAGCGGGCCGAGTACGGCGCTTAGATGGTCGGAGAGAAACAATGAGAGGCAGGTCGGAACCGGCAGCCCGGAAGGACAGGGCGCTCATTTTCGAGGTCAAGGGCAATTCCCTGGACGACGGCCCGGGGATCCGGACCGTGGTGTTCTTCAAAGGCTGCCCGTTGAACTGCGTGTGGTGCCACAACCCGGAAAGCAAGAAGGCTCAGGTCGAGATCTCCTTCGACAGGGAGAAATGCATCGGCTGCGGTTCCTGTCTTGCCGCCTGTCCGGAGAATGCGCTTGACAGGGCTGAAACGTCTTTTATTGACAGAAAACGGTGCACCCTGTGCATGGAATGCACTTCGGCATGCCCGAGCGGAGCACTCTCTCAGGTCGGCAGATACCTGCATATCGACGAGCTCATGGCTGAGATCGAGAAGGATATCCCCTTCTTCCGGGCTTCGGCAGGCGGCATCACTCTCTCGGGAGGGGAGCCCTCCCTCTACATGGATTTTTCCTCCAATCTCCTTCAAAGGGCGAAGCTAAAAGAGATTCATACCCTTGTCGAGACATGCGGCTTTTTCGACTACCGGAAATTTATGGAGGCGCTCTATCCATTCCTGGATACCATCTATTACGACATCAAAATCTTCGACCCTACCGAACACAAACGCCTCTGCGGGGCCCCGAACGAGAAGATTCTGGAAAACTTCAAGCTATTGGCCGCCGAATGCTCACGAGACGGCAAGGAGCTCCTCCCGAGGATACCCCTCATCCCCGGGGCCACTGCGACTTCAGAGAATCTGGCATCGATCGCCCGCTTCCTGAAAGAGTCGGGATCGGCCAGAGTAGAGCTGCTTTCCTACAATCCTCTCTGGCTTTCCAAGCTCTCGCTGCTGGGTCAGTCCGCTCCATGCGGATCGGTCAGCTCCCCGGGGGAATGGATGCCGGTTTCCCAAGTGGAACAGTGCAGGAAACTCTTTTCGGATTTCCAGATCAAGTGATGCTCGTGCTGATGAATATATTCTGAAAAGCAGGGAAACGAACGCCGCAATCCAAAGCCCGGCCCGAAGGCTCGACGGGCGAATCTCAGGCGGCCAGATTTTTCCGGTTCGCCCCGCTGCCCGGCATCATGACATCCTCCGGCAGGGAAACCTCCATAGTGATGGGAAGATGATCGGATAGGGGATAATTGAGAACCTTGACAGAGTCGATCCTGATGCTGGGCGACACCAGAATGTGGTCGAGGTGCTTTCTCGGCTTCCAGCTGGGGTAGGTGAACAGGTTCGAATACGGCATGCGGAGATTCGTCTCTCTGAGGAAGCGCGACAGCTCAAGGCTCTCTGCACCGCTGTTCAGGTCGCCCATGAGGATCACATGGTTATAGCCCCTGACAAGCCCGCTCAAGTACTCCATCTGGAAGCATCTGGCGCTTCGGCTCAGCGAAAGGTGCACGAGGACCAGCACCAGGGGGTCTTCCGGATTTCCGAAACAGACGATCAGAGCCCCCCTCCCGGGCACCCGTGCGGGAAGATCGTGGCGGCTGATGCTTATGGGGGCGTACTTGCTGAGCAGCCCCATACTGTGCCGGGCCACCTTCCACAGTTTTCGGTTTGTCTTGTCGAACCAGTGGGGGAACTCCGCCTCACGGGCCAGGTATTCGGCATGGTTGATGAAGCCGCTCCGCAAAGATCCGCTGTCCAGCTCCTGAAGCCCCACCACGTCGAAGTCCCGGATCACGCGTGCGATCCGGTGGAGGTTCTTGAGCCTCTGCGGGCACGGCAGGATGTGCTTCCATCCGTGCAGCACGTAGTCGCGGAAGCCGGCGGCCGATATTCCCACCTGGATGTTGTAGCTGAGAAGACGGAGCTTGAAGCCCGAAGCGATATCATTGAATGGAACCATTGCATTCATGGCGCTATCCCTGCTGTGTGTCATGGAAAACGATGCATCTGCAGACCTGTTCAGACACAACTCCACACCTGTAGTGGAAACCGGTATAATGGGAATTGAGCGGGGGAACACCCCGTCCCTCCTCTGTTGTTACAACGGGAACGATCACTCGCGCATAGTAGACACGTATGCGGGCGAGACGCAAGTCAAAAGAACAACCCCTCATAAAGGCTTGCGTCTGAAAAGGCCGTATGTGCCGGCGGTCACGCCATGATCAGCCGATTCCCCGATTGAGCGGCATGAAAGACTTCGGATGTTCTCCGCAGTCATTCAGAGCACGGATTGTATCCGCCTCCTCAGTTCTTCTTTGGGAAGTGCGCCCGTCACCGTATTCACCATCGCCCCGTTCTTGAAGAAGATGAGACTCGGAATAGAGCGGATACCATAGTGTGACGACATTACAGGGTTCTCGTCCACATTGAGCTTGGCGATCTTTACCCTGCCAGAAAATTCCCCTGCCAGCTCTTCGAGTACCGGCGCAACCATGCTGCACGCCCCGCACCAAGGCGCCCAGAAATCGACGAGCACCGGCCCGGGATAACCAAGCACCTCCTGCCGGAAATTCGAATCGGTTACCTTGACGGGGCGGGCCTGCGAGCTGGTGAACAACTCAGACGGCAACGGCGCATGACATCTCCCGCACCGGGCTTTTGTGCCTGTTTTCCAGGCGGGAATGCGGTTTTTCGTCCCACACTGCGGGCATCTGACGATCACATCACCCTGGTTCATCGCGGTTCCCCTTTCTTCCGGATAAGCACATGAATCTCTTTGTCTGTACATCCCTGTTTCATTTTCATAGGGTCGTTCACTTTGTTTTCCAAGGAT
>DCDF01000227.1 GCA_002316295.1 Syntrophaceae bacterium UBA1062 | reverse complement strand
ACAACCGGATGGAGCTCACGGCGGTCATCGCGGGTTTGAAGGCGCTGGGAAAAGATCACCCCGGACCGGTGAGCGTGTACACCGATTCCCGCTACGTGGTGGACGGCATAAGCCGCGGATGGGCGAAGAAATGGCGGCGTCAGGGATGGATGAGAGACGCCCGCAACCGGGCCGAGAACATCGACCTCTGGGCAATGCTCCTGGATCTCTGCGAGGTTCACGAGCCCAGGTTCGTCTGGGTCAGGGGACATGCGGGCAACGTCGAGAACGAGCGGTGCGACGCTCTGGCCAAAGAGGCGGCGCGCGGCCCTGATCTCCCCCCGGATATCGCCTACGAAAAAGGTGAAACCGGGGTCACCCTGCCCACGCTGTTCTGATGCGCTCTGAGCAGGGTCAGGCCGCCCTGACCTGATAGGCCGGAGCTTTCTTGACAGGCTGATCTTTCCAGGACCCCGTGCTCCACGGCTGAGGCTGATGCTGCACTGTGTACACTCTCGCCGCAGACTCGGAACTGACGTTTCTCACCAGGCTGGAGAGCCCGATGAGCGTGAGCCCTGCAACCGCCATGAAAACAGACTGCGAGACGGGTGAGGAGGCCCCGATGCGTTGTCCGGAACCGCCGGCCGAGCCGCCGGCGACCGGAACTAATAGTTCGCACATGCCATAAACGCTGTCGATCGCCGTCACGCAGAGCGTATGAGGATCGATGGAATAGATCGGGCCGCCCACGGTTATGGACGGGCCGGTGAAGAGAAGCTCCGCTGCGGATGCGGGGAGCGGGTCGCTCCAGTCACGCGCGGACACCGGGGAGACCAGCCCGCCGGCCGTCGCAGTGAGGCCTGGCCCCGCAGAGGGTGCTCCGGAGATCCCGACGAGTGAGAGCGCCTGATCCCGTACGCAGGAACCGGACAGGACAGACCCGTCACCCGAATCGGTAACGAAAGAGAACTCGGCAAAGATTCCTGCCGCAACAGCGGCGGATGCGGAGAGAGTGATCCATACCGCACACGCGGAAAGTAACGCCACTATTTTGCCCATTACATCCGGCCTCCCGATTGAAATCGACAATCATGAAATTATGATAATACCAAATTCGAGTTTCACCACCCCTTGGCCGCTCAATTTATTTCCGGCGGGTGAGTGGAGGCGTTTAAGCACGGAAAACGAACATTGTCAACGAAAAAAGTACCTGAACAAATGTTTTTTTCAGGAAGATATTTCTGAATAAATTGGCATTCCTGTCTGCCGGGATCTTCGCTTTTTCAGGGGCGGGAGGCGGGGAACAGGGTATAAGGCATTCTCGAACCTTGCCGCCGGGAGGGGGCTGCTTCATTCAGAAGATACCCGGCCGCTATTACCGGGCTCATCTTCACCGAGGCGTCCGCTTGAGCGGGCCGAAGAAAGGACTCAGAGAGGGGGAGCCAGACGAGACGTTCATACCCCGCTGCCCGGCCCACGGGGTGCATCATTGACCTTGCAATAACTGAAAACTCGGATAAGGTGATCGTATGCTGTTCAAACTCTTTCTTGCCTTCACGCTCATACCCGTTGCAGAGATCTACATCCTGATCAGGGTGGGAGAATATATCGGAGCTCTCAACACTGTGGCCGTGGTCGTGATCACCGGCGTTGTCGGCGCCACGCTCGCACGTATCCAGGGTCTCCATGCCCTATACAGGATCAGGGCGAGCCTGCTGGATCGGAGGATTCCCTCACGTGAGCTCGTGGATGCGGTGCTCATCCTCATCGCCGGCATTCTGCTCCTGACCCCGGGCTTCATCACAGACACGGCCGGGGTCATGCTGCTCCTGCCGCAGGGACGCGCCGTGGCGCGGAAGCTGCTCATGAACAAGATCAGAGGCTGGGTGGGCAGGCAGAGAATGCACATCGATATCTCTTCGCCCGGCCCCGGGTGAACGCTCGATCACTTGTGCTTTCTGCCCATGCGGGTCCACTGCTGACTGGACCCGATGTTGGGATCGAAGCCCGCGTCGTCGCTGAATATATACTCGAACCCGTTCGTCCAGGCATTGTCATGGCCCGTGGGAAGCTCGATCTCCCAGTCGTTTATCGGGTCGACATAGCTGTTCACTGAGCGGACGGCGTCGCTGTAGCTCTCGAAGATCCGGTCATACGCCTCGTTTCTCTTCGCATACGACTCGGATATCATGTCGCTGATCTCCGACCGGGCGCCGGCCGCTTTGCGCATGCTCGCAAGCACGGCCTCTTTCCTGCGGATCTGGTCTCTGGCGATTGTGGCGCAGAGCCTGATGTAGTCTTCTGTCCAGTGGGGGTTGTCCTTTCGGGAATCCGTGATGATCTTGAACGTCCTCACGCGTCTGTCCATCTCGTCCGCCGGCGCGTGGAAACTCGCGACCACAGGGATCCATGTGGTCGCTCCGACATTGCCGTATGTGCTCTGGTAATATGCAACCATATAGGTGATAGTCACGGTGAAGTCCTCGATGATCTTTCTTCCGGATTGAATGTACTCGACCTGCACTCGTGCGGCGTCGGAATGGATCTCGTAGGGGAAGCCGAAGGGCAAGATCCGGGAGAAGAGGTCCATCTGTATGCACGCGAGCTCACGGTTCTGGCGGGCCAGCGCCTCCAGCGTCTGCGACTGCCTGATTTTCAGAGAGGAAACCCCTTTTCGGCAGCGGGGGATGTAATATTTTTTCAGAAAATCAAAGGCGGCCATTGGCTTGAGAATCTCGGAGCCGCTCAGTGCACGGGAGCTGCACAGGCCCGGGTCCTGGGAATAAAACATGTTCATGCGGCCATTCTGCTCGTAGACCGACCGGTTGTCCGGGCTCGAAACGGTAAAGACGGTGGACGCCTCGGGCGGGGTTTTTCCGAAATTCCAGGATACACCGCCTGAGAATTTCCACGACCTGGGTATGATCAGGCGGAAGGCTTCATATCCGAACCCTTGACGGTCCTCGACCACAAGCCTGTAAAAGGCGGTCTCATGGTCATTCGCCCCATACGGGTGCGCCGGAGCGATCAGAACAATGGCGAGAACGGCTATCGGGATGCAGGATAATCTCTTCATGAGCGTCCTCCATGAAGAGCCTATCGGATTGTGCATCGGATGCACTTGAGCCTCCATTCGTGCATGATGCTCTCTCATTCCCGGCCATGAAGCTCCCGGATGAGCGGCTTTTTTAGTGAAGGAGCTGAAGAGGGATTTTCGATTTTTCCAGAAAGTTTTTTCAAAAAAGAAGACACAAGAGAGCGGCCGACTCTTCGTCCTCTTTTGCTTTAGAACGCTTTTCCCGCCGCATTCTTCGCACCGTGCGCGAGCCATAACCTTGCGCCGGTATGCATGCGAAGTGCGTCCCCAAGGGGAGATCCGGGAAAATCGCGTGGAGGTGGAGCAGACCATCCCCGATATAAGAGGTCAGGGAAGCCGGCCGGGGAGCCTATCCGGAGCAGATGTTTTGCCAGGCGTCGTCGTTTGAGGTGTTTGTAATGGCGAGCGCCCCTTCCCCCTTGGCGCTGTCGATCCTGACGAGGGTGCCGGTAACCGTGAGAGCGTGCGAGGGAAACATGATTCGGATGTGTGCGCCCAGGTAGTCGTTTATCTGCGACTGCTTGATGAACTTGAACAGGTTCGGGGCCACCAGACACATGCCGCTTAAGCTGATATCCTTTGCGTAGCCTCTTCCGCTCAGGTATATCCCCATTTTGAGCAGGGCGGTGATTTTCACCTTCCTCCTCTGGTGCCTTCTCTTTTCCATGCTGTCGACACTATCTGCCATATAGCTGACTCGCAACCCCTTTTCTCGATCCGGGATATCATGGTGCCCTGCTGAAGGTTTCTCGGCTCACGATGCTAGACGCTCTATAGCGTAACCGTCATGCGGGGTCAAGCATCTCGTGGAAACAGCGGGAGATTTTGGCCGGTGCGTTGCTGGCGGGGATTCTCAAGGCCCTTTCCGCACATCCCGCTCGCCGAAGAAAGGCAGGAGAAGCTGCCGCGGCTTGGCGGGGCTGCCGTCTTCATGATCGAAGTTCGAAACCGTGATTCCCAGCAGCCTGACTTTCCTGGCCCCTGCCTCGGTCTCCCTGAGCAGGAGAACCGCGATGTCGAGAATCTCCTGCGCGGTATCGAGCGCGCGGCCTGTGGTGATGCTCCTGGTGATGCTCTGGAAGTCGTCGTACCTGAGCTTGAGGGTCACGGTCCGTCCCATGAGCCCCTTCCTCCCGAGCAGAGCACCGACCGAGCCGGCGAGCTCGGCGAGCAGGGCCGTCATCCGCGGTACGTCGTCGATGTCTTCGTCGAGGGTGATCTCTTTACCCAGGGATTTTCTGATCCGTACCGGGGTGACCGGTCTGTCGTCGATGCCGTGGGCGATGCTGTGGAAAAACGCGCCGGCCTTGCCGAAAAGCCTGGTGAGCTCGTCGAGAGTGCGTTTTCTCAGCTCCGCCCCGCAGGTGATTCCGTACGAGCGCATCCTCCTTTCGGTCACCTTGCCCACGCCGAAGAACTTTCCGATGGGGAGATCGTCGATGAAGGCCTGGGCCGTCTCGGGCGTCACCACGGTGAGCCCGTCCGGCTTGCGGAAATCGGACGCAGCCTTGGCCAGGAATTTGTTGTAGGAAACCCCGGCCGATGCAGTGAGCCCGGTCTTTTTCCGGATCTCCTCCCGCAGGCGTCGGGCGGCCTCGGTGGCGGTGGCGATCGCCTTTTTGTTCGCGGTCACATCGAGAAACGCCTCGTCCAGAGACAGGGGCTCGACCAGATCGGTGTATCCGTGGAAGATCTCCATGATCTGCATGGACACCTGCCGGTAGACATCGAAGCGGGGCGGCAGGAACACGGCCTGAGGGCAGAGCCGGTATGCCCGGTAGGAGGGCATGGCGGAATGGACCCCGAACTTTCTGGCCTCGTACGAGCATGCGGCAACGACTCCCCGGCTGCCGGGGTCGCCTCCGACGATGACGGGCCTGCCGCGGAGCCCGGGATTGTCGCGCTGCTCCACAGAGGCGTAGAAGGCGTCCATGTCTATGTGGATGATCTTGCGTATCTCCGGCATCGAAACCCTCAAGCAAGGGTGTCCATCACCTTGAGCTTCGCCTCGATGAGCTGGGAGTGGTCGAGGCGGAGCAGCCTTCCGAGAGAATGCACGAGGTGGTCCTCGTGCTTTTCGAGCCTGCCGTCGGCATAGATGACCTTCCAGATCATTTCGATGACCCGGACCTTCTCATCCTCGGTGTAGTGCCGGTTGATGAGCCTGGCGAACCTCCAGAGGTCGACGCTCTTTTCGAGTTCTTCACCGGCGGTTTCCATGATGGCAGCGGCCTCGTCCGCTTCGAGCCCGAAGTCATGCTCGAGGATAGAGACGATGAGCCGTCGCTCTGCTTCGGTGAACTCCCCGTCGATATGCGCCATCTCGAGCAGGAGCGCGCAGGCGGCCACGGGCACGCGGTGCTTCTCCCGCTCTTCATCTTCGGGCCCCGCGCCGCCGGCCGGGCGGGAGCCCAGTATGCGCTTTACGAGATCGATCATCAGCTCACTCCACCACAGAGAAGAATAACCGAAAAACCTTGGAAGGAAAAGGGGGGAGATCTGAGGGGTTGCATCGGAAAGGCTCCTGTAGTACAGGTACTCGAGAATTGCTCAACCCGTTTCGATATCACCCGAGAACCTCAAAAAGGAGAACATCATGAGAACGATCCGGCAAGGCGACATCGTAACAGTTCAATATACAGGCACGCTTGACGACGGCACGGTCTTCGACAAGACCGATGAAAACGCCCCTGCGAGCTTCATGGTGGGCGCGGACACCATCCTGCCCCATATCAGCGATGCCTTCATCGGCATGAAGGAAGGGGAGGAAAAAACGATCACGATCCCGCCCGAAGACGCCTTCGGCCCGTGGGACCAAAACAAGGTGCAGAAGCTCTCCGGGATCATCCTGGGGGACGGCGAGGTGCCTCAGGTGGGCCAGGTGGTCAAGCTCAAAATGGAAAACAAGAAGGACGACGTGTACGGAAAGATCATCGATGCGGGGCCGCTGCACGTCGAGGTAGATCTCAACCACCCCCTGGCGGGCAAAACCCTCCACTATGCGATTAAGGTGGTCGAGATCCGGGACAATCCGGAAAACAAATAGCCCGGCCGGGACAGGAACCCGAACTCCGGACAGGAGCGCATAGCCGGAGAGGCCCGGGCGCAATGAGAATGGGAATGGAAAGCATGACCTCTCCGGTATATCTCGATTACAACGCCACCACGCCGCTCGACCCCGAGGTGATCGGGGCGATGAGGTCCTTTATCGAGGCCGACTTCGGCAATCCCTCGAGCACCCACTTCTACGGGATCGTGCCCAGGCGCGCCCTCGAGAGGGCCCGGGAGCAGACGGCCGCGCTCCTGAACTGCAGCCCGTCCGAGATCGTGTTCACCGGCTGCGCCACCGAGTCCAACAACCATGCCGTCAAGGGCGCCGCCTCTGCGATGAGGGATAAGGGCAATCACATCATCACCACCTCCATCGAGCACCCGGCGGTGCTCGAGGTCTGCGCCTGGCTCGAAAAGAGCGGCTTCGACGTAACGTACCTGCCCGTGGACGGCGACGGTCTGGTGGACGTGCGCTCGGTCGAGCGTGCCGTTACGGACAGGACCGTCCTGATCACGGTCATGCACGCGAACAACGAGGTGGGCACCATCCAGCCCATCGAGGAGATCGCGGCCATGGCCCGGAGCCGGGGCATCCTCATGCACACCGACGCCGCCCAGTCGCCCGGCAAGGTACCGGTCGACGTGCGCACACTCGGCGTCGATCTCCTGACCGTGGCCGGCCACAAGCTCTATGCGCCCAAGGGAGTCGGCGCCCTCTACATCCGCGAGGGGGTGAGGATCGATCCCTTCATGAACGGCGCAGGCCAGGAGCGAGGCCAAAGGGCAGGCACGGAAAACGTGATCGGGATCGTGGGCCTGGGCATGGCCTGCGAGGTGGCCGCACGAGATCTGCGCACGGCGGGAGAGCACCTGAGGAAGATGCGCGATCTTCTCCACGAGGGCATTGTCCGGGAAATACCCGACGCGAGGCTCAACGGCCACCCTCTCAAAAGGCTGCCCAACACGCTCAGCCTCTCGTTCAGGGGCCTGGACGCGGGCCGCATCCTGGAGGAGATCGGGCTCGACGTGGCGGCGTCCGCGGGGGCTGCATGCCATTCGGAAGGGGTGGAGATATCGCACGTTCTGGCCGCCATGGCCGTGCCCGAGGAGTGGGCGTCGGGCACGCTCAGGCTGAGCACCGGACGGATGACGGCCGAGGAGGAGATCCGCAGGGCCGTGCGCGCGATCACGGATGCATTCAGGACCTTGCGGGCGGGAAAGTGACGTGCCCCTTGCCGCCGGGCGGCAAGGCGTCAATAATCTATTTGCTCTCACCCTTCTCCTGTGGACCCGTCTTGGCCTGATCGAAGCGGGTGCGCCGGACGGAGGGGGAAGAATCACACCTCGAACGCAGCGGGATATCGTCTTCCATACGGACCGGTCAGGCTCCGGGAAGGCCGAGGAAGCGGCCGCCGCCTGGTTTCAGAGCGCCTCCGGAGCGGCCCTTCTCACCTCCGGTCGAAGAAGTCGCGGATCATTCCGGTGATCTCGCCCGGCTTTTCCATGGGGATGAGGTGCCCCGCGCCTTCGATGAGGCGGTAGTCGGCGTTCTTCATGGAGGCTACGGCCTTCCTGAGGTCGATGTACTCCCTGTTTTCGCTCATTTCGCCTTCCAGCACAAGCACCGGGCAGCTCACCTTGGGGATGAGCGGCCAGGGATCGAAGAGCATGCCTCCCATGAACAGAGACGCCTCCTGTTTGGGGGAGCAGGCAAGCGCCAGTCCGCCGGAGTCGCCCTCCCTCATGCCGTATCGCAAGTAGAGGTCGAGCATCTCGCTGTCCCATGCCCGGAAGAGCGGCTTTGACCTCAGATAGGCGAGGGCCTCCTCCCTGCTCTCCCAGGTAGATCTGCGTCTGATGGACTTGGAGGCCAGGGGGTGCTCCTCCACCTTCAGGCGTATTTTGTAGAAGTCCTGCGGGAGAAAGATGGGCTCGATGAGGATGATCCCCCTGGCGTCGAGATCGAACGCGGCGTTCGCCAGGGTGAGGACCGTGGCCCCCATGGAATGCCCCACGAGGCCGGGCCGTTCAATGCCCAGCCGCGAGCAGAAGGCGGCGAGGTCTTCGGCGATGCGCATCCAGCTCAATCCCCCCTCTTCGGGCTCCACCTCCCGGTGGTCGCAGAAGTACGGCGCAATGACCCGGTAGGACGGTGCGAGCTCGCGGGCGATGGGATGCCACAGCCAGGGAAGGAATCCGGTGGCGTGCATGAGGATGAGAGTGGGGCCGTCGCCTTCGTAGAGAAGGTAGGAGAGGTCGACGTCCCCGATGTCCTGAGTCAGAATCTCTGGCATGGTGCTTGAGGACATACGGGCTCCTTTCAATGAAACTTGCTCACAAACGATGCACCCTTTACTCCATGCGGCGGGGCATCGAAAATCTCTTTTGTCTTCCTCCTCTCGCTGCGCCCTCTCTTTGACCCGCTCGAGCGGGTATCCAGGGAAGAGAGGAAGAAGAGAACCCCCTCTGAAAAGCAGCGGGAGTCTTCCGATCAAGAATCCGGTCGGGTGATACCCGGCTGAACGGGATTCCATGCCGTTTGCCCGCCGCACGCCCGCAGGCGGCGCTGGACAGGGGCCGCAATCGATCGGTGCTCGGGCACCCTCGGGGCATGCCCCATCAACCCGGCCTCTGCAGGCGCCGTATTTTTTATTATTTAAGGGATTTTATCGAATTTTCAATACTCTCCTGCCGGTAGTCGGCAAGAACGAACACGTAGCCGTTCGCAGAGGACGATGCCGGGGTCTTTCCCTCTCTGGCCGGGTGGAAAGACAGGACATAATCGCTTTTTCCCGTGAGCGTGATCGTGGTCTCGGGCTCTCCCGCCTGCTCCTTCGACATCTCTTCCAGATAAGCCTCGCAGTGGAGCGCGCTCAGGGTCGAGAGCAGCGCATCAACCTCCGGCGTGCTCACCTCCTTGCCTTCCTGGTTTTTCCACACGATCCGCCGGGGAGATGCGCCGTCCTCCTCCGAACCGTCCTGCGGCTCCGGCTCGATCTCGCTTTGAGCGAGCACGGTCTCGCCGACCTGTGAACTGATGGCGATCTTCGTGATCTCGTCTTCGGGGAAAGACAGAACCTGCATGTTTCTCAGCTCGGCGGCCGAATACGCGAAGTCTCTGCGGAAGCCGCCCTTGGCATGGAACACGCGCGTGTCGTCCGGCAGCGTGACAAACGTGTGTTGATGGGTCGGGGCCGTCTTGCCCAGGAAAAACTCCCGGCTCAGAGCCTCGCCCGCAAAGGCCCTGACCGCGATCCTGCCCGCCTCCCCGAGATCGTATCGCTCGAAGCTGCCCGACTCGGACACGAGATCGGTGAGTGTGAGGCCGGTGATGACCTCGAGCATTCTCCTCACCTTGGCCTGGTCCGCCGGGTAACCCTTGGGTTCGATTTGCCAGACGCCGTCTTTTTTGCTCAACGACACGCTGGCGTCCTTGGAGACGATCTCGAGGGCCGTGATGGAAGCGGCGTCGATCGCCTGCGGCTGCGGGATCTCATAGTGGACGCGGTCGGTGCGCTGGAGGTAGAGATAGGCGCCCAGCGCCGCTATCAGGATGAAAAGAACGATGTACTCTTTCTTTCCCTTCATGCTTCACCTCTTCTGCTGAACATCTGCTCGATGCGGCTTCTCCTGATGTGCCTGCGCAGGAGCATCAGGAGGCCCGCGCCCACCACGATCACGGGCAGGCCCGCGATATTGAACGACTTGATGAACATCTTGGTCTGTACCTGCGGGTCGTTCAGGGGGTTGAAGCTCAGAACCTTGCTCCTCATGAAGGCCATGTCCTCCCGGTCGTTCAGCACGTCGAGGACGTTCATCACGAACGCGGAGTTCGGGCTCTGGCCCTCGGCGTCCAGGACATTGTTCCGGAGCATGTGGGATGTTCCGATGACGAAGATCCGGCCGGGTCTGACCGATGAGGCAAGTTTTCCGGTTCCCTCGATGCCGGAGATGCTGGCCGCCGGCTTGCCGCCGTTCTCTTCCGGCTGCTCGTCCGTCCCCGCGGGCTTCTCGGGAATCGGCCTGTCCGCGAAATAGCTGGGGAACGAGCCTTCGAGAACGTAGGCGAGCGGATAGCTTTTGAGCTCGTCCTCTGATGAGGGAGGGGCGATGAACATGGGGTTCAGGTTGATGTTCTCCCGCATCTCCCACGACCGGCTCGAAGAGGAGAACAGACGCTCGGCCCGGATATTGTTTTCGGCCAGGCGCTTCTCGTCGATCTCAACGGGCGACATCGCGAGGCCGACCATGCTCTTGATGTTCGCCATGTACGGCAGCCTGGCGTTGATGTTTGCGCTCTGGATGATGGGCGCGTAATAGATCTTCTGCTCACCTCCGTACTGCTGCGGCTGGCGCTGGGTGAAGCAGTTGTAGTCCATGACCACGGACTTGCCGATGCGGACGCCGTAGTGCTCCAGGAGCTTTTCCAGCCCGGTCTCGTTGGGCAGGAATCGGGACGTCTGGACATAGGGGTTGCCCTGCTCGGGCCCGATCTCACGGAACGAATCCAGGAACAGCGCCAGGTTGGTGCCCTTCATGAGGGCCTGGTCGATCCGGTAGAGGTCATAGTCGCTGAAGCTCTCGGTGGGTCCCGCGATCACGAGCGTCTTGAGGCCGTCTGGGATGCCCTCCTGTTCGAGAAACACCTGTTTGAGCGAGTAGCTCTTCGACAGGAGCTGCACGAAGCTGGTGGCCGGCTCGGTCTGGCTGCCCGGCACGCCGTAGATGTCCATGGTGCCGCGATCGGCGAGGTATCCGATGTTCTCGTGGATGCCGATGATGGTCTCGACGCTGCCCGTGATCATCTCCTCGAGCTCGTCGGGCGAGACAAGGCTGTACTGGGTGCCGAACAGGGGCACGCGGAACACCTGGAGCACCGGCAGCGACATGGTGCTCTCGCCGTGCTGCACGATCATGCCGATGACGCCGCCTCCCGCCTTGACGTCCGCCTGGGGAATATCGGGCCATTTGAGGTGTATGAGCCCGTACTCCAGGGCCAGCCGCTCAATCTCCTCGTCTGACGGCTCGACCGTGGAGAAGGAGAGCCTGCCGTACATCTTTCGGTTGAGCTCGGTCACGATCTCGTTGACGCCGTTTCCGAGTTCGGGCAGGTCCTTGAGCCCCATATAGGGCGCGACTCCTCGGATGGAGGGCGAGAGATAGAGCGTGATCTTCACGGGTTCTTCCAGCTTCAGCAGGGCGCTGATCTTGTTGTTGACCTTCCTCATGGCCGAGGTGAGCTTGTATTCGAGGCCGTCGGCCGATGTGATGGTGGGCACCCGCTCCACCGTGTCACCGTGGACGATGGCCAGGCCCATGAAGGCTTTCTTGATCTTCACCTCGTCGTGCTCGATGGCCTGGATCTGGACCGGCTGGATGCCGTAGTCATAGGCCAGCCTCTGGTTCTCCGCGCTTCTGGCCGATCCTCCTTCTTCGAGCGGCGTTACGTCGTAGAAGCGGTAGTTGAAATACCTGTTGCCGCTGAGGGCGTACTCCTCCAGCAGGTCGCGCAGATAGCGCTCGACCGTGTTGTAGGGCGCGGGGAGGTTCTTGGTGAAGAACACGTTAACGGTGAGCGGCTCTTTGAGAGTGGAGACAACCTCCCTGCTCGCCTTTGAAAGGGAGTAGACCCTGTTTTCGGTGAGGTCGACCCGAAAGAACAGGGTGAGGGCCGCGATGTTGAGCAGGACGATGAGAATGATATAGATGCCGAACTTTACATATCGGGGTGTGCTGTTGACAGCCATGGCAGCCTCCTTATCTCTTCTCCTGCATGACCAGGTGCGCGCCGTAGAGAAACACGAAGATCACGCTGAAGAAGTAGAGCACGTCGCGTGTGTCGAGAATGCCCTTGGAGATGTTCTCGAAGTGGTAGCCCGCCGCGATCTGGGTGAAAACCCCGACGATGGCGGCTGGGAAGAAGATCGCGATCTTGTCGAAGAGCGTGAGCGAAAAGCAGATGACCATGCCCGTGATAAAGGCCACGATCTGGTTTCTCGTGAGCGACGATGCGAAGACCCCTACGGCGCTGTATGCCGCTCCCAGCAGGACCGCGCCGAGATATCCGCCAGCAACCGGCCCCCAGTCGAGGTCGCCGATGAAGGAGATGCTCACGGCATATGAGAGAGTGGGCACGAGCATCAGCGACGCGAATGCCGCCCCTGCCAGGAACTTGCCCACGACCACGTCGGAGAGCTTCACCGGCAGGGTAAGCAGCATCTCGTAACTGCCGGAGTGCAGCTCCTCGGCGAACAGCCGCATGGTGACCGCCGGGATCACGAATGAGAACACGACCGGCAGCAGGGTGAAGAACGTGCGCAGGTTCGCCTGGTTGTAGATGAAGAAGGTGGAGAAGAAGAACCACCCTGTGATGAGCAGGAAGATGCAGATCACGATGTACGCAATGGGCGAGACGAAGTAGTCTCTAAGCTCTTTGGCGAAGATCTTGAACGTCCGGGTCATGCTACACCTCCCTGGTGAGGTCGCGGAAGATTTTCTCGAGCGATTTGCCTTCCTGGGTGAGCTCCACCATGATCCAGTCGGTCGCCTTGACGCAGGCATAGATTTTTTCGCGGAGCCTGTCCGGGCCGCCGGCGAAAATCCTCAGCCTGAGCTCATCCACATTCGCTCCCTCGACCCGCTCGACCCGTGAAACGCCGTCGATCGCGCCGATCGCCCTGCTCGCCTCCTCGAAGTCTGCGCCGAGCAGGGAGAGGTGGATGGTATGCTCCCCGCCCGAGCCCTGTTTGAGCGACTCTGTGCTGCCGTCGGCCGCGATTCTGCCCTTGTCGATGATCACGATGCGGTCGCAGGCGGCCTCGGCTTCGCTCAGGATGTGGGTGGAGAGGATGACGGTCTTTTCTCTGCCGATCCGTCTGATGATGTCCCTGATCTCCACGATCTGGTTCGGATCGAGCCCTGAGGTGGGCTCGTCGAGGATGAGGATCTGCGGGTCTTCCATCATGGCGTGAGCCAGGCCCACCCGCTGCTTCAGCCCCTTGGAGAGCTCGCCCACGGTCTTGTGCATGATGCCGGAGAGCCCGCAGAGATCGGCCAGCTCGTGGATGCGCTCGGCCTTTCTCCTGCTCTGCATGCCGCGGATCCCGGCCACGTAGTCCAGGTAGTCGTAGACCAGCATGTTGTGGTACAGCGGCGCCGACTCTGGCAGGTAGCCGATGAGCTTTTTCACGGCCAGCGCATCGTCGTCGATGGAAAGGTCGTTGATCCGGATGGTTCCGGAGGTGGGCGCGAGGTAGCCCGTGAGCATCCTCAGGGTAGTCGTCTTGCCTGCGCCGTTGGGGCCCAGGAGCCCCGTGATCTCCCCCCGCGAGACATCGAGGTCGATCTGATCCACGGCGCAGAAGCTCCCGTAAAACTTGGTCAGTTTCTCCACATGGATCATTCCATTCCTCCTTGACAGGTTCCCCCTCAGTGTACACCACGCGCGCAGCGTGTGCAGTAATATTCCGTCCGCCCCGACGGCAAGGCCGGTAAATCCGGCAGGTATTGATAAAAAAGATTTTCCCCGGTTTGTCAAGACCTGGAGAGCCGCTTTCCCGCGGAATGAAAATCATGGGAGAAATGCATCACGGAAGCACGCCGTCAGGCGCCACGGCCCTCGCAGGGGCCGGGGAGCAATGGCTTGCCGGCGGTTCCCGGAGAAGCCGGAACTCCTTGACACCGGCCAATCCATGGGACATAATTTGCGGTCTTGATGGATGATTCTCATGCATTGGACTTAAAAGGGAGTTCCCCGCTCGACACGCACATCTTCACCCGCCGGGCACGGAGTGCGCCCGCCGGGGCGGCAGGCGGGAAACGGCGAGCCTCTGCCGCGGTCAGTATTGAACTTGCGCGGATGCACATTCCATCCAATATCGACTTGATTGAATGTTGCCGCTTTTTGTGCTGATATCATCATGGCGAGACGATATTCGATATAGTAAATAGTTAGCTGATACAAGGAGATCACCTGCTGCTCATTGATAAGTATCCAGAACATTCAATTCTAATCAAATTTGGCGATCAATGCATTTGGGCCTGGGAAGTGTTTCGATTTACTAAAAGGTATTGCAACAACGAATCATTAATCGGCTGGTGTGGCCTCGATACATACCTTGTAAATATTTTGAAGGAATATTCTTTG
This sequence comes from Syntrophaceae bacterium UBA1062, assembly GCA_002316295.1. Lineage (GTDB taxonomy): Bacteria > Desulfobacterota > Desulfomonilia > UBA1062 > UBA1062 > Phosphitivorax. The sequence continues at coordinate 17,467 of DCDF01000227.1, read as the reverse complement.
CTGCAAATCGCAAAGATGCACGATCCGGTTAGCAGTTGTGGTCATGAAAATCATTCATTCCAAAAACTGATCTCATATTACCATGCCGAAAAGGACCCAATCATAATCAATTTCTTTGAAGACAATAAAGAATTCATAACAGTCGTTCTCAATGCCAGAAATAAGACAATAGCTCATTCAGATCTTGAAACTGTAAGGAGTAAAACAACTTGGGGCATATTTACCGATGGCGAGGATGAAAAATATTTTCTAGGATTGCATAAGGCTGTGGATTATCTCTATGGCAAAGCTGGTATTGGCCCTTTCCCTGAGTGGCCAGTATTTATTGATGCAGGTTTCGATGAATTTCTTGTTAAAATAAATAAAATCAGCTAACAAGCGCATCCAATCCGACGCGGGCTACCGCCCGCGCGGCTGATGCGCACGTTCGGTGACACACGAAATGAAAATAAGAGATCTGGGTTTTGACAAATGGTTCGAAGATCATTCCGATGAGCTCCACCAGGAGGGCTGCAGCTTTGCCCGCATATCCGCGGTCGACCGCGGCTCGTATCTTATAAGGAATGAATCTGGAGAAGTTCCGGCTGAGCTGACAGGGAAGCTTTCATATCAGATCGAGAGTTCCATGGATCTGCCGTGTGTTGGAGATTGGGTAACGGCGTACTATTACAATGATGACACAGCGGCTATTATCCATAAGGTATTCCCGCGAAAGACGTTCCTCAGGCGTAAGTCCGCGGGTGAAAAAGTCGACTACCAGATGATTGCAGCCAATATAGATACCGCCTTCATTGTTCAGTCATGCCACTTCGACTTCAATCCACATCGCCTGGATCGGTACCTGGTAATGGCGGCGGATGGACATGTTGAACCGGTTGTCGTTCTCACGAAAACGGATCTGATCCCACAAAGCGAACTGGATGAGAAAATCTCAATCATCGGCGCTGTTTCCAGAGCGAGAGTTCTTGCGCTGAGCAACGTCACCGGTATCGGGTTCGATGAGTTTCAGCAGATGCTTGTCCCCGGCAGGACTTACTGCCTTCTCGGTTCATCCGGTGTCGGGAAGACGACGCTCGTCAACCGCCTCATTGGACGGGAAGCCTTTCACACAAAAGCTGTCAGCGGCACAGGAGAAGGCACCCATACGACTTCCCGCCGGCAGCTCATTGTTCTGAGCCAGGGTGCGATGCTGATCGATACGCCTGGCATGCGGGAGTTGGGCATTGTCGGTGCCGGCGATGGGGTCGACGCGGGGTTCGAAGAATTTGCCGCACTTTCCTCACACTGCCGCTATGCGGATTGCAGCCATGAACATGAATCCGGCTGCGCCGTCCGAGCCGCAGTCGAGCGTGGTGAATTGAGCGAAGATCGCTATTCCAGCTATCTCAAGCTCAAGAAGGAGTCCGAGTTCCATGAGATGTCATACCTGGACAAGCGGAAAAAGGACAGGGCTTTTGGGAAATTCCTCAAGACGGCAAAAAAACAGATGAAGGACTGAAACACGGCACTGAGCCCGCAAATCCAGCGAGCGGCTCACAGCCGCCTCCGATCAGCGCGTTCGAATCCAAACCCTTGCGGCTTCCCGCGACATGAGCTGTTGTGACTCAGCCTGCCTCAGGATGATCGGAGCTTCCAAGCTGTTCGAGAATGGCTTTTTCCTGCATCAGGAATGCCCTGACCACTTCGGGATCGAACTGGGTGCCGGAACCGCGCACGATGATTTCCCTGGCCTCGTCATGGGGAATTTTCTTCTTGTATACCCGTTCACTGGTCAGTGCGTCATACACATCGGCCAAGGCCATGATCCGGCCTGACAAGGGGATTTCGTTTCCGGCAAGGCCTGCGGGATAACCGGTCCCATCCCATTTCTCGTGGTGCGTCGAGACCATTTCCAGGCCGACCCTCAGAATTTCTTCACCTTGCACTTTCCTGGCCAGCATCTCGATAATGCGCTGTCCGTACAGGACATGCTGCTGCATCAATGCAAATTCTTCCTTGTCCAGGGGCCCCGGTTTGCGCAGGATCCTGTCCGGGATCGCGATCTTGCCCACATCATGCAGGGGCGCGCACGCATAAAGCAGCTCGATATAATAATCATCGATGCCCGGATAACTGCCGCCGGCGGCCAGACCCCGGGCCAGTACCCTGACCAGCAGCTGGGTCCGCCTGATGTGCTCCCCGGTTTCCAGATCCCTGGTCTCGGCCAGGCCGACCATCAGCTCCAGCATGGCCTGTTTGAACAGGGCGAGACGCGCCTCTCTCATCCGGCCCAGCCGCCTTTCCACGGCATAAAATGACATGGACAGGAAAAGCAGCAGGGACAGCCCGGCTCCGACCGGTGCGGCTGCGGGCAGAAGCACCCGGAAAAACCCAAAACCGAGGATGGTCAAGGCGGGATACACAGCCAATCCAATGCCGGCAGCTACTGCCGCCGGTGCCGCGCCTGCCGGCAGGAACGCTGCGATGACAGCTCCGGACGCCAGAACCGTTGTCAGAAGTGCGTAGCTCCGGCTCCACTGAGGCTGACGATAATGGGAGGCGGATAAGATATTTTCCAGCAATATCGCATGAGCAGCCGATCCTGGCATCACCGAGGCTGTCGCGGTGTGATGCAGATCCCCCAGGCCGGCGGCAGAGGAACCTATCAGCACAATACGGTTCCTGATGGTATCGGGGGCGAATCTCTGGTTCAGCACATCCACCGCTCTCAGGACCGGTATGGTTTCCAGAACTCGGCCAAACCTCAACAAAACCTGGGCGTTCTTATCGATTGGAATGGACAGATCTCCCAGGTGAAGCAACGGTCCCCAGAAATCCCGGCCGACCTCGAGAGATGCATGCGGGTGGGCGGCCAGGAACGCGGCCAGAGATATGCTTGGCTGCCACTCGCCCTCGTACTTTGCCAGAAGCGGCAGGCGCCTCAGTATCCCATCTCTGTCCTTGTGGGCATTGATGAACCCGCAGCGGGCATAACTGCTCTGTATCTTTGGCGTATTGCAGAGAAACCCCTTGTATTCCGCGAGATCGAGCAGCTCATAATCACCCTGCACGGGCAGCTTTGAAAGCTTGTGAACAGGGGCCGCAGTCTCGGGGCTGTCCGAGAGAACAAACGCACCCACTGACGGAGCGCCGGACAACACATGGCCGAAATACGCGTCATTGTCCGTCATGGTCCGGGGTACACCCTCAAAGGACAGATCAAGGCCGAACTCGTACCGGAACGCATCCTGGATGACGGACAGGGATGTCCGGTCAGGTTCGGGAAAGAAGAAGTCCACGACAATCGCACGGGGGCCGGACGCGGCCAGGGTGTCGACCATTGCTGCCAGGCGATACCGGGGCCAGGGCCACTGTCCGACCGCGGCCAGGCTGGCTTCATCTATATCGATCAGGACTACTCCGGGATCGTCATGCGCGTGCCGATCCATCCGCGCCAGGGCGTCGAACAGAGCAGTGTCCAGGCGCTCCAGCCATGGTGATCCGGACAGAGCCGCCGCACCCCATGCAAAACACAGGAGAACCGCGATCCCCCAGATCCAGCCGGGCTTCCCTGTCCGATCGTCATGGAATACCGAACTCTCGGACGGGGAGACGCCGGGTCTTTCCAGCCGACGATCAGCGTACGAGGATTTCAACGCGACGATTCCTCGGCTCAGAAACATCTGGGCCGGTCGGCACAAGGGGGTCGTTTTGCCCGTGAGCGCTGACTTCCATGATCTCACGGGGTACGCCCTGATCGGCCAGCATATTGCGGATGGCTTCCGCGCGCTCCAGGGAAAGCAGGTTGTTCAGGTCCTTGTCTCCCATGGTGTCTGTGTGCCCGATAATGCTGACTTGCGGATAGGGCCGTTCGTTTATCAGCTGCACGATTTTCGGTAAAAGCTCAGACGAGGCCGCGTCCGGTATGGAGGACCCACTCTGGAAATACAAGTGAAAACTCACCGGCAGAGGGACCTGCATCTCCAGGGCCGGTCCGAACACGCGGTCGATGGTTTCCTGATCCATTTCCCCTGGGGGACTGATGCGCTCCGTGACTTGGACGAATGTCCCGGGCTCGGTCAGGACATATTCTTCCTGTTGGGTATTGACTGTGACACGGCCGACGCCGCCGTCTTCATCGGGCATCAGCACGACCGTGGTCGTCGGGGCATGCCCGAGGAGGACATAAAGAAAAAAAGAAAGATAAGCGATTATGATATACCGCATAACAGCCTGCCTTATTGCACGCGGACGAGAAACGTCGTGCCTCGAATGCCCAGGACCGCCTGAGGTGTCCTGAACCGTACGGTCTCAGGAGCGAGCTTGCCGATCTTTCCCGATGAATATACCGCTGTCCCCTTTTTAAAATAGACTTGAAAGTCGTAGTCCTTGTCCTTCGGGGCAAAACGGAACGAGCTGATTTCCATTGCCGAGTCGGGTCCGAGGCTGACCCTGGAGCCATCCATGAAGCTGACGCCGGCCGAACCGTCATCGTCTGTGCCGAGCAGGTCTGCTTCGAGAAGCTCCATGCCCGGTGCAGCGGATATGCGAGCGTCGTTGCGTATGACCCACACATGCCCCGACATTGTCTTCAGAACGGCGACGGCCTCCTGAGCCTGAGCCGACGGCCCCAGCAGGACAAATACGAGAAAGAGCATGGAGATTCGCATACGCACCTCCGGAAGGATGATTAAAAGTAAGCATAAGGAAAGAGCAGATGCAAGAATATTTTGATGTAACGCCACCAATATTTTGCACTTTTGACTGCGGGCCCCGATCTTTGCACGAACGGCCTCCTGCATTCTCGTCGACAGGCCCGAGTGTATGGGGGAAATAGCCGATGAAGCCGCGGATCGGCATGGTTACCCTCGGAGTTCGAGGTCTTGCGAAGGTGGTCCGATTTTACGAGAAAGGGCTGGCTTTCCCCGTACGGACTCATCATCCGAAGTCGCTGCAGTATGTGGTCTAGCCGGTCTTGAGCTTCGTTCCTGTGGACCCGGGCGTCTTCGACAGCGAATGGGCTCAAGGCAAGGTCTACGATCTGAGGCTGTATCTCTTCGGCGTCGTGACCTTGGGGTGCCACACCATCCGGATCGTGACGATCGACAGGCGGGCCAACATGATCGTGAGCATGGAGAGCGGGTCTCTGGAGCGTCTGGAATCACACGATCCGGCTCGGCCTGGCCGAAAGCAGCGGACTGTGCTACACGGACAAGATCGGGATATGAGCGGGGCGGCTGACCCCGGCAATCCGACTGTTCGTGCATCTGTTCTACCGACACCGTCAGAGACTCTGGAGGTCGCTCCTGAGGAAGGGCGCGTAGCCGAAGCCAGACAGGGGAGGCGGATATGATCATGCGTGTGACCGCAAGGCTCGGAAAACGGATAGGGCATGTGCCTGCGCAGGTGCTCCCGCCCGCATCGAACCCTTTCACCGACTGGAGCGCGCATGTGTTTCCCGCCGGCCGCACCCAGTATATCATCATCGCGAACACAGTCTCTCTGTATTCCGTGCTCATGCACGGGGAAGGGGTCACGGACAACTCCGTCTTTCTTAAGCGGGCCATGGCCTCTCTGCTCGACACCCTCCGCAGCGACGGGTTCGGCTTCATCTTCGAACGCCTGATCGCGCCGGATGCCTTCAAAGTGTTTCTCTCGAAGTCGCTGAACCGGTCAGTCACGGGATCGATGGGCGATCTCGTGTACCAGGCGAAGTGCTGCTTCGGGCGTGAGAGCATCACACCTTTCGAAATGTCATTCAGGCTGAATGGGACGCCGCTGTCCCGCCTCGGCCATAAAAGCCCGCGGGAGACCTTTCACAGACTCAAGATCTCCTGATTGCGCCTGGCTTCATGGAGAGGGCTCCTTCCCGCTGAAAAACAGTGCCTCACACGGCACCCCGTACGAAAAAACATGGGGGTTTCCATGTCTGAGATCGAGACGGCTCTAGGCTATATCCCGGGATCGCTCGGGCGGATCGCAGAGCTTCACGGGGATTACTATCACCGCCATTGGGGGTTCGGGCTCTTCTTCGAGGCCAAGGTGGCGACCGGGCTTGCCGAGTTCGTCGGGCGATACGACAGGAGCCGCGACGGTCTCTGGACCGCCCTCTTAAACGGCCGCGTCGAGGGCTCTATCGCGATCGACGGCATCAATGCCCGGAGAGGGGGCGCACATCTGGGGTGGTTCATCGTCTCCGATGCCCTGCGGGGCAAAGGGGTGGGCGGAAAGCTCCTTTCCACTGCGGTCGACTTCTGCAGGAGCAGGGGATACGCGAGGATCCACCTGTGGACATTCGAGGGGCTCGATGCTGCACGGCACCTCTACGAGAAGGCGGGATTCAGGCTCGTCGAAGAGCGCATAGGGGCGCGGTGGGGAACCGAGGTCAACGAACAGCGATTCGAATGCGCGCTGTGAGCCCGATCTCGGGCAATGCGGCGGCGGGGCTTGCTTTTTGCCCGCTCCGCTGTAGAATCATGTGTAACACGCCCGGCTTTCTTATGAACAGGGCCGTGTCATACCCTTGAGCGGCACGAAGCGGGTTTTCATTTTCCGCCATGGTTTTTTAAAAAAGTGAGGAGGTGAAGGATGAGAAAACTGACGGTGATGATCGCGGCCTGGATGCTGTGCGCAGCAGGCGCGCACGCCCAGGAGTTCACGCTGACGAGCGGCGACCTGGGCGGGCAGCTGACCCAGGAGCAGGTGTACTCGGGGCTCGGCTGCAACGGGCAGAACGTCTCGCCGTCCCTTCAGTGGACGAACGCCCCGGAAAACACCAGGAGTTTCGCGGTCACGGTGTACGACCCGGATGCATCGACCGGAAGCGGCTGGTGGCACTGGGTGATCTTCAATATTCCCTCCACGGCCGGCAGGCTCGAGAAAGGCGCAGGCGATCCCGGGAAGGATCTGGCCCCAAGGGGAAGCATTCAGAGCGTCACGGACTTCGGAAAGCCGGGGTTCGGAGGGGCTTGCCCCCCACCTGGAGACCGGCCGCACCGGTACATATTCACGGTGTATGCCCTGAGTGTCGAGAAGCTGGACCTCGACGAGAAAACGCCGCCTGCGATGGTGGGGTTCGCCTTGAATCAGCATGCACTGGCCAAGGCGTCGCTCATCGCCTATTACGGGCGGTAGCCGCTCGCTTGAGCCCGAAGCCGAAAAAGACCCTGCTGAGCTGGAGCAGCGGCAAGGACAGCGCATGGACGCTGCACGTGCTGAGGCGGGACCCTGCGGTAGAGATCGCGGGCATGTTCACTGTGATCAGTGAACGGTCCGAATGCGTGCCCATGCATTCCACACGGGCCGGGCTGCTCCGCGATCAGGCGGATGCCGCCGGGATTGCGCTGCGTATTGTCCGGATACCAGACTGCTGCACCAATGAGCAGTACGATGCGGTCATGGCCCGATTCACTGCGGAATGCGCACAGGGGGGAATCGAGTGCATGGCCTTTGGCGATCTGTCTCTCGAAGACGTGCGGCGATACCGCGAGAGGCGGCTCGAGGGAACCGGAATCACGCCCCTGTTTCCGCTGTGGGGTGCGGATACGCTCGAACTGGCTGAAGAGATGCTCGCTGCGGGCCTCAAGACATACATCAGCTGCGTGGATCTGGAGAGGTTGCCGGCCGGCTTCGCGGGCCGCATATGGACGCGGGATCTGATCGGAGAGCTTCCGCCCGGCGTGGACCCGTGCGGAGAGAACGGGGAGTTTCACACCATCGTCACGGCCGGGCCGATGTTCGGGAGGCGCATCAGGGTCGATATCGGCGGGATCGTGCTGCACGACGGCTTCGCGTACGCAGACATCATCCCGGCTGCGGACCGGCCCGGGTTTCATCCGCTTCGCCGCTCGAAGCGTATCCGCTGAGGTGAATATGACCGAAACACAGAATGAGGTAATCGTACACGCCTTCATCGAGGCATATAACGCATTCGACGTCGATTCCATGCTCGCCGTGCTGGCCCCGGACATACGGTTCACGAACATTTCGGGAGGGGCGGTCAATGCGCGGACCTGTGGAAGGTCCGAATTCGAGCAGCTCGCCCGGCGGTCCGCGAAGATGTTTCGCACAAGGACCCAGAGGGTGAGATCGATGCGGGCGGAAGGCTCGAGCGTGATTGTCGAGATCGATTTCGAGGCAGTGCCGGCCGTGGACCTGCCGGGCGGACCCGTGGCGGGTGAAAAGATCTCTCTCAAGGGCAGGTCGAGGTTCACGCTCGCCGGCGGGCTCATCGAGTCCATCGTGGACGAGAGCTGACAGTCGAGACGGATCGGAGACCCCTGGCGGACGCAGATCGCCTCACCGCAGATGTACAGGCGGAGCGAAACGAAGAAGGAGAAGGATGAATGATGAGAAGATCGCACACGGAGAATGTCCGGCTGCTTCATCGGGTAATACCCCGCAGGCGGCGCGCTTTTCGCAGCGGCTGCGCCGCCTGCGCGGCAAGTATCGAGCTTCGAGGAGGGAAATGATGCAACGGATGCCCGGCCTGATGGGATCGATACGCGCGCGATACGCGACCACTCCTGTGGTGGCGATGTCGGGGCTGCTGTTCCTGGCTTCGCAGATTTCGATCGCTCGGATACTGCACGGGGGGAACGCAACCGCAACCCTGCTCACGCTCCAGACAACGTTTTGCGCCGAGGCATTCGCCGATGTGCTGGCCTCGCTCGACCCGGATCAGCTCGCGGCGCTGCTGGGGCACTTCACGCTCGATTTCCTGCACCCTCTCTGGTACGGCGCTTTCGCGCTCCTGATAACCGCCAGGCTCTTCGAGAGCATCGGGGTGGATCGGCGCTGGAATGCGCTGCTCTGGGCCGCTCCGGTCATGGCGGTGCTCGATATTCTGGAAAACCTCGTACATCTCCCGATGATCGCAGGCAGTCTCGAGGTCTCGGCTCTACCGGTAGCCTTCGCAGCCGCCTGCGCTACGGCCAAGTGGCTTCTCGCCGCAGGGTTTGTCCTTTTGAACACCGGCCTGATCTTCAGGCTCCTCGCCCGCAGAAATACATCCTGAGCTCCCGATCTCCTCTTCGGCCCCGTCCTTCCGGCATCGGCCGCGGCCGGCCCGGCAAAGCCCTCTTTTTGCATCACCGATTATTGACTGGAAAGGCAAACTGTACCAGTATGGGCAGATAAGCTATGTGCCGGAGTAAAGGGATGGAGCGCGCCGCGATAAAACTCATTGCAATCGTCCAATGCCACCTGGTTCACCAGAGGTGCCCGGGATACATCTGCGACCGGGCGTTCGTGAACCGGACCGGCGGTTTCGCGGGGCTCGACCTCGCGGGTGATGTCAGGAAGCTGTCCTTTACCTGCGGCGGCTGCTGCGGCAGGGCCCTGCATCGCAAGCTCGCTCTGCTGAAACGCAAGGCGAGAGACCTCGACGGGATCGAGCCGGGGAGCATCCTGGTCAAGCTGGCTTCCTGCATCACGAAAGACAATTACCACGGTCCGGCGTGCCCGCACCTGGACTATCTCAAGACGCTCGTCGAAAAGGCTGGCCTCGCATGGTCCTGCGACACGCACATATCCAAAAGGTCTGATAAAAAGCGGGCGGCGGGGGTCTATGAAGCCGGCTGAGCGGGCCCTGAGGCCGAACGGGCGGGATGGGAAATGACGGCACAGCCGGCACGAAATATCTGCGCTGGAGGCGGCTGACATGACCAGAAAGGTCTTCTGGGAAGATCCCTACCGGACAGAGCTCGATACCGTGGTCAGCTCGGTGTCCGGAAACGATGTGACCGTGGAGGCGACTGTCTTCTACGCCTTCTCCGGAGGGCAGGAGAGCGACGCCGGGTCCATCGCCGGGCACCGCGTGTGCGAGGCGCGCAAGCAGGGCGGAGAGATCGTCTACACCCTGCCGGAGGGACACGGGCTGCGGGCGGGAGACCGGGTCCGGATGCAGATCGACTGGGAGAGGCGGTACCGGCTGATGCGCCTGCATTTCGCAGCCGAGCTGGTGCTCGAGATCGTGTACCGGCTGCTGCCAGGGGTGGAGAAGATCGGCGCGCACATATCGGCCGACAGGGCGCGGATCGATTTCCAATGGCCTGAGAACATCTCAGCGCACTTTCCCGAGATCATCGCCCGGGTGGGATCGATCATCGAGGCCGATCACGGGATTCTCAGCACGTACGAGGACGAGGCTGCACAGAGGCGGTGCTGGGAGATACCGGGCTTCGCCCGGGTGTCGTGCGGAGGGACTCACCTGAAGCGCACGGGCGAGGTGGGCCGGATCGTGCTCAAGCGAAGGAACGTCGGCCGCTCCAAGGAGCGGATCGAGATCTCCCTCGATTCTGAGACTCGAGGGCGGGGTGAACACGAAGATGCCGACACGGCTGCCTGAAGGCTATCCCTCCCGGCGCGAGGCCCGGCTCACTATCAAGGACGGCAGAGAGATCTTTCTGCGGCCCATCCTTCCCACGGACTCACCGCTCATTCTGGACCTGTTCGGAAGGCTCTCCCCGGAATCGCTCTACCTGCGTTTTCTGAAAGAGCTCCATGCCCTGCCGGAAGACATGCTGTACCGCTTCACGCACATCGACTATAAGAGCGAGTTCGCGCTCGTGGCCGTGGCGGGCGAGGAGGGGAGAGAATCCATTGTCGCGGTGGCCCGATATGTCCGCGACCCTCGCGAGGATCTCACAGACCTCGCCATCGTCGTCCGTGACGACTGGCAGCATCAGGGTCTTGGAAAAGAGCTGCTCCTCAGGATCGCCGATGTCGGCAGGGAGCACGGCATCCGCTCGTTCGCGGGCATGATGGACCCTCATAACACAGTCATCAAGCAGACCCTCGCCAGGCTCGGGTTCGAGGTGAGCTATTCTCTGAGGGACGGCTTCTTTCAGGTGGAAATCGTCATCTGAGGCTGAGCCCAAATCCGGGGGAAAGTCCATATCTTCCGATAACCCGGGCTGCAGGCAAATCAGACGCCGATCCGTATTTCCCATACACGTACATGCGGATTTGCCTACCGCGGGCTCGTTCCGTATTTCAAACTTATGACAGGAGTCATCCACGGAGGCGATGAAAGCCCGTAAGGGGGCTCGGAAAGGAAAACCGGCGGCCCCTGCACGGGAGCGCCGGTGCTTGACGGGAACGATGCGGCCCGCCCGGCGCGGAGAGATGCATGAATCCCGAGATCGTCTTTCAGACACGCGGCCTGACAAAGGTCTACGACATGGGCGAGGTCCAGGTGCACGCTCTGCGCGGCATCGATCTCGAGCTCTACGCAGGCGAGCTTGTCGTGCTGCTGGGCGCCTCGGGCAGCGGGAAGTCCACGCTCGTGAACATTCTCGGCGGGCTCGACACGGCCACGGACGGCGAAGTGTTCTACCGCGGCCGGGAGCTCACCCGGGCCGACGACCGGGAGCTCACAGAATACCGGCGGCATCACGTGGGGTTTGTATTCCAGTTCTACAACCTGATCCCGAGCCTCACCGCACGCGAGAACGTGGCCATAGTCACCGAGATCGCCCGAAACCCCATGACTCCAGAGGAAGCGCTCGAACTCGTGGGGCTCGGAGACAGGAAGGATTCCTTCCCCGCGCAGCTCTCCGGCGGCCAGCAGCAGCGAGTCGCCATCGCCCGAGCCATCGCCAAGCAGCCGAGTGTGCTCCTGTGCGACGAACCTACTGGCGCACTCGATTCCAAGACGGGCGTGATCGTTCTCGAAGCGCTCGAACGAGTCAACCGCGAGCTCAAGACCACCACGGTCATCATTACGCACAACGCCGTACAGGCGGATATGGCGGAGCGTATTATATATTTGAGTGACGGGCTGGTGACTCGTATACGCCGGAACGCGGAAAAAAAAGCCGCGCGCGACCTTTCATGGTGAACATGATGAAAGCGCTCGACCGCAAGATGCTCCGCGACCTGTGGGGGATGCGGGGGCAGGCTGTAGCCATAGTCTTCGTCATCCTGAGCGGTGTGGCCACATATGTGTCCATGACGAGCGTGATGGACGCGCTCCAAAGATCGCTGGACATGTACTACACCGATTATCGCTTCGCCGACGGATTCGCCACAGTGCGCAGGGCCCCGGATCAGCTGATCGGGCGGATCCGCGAGGTGCCTGGAGTGGGCCTTGCAGAGACGCGCGTGGTTTCAGGAGTGAACCTGGAGGTGCCGGGTTTCGACGAGCCGGTCTCAGGATCGATCGTGTCCATTCCCGAGGGACGGCAGCCCACGCTCAACCGGCTGTTCATCCGGGAGGGCCGCCTGGTGCAGCCCGGCCGTGAAGGCGAGGTCGTGCTCAACGAGCCTTTTGCTGAGGCCCACGATCTGCATCCCGGCGATCGGATCGTCGCGATCCTGAACGGGAGATACCGGGACTTGAGGGTCGTGGGGGTGGCGCTTTCGCCCGAGTTCATCATGCAGCTCGAGCCTGGCTCGGTATTTCCCGATCCGCAGCGCTACGGGGTGATGTGGATGGGGCGAACCGCACTCGAGGCCGCCTATGACATGGACGGAGCGTTCAACGACCTCGTCTTCACCCTTGCGCCGGGGGCGGACGAAGACGATGTGATCGACAGGCTGGACATGCTCCTGAGGCCGTATGGGGGCCATGGCGCATACGGCAGGAGCGACCAGCCCTCGCACTTCTTCATCACCGAGGAGTTCCGCCAGCTCGAGCGAACGTCATCCATCCTCCCCGTGATTTTCCTGGCCGTGGCCGCATTTCTGCTCAACATCGTAATCACCCGGCTCATCAGCCTGCAGCGAGAACAGATCGCCGTGCTCAAGGCGTTCGGATACACGAACACGGACATAGGGATACACTACGCAAAGCTCGTGATGGTCATCGCAGTGGCGGGTGCGGCGGCAGGGGCCGTGCTCGGTCTCTGGATGGGCCGGGGGCTCGGCCGGATCTACCTGCAGTATTACCGCTTTCCCTATCTGGAGTACACGCTGAACCCTGGCGTTGTGTTCACGGCGACAGCCCTGACCATCGGCGCCTCGCTCGCAGGGGTGCTGCAGGCTGTGCGCCGCGCAGTCATGCTGCCCCCCGCCGAGGCCATGAGACCGGCGCCGCCCGCCTCATACCGGGCCACCATCGTCGAGCGCCTGGGTCTCCAGCGATACTTCGACCAGCCCACCCGTATGATCATGCGCGAACTGGAGCGCCGGCCCGTCAAGGCGCTGCTCACGGTTCTCGGCATATCGAGCTCATGCGCCATTCTCATCATGGGGCTCTTCTTCGGCGACTCCTTCGATTATGTCATCCACGTTCAGTACGGGCTCGCGCAGCGGGAGAGCCTGACCGTCACCTTCACCGAGCCCACCTCCACCGCGGCGATCTGCGAGCTCAGGGGCCTGCCGGGAGTTCTCTACGCCGAGCCGTTCCGCACCGTGCCGGTCAAGCTCAGGCACGGGCACAGGAGCTACCAGACCGGGATCGAGGGCATCCCCGACGACCCTTACCTGCGCAGTCTCATCGACATCGATCTCGAGCCGGTGGAGATCCCGCCCGAGGGCCTGGTTCTGACCGATCGGCTGGCCGGGATTCTCGATGTGCGGCCCGGCGAAGACGTCGTCGTGGAGGTCCAGGAGGGGAGCCGGTATACCCGGAGCGTCCCGGTTGCGGGACTGACCAGCCAGTTCATCGGTATCGCCGCCTACATGGACATGCAGGCGGCCAACCGGCTCACCGGCATCGGCATGGCCTTCTCAGGGGCCTTTCTCATGATCGACAAAAACCGCGAGCGGGAGATCACCCGCACCCTGAGCGAGAGGCCCCGCGTAGCCGGCATCGTTTCCCAGGAACGGGCGATCGAGGCGTTCCGCGAGACCACTGCGCAGACCATGCTCACCTACACGTTCATCCTGAGCCTGTTTGCAGGGGTGATCGCTTTCGGCGTGGTCTACAACAGCGCCCGCATCTCGCTGTCGGAGCGGGACCGCGAGCTTGCGAGCCTGCGGGTTCTCGGGTTCACCCGGGGAGAGGTCGCATATATCCTGCTGGGCGAGCTCGCGGTGCTCGTCCTGCTCTCTATCCCGCTCGGCTTTGTGCTGGGATCGGGAGCAAGCGCGGCGCTGGTCAGGGCCCTGCAGACCGATCTGTATCAGCTGCCCTTTGTGCTGGGGAGGAGCACACTCGGCCTGGCGGGCCTCATCGTGCTTGCCTCCGCGGTGGCTTCCGCCCTGATCGTGAAGTGGAGGCTGAACAGACTCGATCTCGTCGGGGTTCTGAAAACGAGGGAGTAAATGACCGGACCGACCCGCAGACAGATTCTCCTGATCATCGCGGCCCTGCTGACAGCCGCTCTCGTGGTCTACAGCTTTCTGCCCGCGCCCGTACCTGTCCGAACCGCCCGGGCCGAGTATGCACCCTTGCGCGAGACCGTCGAAGAAGAAGGCGAGACGCGGGTCGATCAGCAGTATGTCATTTCGTCGCCCGTGGCAGCGTTCATCCGAAGGATCGAGCTCGATGCGGGGGATCCGGTCAGGCGGGGTCAGCCCCTGGTGCAGCTCGAGGCCCCGCGCGCATCGATTCTGGATGTCCGCGCGCGTGACGAGGCATCGGCCCGCGTCGCCGCGGCCGAGGCCTCGCTGGAACAGGCCCGGGAGCAGGCCAGGTCTGCGCAGGCGTCCGCCGAGCTTGCCGACGCGGATCTCAAGCGCATACAGGCCCTCTTCGAGTCCGGGGCCGTCGCGCGCCGCGACCTCGACCAGGCCCGGGCCGATGCCTCGCAGGCGGACGCAAACCTGGAAGCGGCCAGGGCCCGTGTGGAAACCGCGCGGGCGGAGCTCGCCGCGGCCCGCGCAACCCTCAAGAGTGCAGCGAAAGGTGACTCGGGCCAGCCTGTGCAGCAGGTGTTGCTCTCGCCGGTAACCGGATGGGTTCTGGCTGTGCACCGCAGGAGCGAAGGGTTCGTGAATCCCGGCGAGCCGATTCTCGAGGTAGGGGATATCCGGCGGCTCCAGGTATGGACCGACGTGCTCTCTCAGGATGCCGTACGCATCAGGACGGGAACGCGTGTCTCGATCGACGGCTGGGGAGGCGATGTTCCGCTCGAGGCCGTGGTCAGCCGGGTCGAGCCGCTGGGCGTCACCGAGGTGTCTGCGCTCGGGGTGGAAGAGCAGCGGGTTCAGATCGTGGCTGATTTCGTTTCGCCGCCCGAGATGTGGTCCGGCCTCGGCACTGGATACCGCGTGCTTTCCCGGTTCGTGATATGGGAAGCCGAGCGGGTGCTGCAGATTCCCACCGGGGCTCTTTTTCGCACGCAGGACGGCTGGTCAGTGTTCACGGTGGAACAGGACAGGGCGCACCGGAAGCCCGTGACCGTAGGGCGGCGTGCGGGCCTTGCGGCGCAGGTGCTCTCCGGCCTCAGCGAAGGGGAGGTCGTGATCGTTCATCCTGACACCGCGGTCGAAGAGGGCGTGCGTGTCGAGGCCCGGCCGGAATGAGCCGAGAGGCCTTAAGCTCAAGCCTCAATTTCGCGGGAACGTTGTCTACAGCTGCATCTGCGGTGTTTTCCGGACTCGAAGCGACCGGGAATATACTCTCTGTCTTGCGCCCGATGGAGTATTTGGAATATGAGAGAAAGGGAATCAGAGGGTGTGTCGTGAAAGGAGGAAGCATAGCCGATGATCAGCATCATGCCGTGTCTTGACATGAAGAACGGACGGGTAGTCAAAGGGATTCATTTCGCGGATCTGAAAGATGCGGGGGATCCGGTCGAGAGCGCGGCTCTCTACCAGCAGGAAGGCGCCGACGAGCTGGCCATGCTGGACATCGCCGCAACGCTGGAAAACCGGAAGACCCGCCTCGAGTGGGTGAGGAATGTGTCCTCGGTCATCGACATACCGCTCACGGTAGGGGGCGGGATCTCCTCGATCGAAGATATCGAGATGCTGCTCGCAGCCGGAGCCGACAAGGTTTCCATGAACAGCGCCGCGGTCAGGCGGCCGAAGCTGGTGAGCGAGGCGGCTCGGGAGTTCGGCACGGACCGCATCACTGTGGCGGTCGACGCCCGGCGAAACGGGGACATGCCCTCGGGCTTCGAGCTCGTAGTTTCCGGCGGTACCCAGCCAGTCGGGAAGGACGCCGTGGAGTGGGCCAGGCAGTGCGAGGCGATGGGCGCCGGGGTGATCCTTCCGACCAGCATGGATGGCGACGGGACCCGGGCGGGTTACGATATCGCCTTCACACGGGCCGTTTCCGGGGCGGTCAACGTTCCGGTGGTCGCCTCCGGCGGCGCGGGCAAACTGGAAGACTTCTACGAGGCGGTGGCCGAGGGAGGCGCTTCTGTGCTGCTTGCGGCGTCTGTATTTCACTTCCGGCTTCTGAGCATCCGGCAGGTGAAGCAGTATCTGCGGGAGAGGGGGATCGAGGTCCGCCTGTAGCCGCGTCGGCGCTTCGAGACGCACAGTCCGACGCGCGGGGAAGGACAAGACGGGCGGATCACCGGGAACGGTCCGCCGCGAGCGCCGGCGGTCGAACAGTCATTGACGGCGCATCGGGAGGCATGAATGGGCATCAGAGAAAACACGATCGTCACAAGGCGCCGGTTGAAAGCGGCGGGAGCGGCCTTTGTCGCGGTGTGCCTGCTGCTTGCCGCAGCATCGTGCAGCAAGGTGACAAAAGAGAATTATGACCGGCTGAAAATCGGCATGGAGTATTCCGAAGTGGTCGATATCCTCGGCAATCCCGGGGAATGCAGCGCTGTCTTGAGCATAAGAGACTGCACCTGGGGGGATGACGACAGATCGATCAACGTGAAGATGGTGGGAGACGAGGTGTTCTTCATCTCCTCTAAAGGATTGTAGGGGCCGCACGAGCGAGCCCTCAGGACTGTGCCCGGTCCGCCGCGGCCCGCATCTCCGCCGTGTTTGCGGCGATGCCGATCCCTCTTATTATGAATTACGACATCATAATCAGGAGGTACCGTGCCCCCCATTCCCCGCGACAAAGGCCCGGACAGCACCCTGAGGCTCGTGATCGAGGGCTACACCTTTATCTCCGAGAGATGCCGGCGTTATCGGAGCGATGTCTTCCAGACGAGGCTCCTGCTCCGAAGGACCATCTGCATGAGGGGCGAGGATGCGGCGAGGATCTTCTACGACACCGGGCGTTTCCAGCGCGCAGGAGCCGCCCCCGGCAGGATCATCAAGACGCTGTTCGGAAAGGGAGGCGTGCAGGTGCTGGACGACGATGCGCATCTCAAGCGCAAGCTGATGATCATGTCTCTCATGACACCGGGGAGCATCAAGAAGCTGAGAGACCTGATGGCCGGCCAATGGCGAACCGCCCTCAAGAGGTGGGAGAACGGGCGCAGGATCGTGCTCTTCGATCAGGTTCAGGAGATGCTGTGCCGTGCGGTATGCGCATGGGCGGGCGTTCCGCTTGCCGAGGAGGAAGCGGCCCGCAGGACGCGCGACATTGCCGGCATGATCGAGGGATCGGGCGCGGTGGGCCCCAGGCACTGGCAGGGAAGGCTGGCCCGGGTACGGGCAGATAAATGGGCCGAAGGCCTTGTCG